>CAYTVX010000011.1:0-6688 GCA_964441885.1 uncultured Candidatus Saccharibacteria bacterium
ACTACATCAGCGATTCTTTTACCGCAGAAATGGAAGACAAGCTCGACGAAATAGCACATGGCAAAGCAGATTATGAAAAAACTCTTTCTGCATACTACAAACCCCTTGCAAAAGAAGTAAAGGCAAAAGAAAAGCTAGCAAAAGCCACCGACCTCGGCAAAGCACCTGATGAATTTAAATGTCCTGTCTGTGGCGCAGACATGATCATCAAGCTCAGTAAAAGCGGCAAGTTTATGAGTTGCTCAAAGTTTCCAGAATGTACTGGCGCGCGTACCATAGCCGGCAAAGAACTTGAGGGACCAAAAGAGACTGGCGAAAAATGTCCGAACTGCGAAAAAGGAATGCTCGTAGAACGTGACGGAAAATTTGGCCGATTTATCGCCTGCAACAATTATCCAAAATGTAAGTTTATAAAAAAAGATCCTGAGCTAGAAAGACAAAACTCTACCGGCGTCGCCTGCCCTATTTGTAAAAAAGGATTTATGATGGAACGCAAAGGACGATTTGGAATTTTCTTTAGTTGTAGCAACTATCCTGACTGTAAATATATTATAAAATCTCGCCCGACAGGAAAAATCTGTGGATACGCACGCGAGACCGGCCCTTGCCCTGCACTCATGATGCAAGGCACCAAAACTATTCCGGACAGATGCTCAGATAAATTTTGTCCAAATCACAACCCGCACAAGCTGGAGAAAAAATAAACTACAAACTAAAATTCTTAATTGAGTAAAGCTCTTCTTCACTATCTTGTTTTTCTTCTTTAGATCTATCGTCAGCTAAATCAGATGTCACGATAGCATCAGGCATCGCTGTGACAGCTGGCTCGCCCGCCATCGCGACAGAATTATCGCCACCCACATTTGCAATATGTTTATCAAGCATCGCCGTTGCCCCACCACTCGCTTTTTGTTTATTTATCATCTCTAAAATCGTGCGCAGGTCATCGTTTGAAAAAAAATCAATAGAAAGCTTGCCACCATTATCACGACGTTCTATAGACACACGAGTACCAAGTGACTCTGAAAGTTTTTCTTCAAGCTCCACCAGCTCTGGATCTGCCAAATATTCTTTCTTGCGAACCTTATCAAAAGCAATCTTTCTAGAAATAGTTTCTGCTTCACGCACAGTGAGTTTTCTATAGATAATCTCTTTATAAAGAGTCATTTGTTCTTCTGGTCTATCCAACAACATTAAAAGCGGGCGTGTGTGTCCCTCTGAAATTTTTCCTGAAGAAAGTGCGTCCAGCATTTCTGGTGGCAAAGAAAGTATGCGGAGTGTATTACTGACATACTCCCTACTTTTTCCTACTTTCTGTCCTATTTCACTATGCTTAAATTTAAATTCAACAGCGAGTCTTTCAAAAGAGCGTGCCCTGTCTACAGCATTTAAATCCTCGCGCTGAATATTTTCTATAATCGCAAGCTCAAGTTTCATGAGATCACTGTCGTCTCCGGTTTTTATGAGCACGGGCACCTGTGAAAGACCTGCGAGCTTTGACGCGCGCAAACGTCGCTCTCCAGCAATAAGTTCATACTCCACAGCAAGGCCACCATCTTCTTTTGGCACCTCTTTGCGTGTAACGATGAGTGCCTGAAGCACACCGTATTGGCGTATAGAGTCAGCGAGACTTTGAAGCTGAGCTTGATCAAATTCTCGACGTGGTTGAAATGGATTAGGTTTTATTTTATCAAGTTCAACCCAAAAAACTGAATCATTATAGTATTGTGACATAGAGAAATTGTAGCATAAAATTGATTTTCGGCTCAAATATATGTAAACTCAAAGCTACTGCCGTGGTGGCGGAATTGGTAGACGCACACGACTCAAAATCGTGCGGAGCAATCCATGAGAGTTCGATTCTCTCCCGCGGCACAAATTTGATTAAAATCTACTGAAGACTTGACTTTTCTGTCTTTTCGTATTATGCTATCCGAATATGTCAGGAGCCAAATTTTTCATAACAATAGTTCTACTCGCAGTAGTTGCCCTACCGTCTTTTGCTTTTTCTGAATTCCCAAGCGATACACCCTACCCAGAAGACTGGTATGGCCTTTGTTTTGACGGTATAGACAACGACGGTGATGGTTTTACAGATATGCCTGCCGACCATGACTGCCCTAGATGTTATGACGGTATAGATAATGATTTGGACGGAATGATAGACTTTGCCGACCCGGATTGTCCAAACGGTGAAGTGCTGGGAGTAACCACAGACGAAGAATCTTCTACCTATGGTGGCGGGCTGAGTGACCTAACTGGCTACAGTGATATGAACGGCTACAGTGATATGCGTGGTTATAGTGATATGGACGGAAAAAGTAATATGAATGGTAAAAGCAACATGGATGGAAAGAGTAACATGACTGGAAAAAGTAATATGACGGGTAAAAGTGATTTATCTGGAAACAGCAACTTGGACGGTAATAGCGACATGACTGGATACAGTGACATGACTGGAAAAAGTAACTTAAATGGAAACAGTGACCTAACTGGCAACAGTGATATGAATGGGTACAGCAACCTAAATGGTTATAGCAATCTCAACGGATACAGCAACTTAAATGGATATAGTAACTTAAACGGATACAGTAATTTAAACGGTTACAGTAATCTCAGTGGTGACAGCAACCTAAATGGTTATAGCGACCTCAACGGATACAGCAACTTTAATTAAAAGATTTGTGCGTGTACAAAAAATCAAAATCATTGTCATCTTGGGACCTACTGCCTCTGGAAAAAGTGATCTCGCTGTAGAGCTCGCGCAAAAATGTGCCGGCGAAATTATTTCTGCTGATTCTCGGCAAGTGTATAAGGGGCTCGATATAGGTAGCGGGAAAATCACTCGTAAAGAAATGAAAGGTGTACCGCATCACCTGCTTGATGTTGCAAATCCGCGCGGGAAAAATTTTACAGTAGCAGACTTCAAAAAGCTTGCCGACAAAAAAATTGCTGAAATTTTTGCGCGAGGTAATGTGCCGATCTTGTGCGGTGGCACCGGCTTCTATATCCAGTCTGTTGTAGATGATCTTGTGTTGCCAGAAGTGCCTCCAAATAAATCTCTGCGTGCAAAACTCGGCGCGCAAAAAACTGAGAAACTTTTTGAAACTCTAAAAAAACTCGACCCGAAACGTGCTGAAAATATTGATGCGCAAAATCGGCCACGTCTCATTCGTGCAATAGAGATAGCCAAAGCACTTGGAAAAGTGCCGGATTTTTCTGCTGTGTATTCGAGCAAAAAATCTCCTTACAATATTTTACAAATCGGCATAAAAATCTCGCCTGAAAAATCACAGAAAAAAATACATGACCGACTAGTGTCGCGCATGAAAAAAGGAATGCTTGGTGAAGCACGACGACTGCATCGCGACGGACTTTCATGGAAACGCATGGAGGAGCTAGGACTTGAGTATCGCTATCTTGCCCTGCATTTACAAGGAAAAATTTCCCACATAGAAATGCTAGAAAAAATAGAAAGTGAAAGCGTAAAATACGCCAAACGCCAAATGACTTGGTTTAAACGCGATGCTCGTATACAGTGGTTTGCCTTGTCGGAAAAAAACAAAATCACAAAATCCCTGCAAAAATTTCTGAAATAATCATTCTCTAAATCTGCGGGCCCACTCCGACTCGAACGGAGAACTGCGCTTTTGGAGAGCGATGTTTTACCATTGAAACTATAGGCCCGTGACACCAATGCTAACAAATAATAGATAGATTTAAAAGCAAAAGAAAAACGCTTCCGAACGAGTTAGCGAAGCGCTTTAGTGAGGGAGCGTTTTTCTTTTGCTTGCTTACTTCTTTGCCTCTTTGTGAGGAGTCCTCTTTTTACACCAAGAACAGTACTTGCTGAGCTCTATTTTTCGCTCAACTAGCTTCTTGTTTTTACCAGTTTGGTAGTTGGCTCGTTTGCAAGTTTTACAAACAAGTTTGATTAATCGGTCTTGTGACATAGGCAATACTATACTTTAAGCGGTCAAAAAAAGCAATAGATTAGACGTATATTCGCTTTATTAGGGGGTTTAAGCGCGTAATCATCTCATAAAGCGATCCGTCCACGAGATCAGCCAAATCGCCTGCAGAAACGGTCTCAGAGCCGTCTGTGCCGATCAGGGTCACGACGTCGCCCACTTTTACATCAGGCACATCCGTCACGTCGATAGTGATCATATCCATAGATACTCGCCCGATCACACGAGCTTTTTTGCCATTTACGATCACGTGGCCGATACTGGAAAGACTTCGCGGATATCCGTGCCAATAGCCGATAGGACAGATAGCGATTTTAGAATCTCGCTGAAATTCTTCTGTAAAATCATAGCCGACACGATCTCCCTTTGGCACTTTTTTTACTTCGCCAATGAGTGTCCGCCAAGAAAGAATCGGTTGAAGATCAATTTTATCTTTTGAAAATGATTCCGTTTCTTTGGATGCATAAAGGCCGTACATTGCAATGCCCACGCGCACCATATCAAAATGCGCTTGAGGAAAAATGAGTGCGCCACCGCTAGCACAAGTGTGTTTGATTGGATTGAAGCCGGCTTGCTTGAAAGCCTCTGCCCATTTTTCAAAAAGTGCTAGCTGCGCTAAAGTGCGCTGTGGAAACGCCGGATTTTTTGCCGCAGCAAAGTGTGTAAAGAGGCCTTCAACTTCTATCTTATCGACGAGTTTTTTAACCTCATCAATCACACGCGTCATTTCCCCTTCTTGAAAACCCTGACGATGCATTCCAGTATCTACTTTTATATGTATCTTTAATTTTTTAGAAAAATTGCCGGCGCTAATAGCGGCAAGAGTTTCAAATGTTGAAACAGCAATACTTATATCAAGCTCCGCCGCACGCGAGAGCATCTCCGGAAGTGTATAACCGAGCACAAAAATCGGTGCTACAATCCCCGCTTCTCGCAAAGCAATAGCCTCCACAATAGAGTCCACACCGATCCAGTCCTCGCCCAGCTTTTCTATTTCTCGCGCAAAATCTAAAAGACTGTGTCCATACGCATTTGATTTTGCCACTGCCATGAGTCGACAGTCAGCAGAAATAGCGCCACGCAAAGCTTTATAATTATGCGCTAGCGCTTTTGTATCCACCTCTATCCAGGTCCGCAGACCTTTTCTCTCAACTTCTTTTTTCATGGTGCGTAGGGAAGGATTCGAACCTTCGTAGCCCAATGGGCGACAGATTTACAGTCTGTTGCGATTGACCGCTCCGCCACCTACGCAATAAAAAGCATTGTAAAGGAAAAAACGGCTTAAGTCAAAGGTTTAATGCGTATTTATTAAAACCCAACTCCAGAAGCTTCTGCCCCGCCTCCCAAATATTGTTTGGTATATCTTGTTCAATTTGAAATCCAAGCTTTGGATATTCTCTAATACGAATTAAGTCACCGACCATAGTTTCTATGGCGCCCTTTCTTAGAAAAGGATCTTTCGTGTAATCCTCATAGGAAATAATTTGTGAAGTCACAACACAATCTGGACCCGGCCATTGTTTTTTAAATGTAGCAAAAGTTCTTCTTTCCATATATGGTTTTTGAACTAAAATAAACGAATTAATTTTAAGACCCCTCTCCTCAATAAGTTTTTTAACAAATAATACATTTTCTCCTGTGTTCATTGAATTCGGCTCCAGAATAACTTTTTCTTTTGGCACTCCCCTCGCGATAACAATGTCTCCAAAAACTTCTGCCTCTGGTTTTGTAAGACGTGAACCCTTTCCGTTTGCTCCTGCACAGATAACATACTGACCCAGACCTTGTAAATATAAATCAGCAGCCCTATCAGCAACCCCGAGGTCGTTTGAACCGAGCGCAAAAATTGCATCCATGAGTTTCATTTCATGATGCATCAACATATAATCCCATACCAATTTTGCTTGTTCGTCTATAAATTTATCTTCGTTCATCTATAAGTGATACATTTTAAACATCAATCGTCGCTTTCTTTGCGTTAGACTGGATGAAAGATTTTCGAGATGGCACGTCTGTACCCATGAGAATATCAAACACCTTATCTGCAGCAGCACCATCTAAAACATTTACCTGTTTCAATATACGATTGTTTGGATCCATCGTTGTTTCCCATAGCTCTTCAGAGTTCATTTCTCCGAGACCTTTATATCGTTGAATAGAAATTTTATCTCGCCTTGGTTTTTTACTTTTATCATTAGCCTCTCCAGTTTCTCCCTCAGCAAATTCTGCACCTTCTCCCACAGATTCCTCTTCTATCATATCTTCTGGTTTTACATCCTTTCCAAGCTTTTGAGCTTTTTCTTCATCAGTATATGCGTAAAAAACCTCTTTCCCTTTTTTTATTTTATACAAAGGTGGCTGAGCAATATATATAAATCCACCATCGATAAGGGGTCTGAAAAATCTATAAAGCAAAGTTAAAATAAGTGTACGAATATGCGCACCGTCCACGTCGGCATCTGTTGCAAGAATTATTTTATGGTATCGAAGCTTTGTAATATCAAAGGTGTCGCCAATAGCCGTACCAAGAGCTACGACTAGATTTTTAATTTGCTCTGACTCGAGCATACGATCTAGACGTGCACGCTCAATATTCAAAATTTTGCCTCGCAAAGGCAACACGGCCTGAATGCGTCTGTCGCGACCGGACTTTGCTGTACCTCCCGCAGAATCTCCCTCCACTATAAATAGTTCGGACTCGCTTGCGTCTTTGCTCT
>CAYTVX010000011.1:6788-19120 GCA_964441885.1 uncultured Candidatus Saccharibacteria bacterium
CCCGCAGAATCTCCCTCCACTATAAATAGTTCGGACTCGCTTGCGTCTTTGCTCTGACAGTCTGCAAGCTTGCCTGGAAGTGTCATACCCTCAAGAGCACCTTTACGAAGCACACTGTCTTTTGCTGCTTTTGCGGCTTTTCGAGCCTTGACCGCAAGAAGAACTTTGTTGATTATTGATCGCGCATCATCTGGATTTTCTTCTAGAAAGTAATTGAACGCTTCACTAAAAGCTGTCTCCACAGCGCCACGCGCCTCTACAGTACCGAGTTTTGATTTTGTTTGTCCCTCAAATTGAATCTCACGAAGTTTGATAGAAATAACAGCAGTGAGTCCTTCAAGTACGTCTTCACCTGTAAAATTGTCATCATTATCTTTTACAATATTATTTTTTCGTGCATAAGCGTTGAGTGTGCGAGTAAGCGCAGTCTTGAAACCAGTAAGGTGTGTACCTCCCTCTGAATTGTAAATATTATTTGCGAAAGCAAGAATACGACTGGTGATGTCGTCGACATATTGCAAAGATACTTCCACAGTCTCGTATTCTTTTGTTTCTTTTTCTACATAAAAAATATTTTTGTGAATAGGTTTGAGAGTCTGGTTGTAGAATTTCACCATTGAAAGAATTCCTCCTTCAAAATAAAAAGTTTGGGATGGAGCATCAAAACCAAGGTCATTGAAATAGAACGTACCCTCTGGTATTTCCTTTGTATATTCACGAGCATCTATCACAGAAATACGAAGGCCTTTTACTAGGTATGCTTGCTGACGCATATGACCCACGATTCTATTAAAATCAAAAGTTTGTTTTCCAAAAATCTCTTCATCCGGCTCAAAAGAAATAATCGTTCCACTCATTTTTGATGCACCAATTCTTTTTACAGCAGCTTTTTTCTTTCCTTGCTTGTATTCCTGCATGTAATATCCACCGTCTTTGTGAATTTCTGCTTTTGTATAAATAGAAAGGGCGTTGACCACAGATGCTCCCACGCCGTGTAGACCTCCGGACACTTTGTATCCCTCGCCTCCAAACTTTCCTCCAGCATGAAGGGTCGTCATGATAGTTTCGAGAGCCGAAACTTTTGACTGCTTGTGAATATCTACTGGAATACCTCGGCCATTGTCTACGACACGCACACGATTGCCGGGCAAAAGAACAATCTCAATATTGTTGGCAAAGCCACCCATGGCTTCGTCACGGGAGTTGTCAAAAATTTCTGTAACAAGATGATGAAATCCGTCTGGACCCGTAGTACCAATATACATACCCGGTCGCTTTCGCACAGGCTCAAGACCCTCAAGTACGGAAATCGCATCAGCTGTATACCCCCCTTTTTTCTCTTCTTTTGCCATAATTTTATCTGTTAATTCTATCAAAAAACAAAGCAAAAACCAAGGACAAAAAGCTTTATTTAAGGCCTAATTAAAGCTCTGTTAACTGCCCCAAGAAGCCGGTATCTTTTATGTAGACTCGACCATTATTTATCCTAAAATCTGGTTTTTTGCCATGATATAGTGGGTAGAAGTTGTGAAAGTCTCTTGTATCTATCTCTATAGCAAAAACCCCATCACCCACCGACATAATAATCGCATCGTCTCTACCGGGATAAAAATCTATATGACGAACCACAGAAGAAGAATCGAAAATAGTAAGCAGTGGATCACACTCGCTTACAGAACAAAAGTATGGAGGTATTCTAGTGTCGCTTCCAACCCACTGTGCAAAAATCTTTTTATCATCACTCCAAATCTTCATTTTCTTTTTTACGATAGCATTTGCGTCTGTGGACGTAGAAATAGCGATGATGCTGTTTGAAACCTTTTCTTCAAATAAAAGATTCAGGGTTTTATACTCGGCTCCCGATACAGCAAGAGTGGAAGTTGCCAGCGACGATGTAGCAATTTTTATTTCCTGCAAACCAACATCTTTTGGCACAAGAAAAGGATAAAGTGGTGACACCTCTTTTTCTGTAACTGAAACTTTTTTTGCCCATGGCCAGAAACGCTCGTTTGAAACTAAAACCAGATAAGATTGTGGTTTTAAATTTTGTAAAAAAAGTTCTTTTTGAAATGTACCTGTGGTTTTTTTTAACTCATTATCAACAAAAATTTCAGAACCATACTCTGGTACAAAAACATAAATACCTCCGCGCTCGTCTAACGTATAATCATTGGTGATTGTATAACCAAGAGAGTAAAAAATTAAAAATGGAATAGCAAGAATAAAAATTGCTGAAAAAATCAGAAAATAAAGGGTTCGTTTTCTAGGTCTAATTGGTTTCATAAAAATACTATAACACAGGACTTATTTTGAAACGCGATGTTTTGGGGTAACCCAAAAACCCATATATTTACCGAGCATCAATCTGGTCTGCGCCTCAAGACCTGGTATAGAGCCAAATACAGTAATAGTAATCGGCACAAGAATCCATTGAATCACCATAAATAATTTTCTGTGTTTTGCTGTACCATTTGGTGCTGGTGGCAAAAAACTCGCAGAAATAACTGCTGACATTACAATACCCAACATCGCCAAAATCATTAGATCACGGGTGACAATGGGGAGATTGTAAGAGAGAATGGTGGTGTTAAATTTTCCTCCTCCAAGCCAAATAGGAAGCCAGCCAAGAAGGAAAATTAAAATAGGATTTGTGGCAAGAGACCAAAAGCCCTCAAGCTGAACAAAAGCAACCTTAATTTTTTTCCAAAAAGGAATTCTTGGATTTTTAATCATACAAAAAAGAGTATACGGAACATTTTCTACTCCCCAACCCCAGCGACGCTGTTGTTTGTAAATATTTTTCATCGTCTGCCAAAGTGTGGGCGCAAGATTTGCATCCAAAGACAAAGGATATGAAATGGGTGTTACAGAATAATTACCATCATAAGCAATAAAAGCATTCCAATAAATTCTAGAATCCTCAGATACCATATTTTTTTGCCAATACCCTATTTCATAAAGTGCTTTAAAGGTAAGAGCATGAGAAGAAAAGGTGGCAAGCTTTTCTGGTCTTTCCTGCTGAATCATTTGCCAAAATGTACCTGAAGTAGCCACAACACGAGATAATGCGGGAGCCTCCCACATATTATTGTTATAAAGTGGAACTGGCTGAAATGATACTCTATATGGATTTTCTGCGGTTAAAAAATGCCAAGTAATACAAGAAAAATATTGATTGTAAACAACAGTATCCATATCAAACGGAGAAACAATCACATCTTCATAATTAATACTGTTTGCATCAAGAATCTTTACACGTGCTTCCTCAGCGGCATAAGCAATATTTGAACCCTTGCCAGCCATTTCTCCAGGCATTAGTGGGTGCGAAGTAATGAGAAAATATCCAAATTTGTCTGCATACTTTTTTTGAATTTGCCTAGCGATTTCTTGTGCCTCTTCTCCCACACGTTCTTCTGCCCCAAGGACCACGGCTATTTTTTTCTTATCATATTGTGTATCAAGAAGTGCCTGGATACTTTTTTCAACGACCTCTAAAGACTCTTTGTAGTAAGGCAAAATCACAAGATGCACCACATGCTCATATTTTAGATTTGTAAGCATCGCGCTCCAATCGAGAGACATGTTGTGTTTCATTCGACGCCAATTGTGTCGTAAGTAGATAGAAAGAAAAACTGTTTTTAACAACCAATATAAATCAAAAATTATAATAAATATCGCAGCATATACTGGATTAAAATAAGATAAAATTATTGCACCCAAAATAGTACCCCACGCAAGAAAACCAGGTAAAATCTCAAGCGAGCGATACAAAACTCTATCTTTTCCAGAGAGTTCCGTGGCTCTGCCAATGTGTGGTGGTTTATAAGGATGTTGAGCTTCTGACATATACACTTTTTAGAACCCCTATTGGAGCCACCTGTCAGGCTTGAACTGACGACCTGCCGTTTACAAAACGGCTGCTCTACCAACTGAGCTAAGGTGGCGTTATAATACTTCTTCTTTCTCTTTTATATTCTTAATGAACGGAGACACTTCACCAGCCTGCTTGATCATATTTCTACCTCGCACAGTGCGCTCGATCTTTTCATATCGTTTTTGCAGACCACTTGTAAGGTCGCGACCCTTGTTCCAAACATAAAATGGAATGTGATGAGTCACAAAAAACACAACTTCCTGTTTTTTTCTAAGAACATCTGCCCGTACAATTACAAGCTTACTTTCCAATACTACATCAACTTTATTGAAAAATCTTGTATGAGCAAGGGCTTTTTTGTGCTTAAGCTCCCAAAAGCGCATCATTAACATGAGAGAGCACACCACAAATGATACTGCAAAAATTGAGAAAGTCATACTGTTACTTTATTTTTTAGTTGAGAAACGAGCAAATCTTCCTATTTCGGTCTTTTCACCAAACTTCTGCACGGCACCTTCTACCAAACCCCTGACAGTAACTTCTGGATTTTTAATATAAGGCTGATCCAAAAGTGAACGCTCTCCAAAATAAGAATTGAGCTTACCTTCCAAAATCTTTGCCTTCAACTCTTCTGGTTTACCCTCTACTTCACCAGCAAAAACTTCTTCTGCAGATTTTCTTGCTTCTGCTGAAACATCTTCTTTACTTAAATATTGTGGATCAGCTGCAGCAATATGCATAGCAATATCATAAGCAAGTTTTTTAAAATCTTCATTTTTTGCCACGAAATCTGTCTCGCACATAAGCTCAACAAGTACACCTACAGAACCAGTAGAATGAATATAAGACTGCACCACACCAGAACCAAGGGTGCGCTCTGTTTTCTTTAAAGCTGTTGCTTTGCTGTTTTTCTGCAAAATCAAAATCGCCTTTTCCATATCTCCACCCGCTTCTTCAAGTGCTTTTTTACATTGCATAACAGAGATACCAGTCTTATCTCGCAATTCTTTTATTTGTGTTGTAGTAATTTCCATTTTTTTAAAGAACAACTAATAAAACGCCCTAGACCACCTTCTTTGTTTCTTTTCCTTCTTTATATGCAGAAGCGATTTCACCAACAACATACGCAATACTGTGCATAGAAACATCATTTGCTGGAATTGGATAGTCTACTTCACTCAAATCACAGTCTGAACCAGAAAGACTTATAATCTTAATATTATTTTGCTTTGCTTCAGCAATCGCAATGTGTTCTTTTTTTGAATCAACAACAAACATTGCCTTCGGCATTTCTTTCATTGGAACAAGTCCAGAAAAACGTGACTGTAACTTATCAATATCTCGATCAATAAGAAGTCTTTCTTTTTTTGTATACTTTGCAAGCTCGCCTTTTTCTTTTTGAGCAGTAAGAGTTTCTAGTTTTGTTACTCTCTTTCGAATTTCCGGAAAATTGGTAAGACTACCACCAATCCATCGTCCTGCAATAAAAGGCATACCTAGAGATTGTGCTACATTTCGTATTGCTTCTTTTGCTTCACTTTTTCCGCCAACAAATAAAATCTGTCCACCGGTTTCACCAATAGATCGGGCAAAAGCTTTTGCTTTTTCTAATTCTTCGTGTGTCTTTTCTAGGTCAAATATTTCAACCTTATTTTTTACTCCAAAAATGAAGGGTTTTGCAGATGGATGTCGTCGTGATTTTGTATAAGCAAAATGCGCCCCTGCTTTAAAGAGACTTTCTATAGCTGTTTTTTGTGAATTCTTAGCTTCCATAAATTTTAAAATTGATTTTGTTGCAAAAAAGCAAGCAAACGCTCGCTATAACTACACTAGGAGAGTCTACCAGATTATGTGGCACAGTGCAATGGGTTTTACTCTGTACCGTATTTACTACAAGCCTCTATGATTTGATCGATATTTCCAAGGAAAATCTGCTCTATATTGTGCCAAGATTCCTTTATGCGATGATCCGTGACCCTATCCTGAAGGACATTGTAGGTGCGAATCTTTTCTGATCTATCGGCCGTACCGATTTGCCCCTTTCTATCTTGAGAAATCTTTTTTGCTGCCTCCTCCTGAGCGAGCATTTCTAGTTTTGCACCCAAAATACCCATAGCTTTTTCTCTGTTTTTTAATTGGCTTCGCTCAGAAGTAGAGCGCACATCTATACCGGTAGGCTTGTGGATAATACGCACGGCCGTCTCCACCTTATTTACGTTTTGACCTCCGGCACCACCAGAACGAGAAAACTCTACCTCTAAATCTGCGGGGTTTATTTCCACGGTCACTTTTTTGCGCATCGGCATTATGGCGAGAGACGCTGTAGAGGTGTGCACGCGACCCATTTTTTCTGTAGCGGGTATGCGCTGAATGCGATGGACACCAGTCTCAAAACGCAAATCTTTGTATACGTCTTTTCCCTTTATTTCAAAAGAAGCTTCTTTGTAGCCACCCAAAGCGCTCTGTGATTCATCTATTTTTCTAAAGCTCCAACCGCGTTTTACAGAATATTTTTCATACATTTCAGAAAGCTCTTGAGCAAAAAGAGACGCTTCGTCCCCACCGGCGCCAGCACGCACTTCAAGCACTATCTCATTTGGAAACTCATCTTCTTCTTTGTCGGCCACCAAAATATCATCCATCTGTTTTAAAATATCTGTCTTTTGAGTTTCTATATTTTTCAACTCTTCTGTGGCAAGCTCCTTCATCGTCGCGTCACCATGAGACATTTCTAAAACACCCGCTTCTTCTTGAAGAAGTTTTGCATAATGTTCAGCGAGATAGCTGGTCTTTACGTTATTTTTGTATTTCTCTAAGTCCATTTGTTTAATTAAGTTTAGCACAACCGAAAAACTCGTTTGAGTAATGCTTTTGGAGGGGGTCGCGAGCGCGTCGGCGCGAGCGTTTCAGGATTTTTTAAGCTTCAAAAAATCCGTACCCGGAAAAAGTATTACTCAAACGAGTCTTCTGTCGTTAACCTTTCTTATTACTAGAAACCTTAACTTTTTTAACCGTTTTTGGAATAGCGTCAGACTTTGTCTTTCGAGACTTAAACTTTTCTACACGTCCAGCTGTATCGAGCACCTTTTCAGCACCAGTATAAAATGGATGACAAGCACTGCAAATTTCCACCTCGATTTTCTCCTTTGTAGAGCCGAGTATGAATTTATTACCACAGGCACACACAACAGTTGCCTCTTCAAAATATGTAGGATGTAACTCTTTCTTCATGGGCGATACTATAACAATAAAGCAGTTTTTTTGCAATATTTGCTCAGAGAAATTTAGCCAATTCCTCATCAGAAATACGTAAATCCTCTGGAGAGCTGATCTGCTTCCAATTCTTAGCAAGCACAGCTCTAATGGGCATTTTGCCAGTAGATTGCATGATTGTAGGAGGAATTCCCCACTCTTCCCGACCTGGTATTTTTTGCATTTGATACTCAAAAATTTCTGGCGACAGAACAAACAAACCAGTAGAAATGAGCCCACCCTCAGGATGTTTTCCCTCTAAAATATCTATTATAAAATCATCTTTTAAAATTATTTTTCCTCCACTCATAGGACCAGACAGCTCTGAAATAAGTCCGGACTGATCATACTTCAAACATTCTTCTATATCAGATCGTGCGTACAAATCATCCCCCATCATTACAACAAAATGTTCTTTCAAAAGATGTGCTGTTTGCCACAGAGCATATGCTGTACCAAGTGGTTCAGCTTCAACATATGCAATTTTTCGCCCAGCATAAAAGTCGCCAATCTGCTCACGAATTTTTTCTCCCAAATAACCGATGACTAAAATTACCTCATCAATACTTTCTGGCAAAGCTTCCAATTTATATTCTAAAAGTGTCTTATCTCCTATTTTTAAAAGGGGTTTGGGTAATTCTTTTGTTAACTCGCCCATTCGAGTACCTTTTCCTGCAACCAAGATTACGGCTTTCATGATTGTGAATAACGATACTACAAATCCTTTAAAGGATCTATCATGTTGACCTGAATACTCTGTGCTTTTGCCATTACTTGGTCTCCGTAGAAAGTGTTGGCCGGTCCACCAGGTACACCGCAAGAACGTCCAGAATAATACTTACACGCAGCATTTCTCTCGGCACTGTATACGCCAGAACCAGCGCCAAGGTCGCGCATATATACTCCGGTAGCTACAAAAGCATGCTCAGGATTCCATGGATCAGCTTCATCAGCACCGATACCCAAAGCATTTCCAATGGCCACTTTAAACAATTCCCAAGTAGACGGAATAAATTGAGAAGGTCCCATTCCACCACCAAATCCTCTACCAACGTAATATACATAACCAGGTGGACAGGAAACGGGGGTCATATTCCAAGCACGTCCCAAGCGCGTAGCTATATTCTGAAATGGAACTGTATCACGAGGAGCTTTCATAACTTGCTGAAAAGCTGTGCCAGTGTTTTTACCAACTCCATTACCAGTACTAATATCCTTTACCAAACATGATCCAACATTTTTACCCAAATCAGATTCTTGTGTAAGAATCGCCAAAAGAAAGGCTGGACGCACACCAGTTGCTTTTGATACCTCATTAGCATATTTAAGTGCGTCTCCAAAAGGAATCGCTGCACTATCTCGCAAAGCAAAAAGGGCTGAACGTATTTGCGCAGCTTTTTGTTGTCGCTCCTTTAGTACCTGCTCATAAGTCTTTTCTTGCGTTTTACTAATAGCTAAAAGTCTTTTTTTCTCAGCTTCATTGACCTCCACTCTTTTTTTCTCAAGCTCCACCGCAGCTTTAGTATTCATCTCTTCATCCTGCTTTTCTGAAAGGGCGCCTTTTTCTTTTTCTGTTTGGGTTTGATTTTCTCTTATCTGAACAAATAAATCAGCTAGAGATTTTTTTATTGAATCAAAAGAATCGAGATCCGCAAAAAAACCTGATATTTCCTCATTTGAAAGTACGACATCCACAATATTGTAATCATCTATCTCATTTGTTTTTCTAATGATTTGAGATAAAGATTCTTTACCACGCTCAATTTTTTCCTCAAGAGTTTCTATGGTTTTTTCTTTTTGACCGATGTCTTTACCAAGACGCTCTATCGCCAGACTACGTGCTTTTATAACAAGTTGTGCTTCTTGAATTTTTGCATTCAAAATCGCTGCGTCACGAGACAAAGAAGCTGTTTCGCCTCGCTTACTTTGCAAGACGGCTTGCCACTGTGCAATATCTTTTTCTGTTTGAGCCAGCTCTTCACGGAGCTGTGCCTCACGCTCGGCTATCGCATCTTCTGTGGACGACGAAGCCAAAACAAAATCACCGGTTAGGGTGATTTTGCCGACACATACAAGTGCCGTGAGTAATACTATAGATAATAGAAGTTTAGATTTGTGCATATGGAAAAAACTCTGAACAATAAAACAAAAGAGTTTGTTTTATTTTAGCACTATTCTGACTTTGAAGCTTCTTCTCCCGCACCATCAGCACCCTCCTCTTCTTTCTTACCTTTCTTCTCTACTTCAATAGCAGATAGATCCACAGGAGCCGCTACCTCTTCTACGATTTCTTTTGCTTCGGCTACTAGAGCTACCACTTCTTCAGAACCCTCTACGAGAGTTACACCGGTAGGAAGAATTATGTCCTTGGCGAGTATTTGACTATCAAAATTTACAAGAATAGAAATGTCCACTTTTATTTCGTGTGGCAAATCTTTTGGCATAGCCTCAATCTTGAGTTCTCGAAGAACCTTCATAAGGGTACCGCCCAAATCTTTTACAGCTGGAGCAACACCAACGAAATCAATAGGAATATTAACCTCAATTTTATGTCCTTTTTCGAATACGTAAAAATCAGCATGACGAGGGATATCAGTAACTGGATCTAAATCTACATCATGAATAAGAGATTCAAGATCTTCCCCTTGTGCACCCTTTAAAGCTACGACTGATGATTCTCCAGCCTTTTTCCAGACCTTCAAAAAATCAGCAAGCTTTACAGATACTGGTGTAGATTTCTCCTTTTTTCCATAGAAAACAGCTGGCATTAAGCCTTGTTTTTTAAGGGTTTTTAAATTTGCAGAGATATCTCGTGTTTCTATGTTTAAACTAAGCATTCAGACATTATATATATGTAGTGTAAAAAATCAATAGGTACGCTATTTATTGGCTAAATGGGCCATCATATAATCTACGGTGCCACCCACTTTTTTGCCTGGGTTGAAGATGTTGTGCGGATCAAAGATGTCTTTTGTTTGCTGGAAAAGTGCGACGATTTCCGCGCCAAACATTTTCTCTAAATATGGTGTGCGGATGATGCCGTCATTGTGCTCGCCGGTAAATGAGCCATCATAAGACTTTACAAGGTCAAAAATTTCATCTGACACTATTGGGATGAGGTCGTGGTTTTTCTTTTGCTTCATGTCCATGAGCGGAATAATATGAAAATTGCCGTTGCCTGCGTGACCAGCGATGGTGTAGATGAGTTTATGACGGTCGAGAATGGCGCGCATCTTTGGTAAAAATTCTGGCAAAAATTCTGGTCGTACGACGACGTCGTCTATAAAAGGAGCAGTGCGCATACCGTGTACGTGTTTGCGGAGTAGGTTGAAACTCTCGCGACGAATAGTCCAATATTTTTCTGATTCGCTCATGCTTTTTGTCGCTCGCATTTTAAATTTAAAGTGACCGATTTTTGCGTGAAGCTCTTTCATCTTTGCATCTATTTTCTTTTCATCATTTCCGCTAAACTCGACAAGTAAAATGAGCTTCGGAATACCGCCAGTGAGCATCATGAAAACTTCTGGAATAAAACTAAACATGAGTTTGAAAAAGCTTCCCGTCTTCATACTCTTGAGCATCTCTGGTAAAAAGCGAATAGCGAGCTTCATGGTGCTGTCGTCGTATGATTCTACTGTCTCTGGCTTGAGCTCGAGCACTTCGCGCACTAGGTTGCCGAGATTTTTGAGATCGCGCATGAATACGACAAAAAGTTTTGAATATTTTTCTACGGGCACGAGACGAAGTTTGCCTTCTGTCACAATGCCGAGTGTGCCCTGCGAGCCGACGATGAGCTTTGTCAGATCAAAAATGCCGGTGGCTTCATCCCAAACATTCCATAAATAATATCCGGCGGAATTTTTTGAAACTTGAGGTTTTGCTGCCGAAATTTTTTCTTGATTTGCGGTGATGAGTGAGAAAAGATTTTTGTAGAGGTCGCCTTCATAGTCGCCTTGCGCCATTTTTGCGTCGAGCTCGGCGCGAGTGAGTGGCTTGACCACATACTCATTTCCATCGGCAAAAACCACCTTGAGCTCCTGCACATAATTTTCCATTTTTCCATATCGCAGACTTTTTTCTCCAGCACAATTGTTGGCAATCATGCCACCGAGTGCACAAAGATTTTTTGATGCCGTAAAACACGGCAGGATCAGGCCTTTTTCTAAGGTCTTTGGTTCAAAGTCGCGATAAAATGTTCCGGGCAAAATACGAGCACTGCCTCCATCCGCTGTCATATCTTCAAACCCCAGCACGCCCTGCATATTTTTTGACACGTCTGCGATGATGGATTCGCTCAGCGATCCTCCTGACATACAGCTACCAGCGGCGCGCATTGTAATAGACAGAGTCGGGTCTTGCGTGCGATTTTCATTTACAAATTTTACTAGCTCTTGTAGGTCTGCGGAATTTTTTGGAAATACCACGAGGCGCGGCGCTACCTCGAGCAAACTCGCATCACGACTGTGCACATCGAGAGTTTTTGCATCGTCCACACACTCACCTTCTATTTTTTTCTGTAATTCTTCTTTTAGATTCATTGCTGGAGTTTTAACTGAGTTTGTTAAACGTCTTCAATTTAGATTCCACCACTTTTTCTACGGCCGCGACCGCGCTTTTGAGAATCTTGTAAGGAGCAACTTCTTCTGGATTTTCTTGTAAAAACATTTTTAGAGCATCACGATATGCTACGCGGATTTCTGTATTGATATGCACAATGCCCACACCCGCGGTGATGCCAGCTTGAAAATCCTCAGCAGAGTTGCCTGAGCCACCATGAAGTACTAAAGGAATGCCTGTCGCCTCGGAAATTTCTTTTATACGTTCAATATTTAATTTTGGATCTACTCCACCGCGAAGCATTCCGTGAAAATTGCCGACAGCCGGAGCGAGCATATCTACGCCAGTTTTTGCGACAAAATCTTTTGCTTGCTCTGGACTCGTCAAAGTACTTTCACCCAAATCAACGCCCTCTGGAATTGCATCAAGCACTTTTGATGATTGACCAATATATCCGAGCTCGCCCTCGACTAGCACATCGCGCCCACAAGCGCGCGCGTATTTTACACATTCACTAGCCATCGCTACGTTTTCTTCAAATGAAAGTTTTGCACCGTCTACAATCACAGAATCAAAACCAGCATCTATCGCCTCTTTTACTTTTTCTACGGAGTAGGTGTGATCTGCGTTTAGGAAAATAGGATAGTTG
>CAYTVX010000012.1:0-7731 GCA_964441885.1 uncultured Candidatus Saccharibacteria bacterium
AGACAAACAAAAACAGCCTTCGAGCGGGTTAGCGTAGCGCTTTAGCGAGAAGGCTGTTTTTGTGTCGTTCTTATTTCTCCCCAACAAAAGACAATGCCATCTTTTGTTCTTTTGAATCAAACAATGTGATCTTGAATGTGTAGCTTTTTCCGAGGCTTAGTTTTTCTCGGAGTTTTGCTTCACTACCAAACTCAGATACGTGCACGAGTCCAGCAATACCTTCTTCAATGCTTGCTAGCGCTCCGTGTTTGTTGAACTTGATGATGACACCTTGCACCACGTCATCTTTTTTATATTTCTTTTCACCTTCTTTCCAAGGATTTGTTTTGAGAGCCTTGATAGATAAAGAAATCTTTCCTTCTTTTATTTCAATTATTTTTACCTTTAGTTTTTCACCAATCTTAAACATTGTTTTTGGGTTTTCCACTAGAGTCCAATCAATCTCAGAAATGTGTACGAGACCTTCTAAACCTTCTTCTAGTTTCATGAATACTCCAAAGTCTACAACGCCTGTAACTTCGCCGGTTACATCATCACCCACAACATATTTGCCGATGATTTTTTCTTTGTTTTTTGTTTCTGGACTTTTTTCAGAGAAGATTAGTTTTCCTTCTTTTGGTACAGCACCAATAATAGCTACTGCAATTTTTGTGCCGATAAGTTTTTTGAGCTCTTCTAGAATTTTATCTTTGTCTCCGTCAGCTACGCGAGGGTAGTGTTCTGTTTTAAGCTGAGATGCAGGTAAAAATCCACTGATCCCTTGCCATGCAAGTATAAGACCACCTTTGTTTGCTTCCAATACTGGAAGTTCGTAAATTGTTTTGTTTGCTATTGCTTCTTCTGCTTCGCTCCAGATGAGTGCTTGGCGAGCTTCTTTTAGAGAAATTTCTATGTATCCGTCTTTGTTGTCTATAGTAACAACCTTTCCAGCAACATTGTCTCCAATGTTAATTTTTTTGATGATATCACGAGCGTTGATGTATTCCTTTCCGAAAATTATACCAGTACCGAATGGTGGAATATTTACATATACCGCACTTTTTTCAATCGCAATCACTAGTCCTTCCACAAGGTCACCAGCAGATGGCGGGTTTTTAGTATCGTTTAAAATCTTTGACATTAAAGAATCCTTTTTTGATTTGGATTCCTTGTCACTAGCTTCTGTGTCTGATTCTGAGTCTTCAAGAACAACAGTCGCTACCTTTTTAACCTCTTTTTCTTTTGTAGTCATAATTAAGCTTATAATGTGCTTGTTTGTGAGTAACAAGCCTAATTTAATGTCTTTTCTCACCTAAAAATTTGAGGAAAACCCCAAATCAGACATGGGAGCAAGTATACACCAAAACTCGACTTTGTCTATAAATGCATGGGGTGTTATAATCCTAAAATCATGATTATTTCATACCAAGGCCTAGAGTCTTTCAAAATACAGTTTGGTGACATTATTATTGCCTACAATCCTATTTCCAAGGATTCTAAATTTAAGTCTATAAAGTATGGTGCGGATATCGCACTTTCGAGTTTAAATCACAAAGATTTCAATGGTTTTGATATGGCTTCTCGCGGAGACAGAATGCCTTTTGTTGTTTCTGGTGCGGGTGAGTATGAGATAAAAGAAGTGTTCATAAAAGGCTTTGGTTCAGAATCAGAGTACGATGGGAAAAGAGGCGTTAATACAATCTACACTGTTGCGCTTGAGGGTATCAATTTATGTTTCCTTGGTGCTCTTAGTACAAACGAGATCTCCAATGAAACTTTAGAAGCATTAGATGAAATCGATATTTTATTTGTGCCGATTGGTGGTGAGGGTGTACTTGATGCTGCGCACGCTTACAAGCTTGCAGTAAAACTAGAACCAAAACTTATTATTCCTATGCATTATGGTGATGTGGGTGATAAAAACGCTTTAAAAACTTTTTTGAAAGAAGGGGGAGAAGAATCTTCATCTGGAGTGGATAAGTTGACGATTAAAAGAAAAGATTTGGATGGTAAAGAAGGTGATATAATTGTTTTAAATCCTTCCGCTTAATTTTTTTAAAATATGTCCAATTTTATTGCACGCATGAATCAAAGATCAGAGTCTAAAAGAAGAATGTTTGCACTTGTTAGTTCTGGATTGATTACGATGGTTATATTTACTATTTGGGTTTCTACTTTTGGCAGTAGCTCTTCTGAAAAAATGGCTAGCACTGAAACAAAAGAAAATATTTTCACCCCACTTAAAACACTCAAACAAAGTGTCGCAAGTGCTTTTTCCGGTTTTCAAAACGCAGTGCAAGGGGGTCTGAGTGAAGTCACAAAAGAGATTACCAATACTAGTCAGGAGTATGAAGCAAAAACTGTAAATACTCGTTAAACATGTTATAATAGACTATATATGGCGGAAAAGGATGTAAAAAAGAGTATTGTAGAAGACGCTTCAGGAGGCGTCGTTTTGCCTCGCGAAATTACTCTGGAAATGAAGGATTCGTACTTGGATTATGCGATGTCCGTGATTACTTCTCGTGCTTTGCCAGATATTCGTGATGGTCTAAAGCCTGTACATCGTCGCATCCTTTATACAATGCACGAGCTCAATCTCACAGCTAGCGCAAAAACTCGAAAATCTGCAAAAATTACTGGAGACACTACTGGAAACTATCATCCACACGGCGACGTGTCTGTATATGATGCAATGGTAAAGATGGCGCAAGATTTTAGTTTTCGATATCCACTCGTTATTGGTCAGGGTAACTTTGGTTCTATTGATGGAGACAATGCCGCTGCTCCACGTTATACAGAAGCAAAAATGTCTCGCATAGCTTCTGAGCTTTTGCGAGATTTGGATAAAGACACTGTAGATTGGCGACCAAATTATGAAGGCACACGAAAAGAGCCTGTAGTGCTTCCTGCTGCTGTACCTAGTTTACTTTTAAACGGAACACTTGGTATCGCTGTGGGAATGGCAACAAATATTCCACCTCATAATTTACGAGAGGTGATTTCTGCCACAGTGCATTTAATAGAAAACAAAGAAGCGACCACCGAAGACCTTTTAGAGTTTATTCAAGGCCCAGATTTTCCTCTTGGTGGAATTATTTTTAATAAAAAAGATATTCATCACGCTTATGCAACGGGCCGTGGCGGTGTGGTAACACGTGGTGTGGCTGAAATCGTAGAAAACAAAGCGGGTACGTTTCAAATTATTATCACTTCTATTCCTTATCGTGTTATAAAAGCCGATCTCATTATTCGTATTGCTGATTTAGTGCGAGACAAAAAGATAGAAGGCATAAAAGGTATTCGCGATGAGTCTACAAAAGATATTCGTATTGTAATTGATTTAAAAAACGGCACTCATCCACAAAAAATTCTAAACTCTTTGTACAAGCACACTCCTCTTGAAGACGCTTTCCATTTTAATCTTGTTGCGCTTGTAGACGGAGTGCCACAAACACTCTCTTTAAAAACTTTTCTTTCTGAGTTTATAGCGCATCGTCAAATAATAGTACGACGTCGCACAGAATTTGACTTACGAAAGGCAGAAGACCGTGAGCATATTTTACTTGGTCTAAAAAAGGCGCTCGACCACATAGATCGCATCATCAAACTTATTCGTGCAGCAAAAGATGTGACAGAAGCGCATGCTGATCTTAAAAAAGAATTCAAGTTTTCTGATTTGCAGGCAACTGCTATTTTGGAGATGAAGCTTCAGCGTCTTGCTGGTCTAGAAAGAAAGAAAATTGAAGATGAGTTAAAAGCTATTCAGGCGCTCATCATAAAACTCAAAGAAATTTTGGCAAAACCAAAAATGATTTTGGATATTATCAAAACTGAGCTTAAAGAAATTGGAGAAAAGTATGGTGATGATCGTCGTACGGCCGTGATGAAAGGTGGTGCGCAAGTTATTTCTGTAGAAGATCTCATTCCTGATGAAGAAAACGCTCTTGTGCTTACTTCTGGTGGGTACGTGAAGCGGACCTCTCCTGATGAATTTCGTCGCCAAAAGCGGGGCGGTGTGGGTGTGGTAGATTTGGACACAAAGGAAGAAGACTTCGTCTCTATGCTTCTTACAGCAAGTACTCACAGCGATATGCTCTTTTTCTCTGACCGCGGAAAAGCGTATCAGATAAAAATGTACGAGCTTCCAGAGGGTCGTCGTGCCACAAAAGGAAAATCTCTCGTCAATTATATTTCTCTTAGTGATGACGAAAGAGTCACCTCACTTCTTGCTATGCCAAAAGAAGCAAAGAGTACTGGTGAGCTTTCTCTGCTTATGGTTACTGCCGATGGTATTGCTAAAAAAGTAAAAGCTGAAAATTTTCATGATGTTCGACGTAGTGGTTTGATAGCTATTTCTCTAAAACCAGGAGACAAGCTCATTTCAGTAGCTTTTGTAACAAAGGGCGATAGTGTAGTCATAGCTACTTCAAAAGGTCAGTCTATTCGCTTTAAAGAGTCTGATATACGTGAAATGGGACGAAGCGCTGGTGGCGTGCGTGCAATGAAGCTTGGAAAGGGTGACAAGGTTATTACAGCTCAGGTTGTGAAAAAAGATTCAAAAAATGCTGCACTTTTAGTGATTAGCGCCAACGGTTATGGAAAGAAGACTTCTATTGATGATTATAAAATTCAAAAACGAGGAGGTTCTGGCATAAAAACTGCAAAAGTTACTCCAAAAACAGGTGACATTATTTGCTCACAGGTGGTTACAGATGAAGAGGAAGAGGTGGTGTCTATGTCTCAAAAAAGTCAGGTGATTCGTGTAGATATAAAAGAGATTCCAAGTCTGGGCCGACAAACTCAGGGTGTGCGCATTATGAAGCTTCGAGACGGGGATAAAATCGCTTCTCTTATCTGTTTATAATCAGTATAATTAGGATTACGAATGTTTTCTGATCCTAAAAAAAATATTGAACAGTTTGCCCTTCATTCTGGTATGACCATAGCCGATCTAGGCGCTGGTTCGGGTTTTTATTCTATGTTGTCATCTTTGGCGGTGGGTGACACTGGAAAAGTATATGCTGTAGATGTGCAAAAAGAACTTCTTTCTCGTATTAAAGATGAGGCCAATAAAAAACATCTTTTAAATATTGAAATTATTTGGGGTGATATAGAAAAGCTTGGTGGTACAAAGCTTCACGATGGTTGTGTAGATGGAGCTATCGCTAGTAACATTTTATTTCAACTAGAAAACAAAACATCGTTTAGAGATGAGACAAAAAGAATTCTTAAAACGGGTGGAAAATTATTTATTATAGATTGGACTGATTCTTTTGGTGGACTTGGTCCGCACAAGGAAGCAGTATTTACAAAAACTGCGTGTAAAACTCTTTTTTCCGAGGGTTTTTCTATAGAAAAAGAGTTTGATGCTGGTACACATCATTACGGAATAATATTCAAAAAACAATAATATGAAAGAGATGAGTAAATTTCAGTTGGTGCTTACGGGAGTCTTTGGTGCCTGTATTTTATTGGGAGTTCTTATTTTTTCATTGGGCAAATTTGGTTCTGGGCAAAGTCTCGCGACGGTTGTAGTGTGGGGACCGCTTCCTAGTAGTTATTTTTCAGACCTTGTTACTGCGGCTGGACTTAAAGATAGTAAAACAATCAAGATTGACTATGTCCAAAAAGATGAAGCAAAATTTGAAAAAGATTTTATTGAGGCACTCGCTTCAAATCAAGGGCCGGATTTATTTTTCCTACCTCAAGACTTAATTTTGAAATATAAAAATAAAATATTTCCAATACCATATAAAAATTTTCCAGAACGCAATTTTAAAGACACGTTCATAGAAGAGGGCGAGTTGTATCTTGCGCCAGAGGGGGTTTTGGCTGTTCCTTTTACCGTAGATCCTCTTGTGATGTATTGGAATAGAACTATCTTTTCAAATGTTGGCTTGGGAACACCTCCTAAATTTTGGAGTGAGTTTTATGATTTAACTCCACGCCTAACCACAAAAGATGGGGCTTTAAATGTACGTCAAAGTGCTATTGCTTTTGGTGAATACGGCAACGTGTCACACGCTACCGAGATTTTGAGCACCCTTATAATGCAAGCCGGTGGCGTAATCTCTGGTAGGCAAAATGGAGAAGTTGTGAGTTTTTTGCAATATAAGTTTAATTCTCCTGTTTTGCCTGCCACAGCGGCCCTTGGTTTTTACACAGAGTTTATAAATCCACTCAAACCTTTTTATTCATGGAATCGCTCTCTTCCATCATCAAGAAATTATTTTATTTCTGGCGACCTCGCGACATATTTTGGTTATGCTTCAGAAATAGCAGACATTCAAAATAAAAATCCAAATTTAAATTTTGATGTTGCAAAAATGCCACAGTCTACAGAATCTGAAAAAGTTTTAACTTTTGGGAAAATGAATGCTTTAGCGGTAACGAAAGCTTCAAAAAACATTGCTCCGGCTGTGCAGGTGGCGATGTTATTTTCTAGTCAGCCCGTAATTCTCAAATTAAGTGAACTCACAAAACTTCCGCCGGTGCGCAGGGATTTACTAACACAAAAACCAACCGACGCATTTATGTCTATTTTTTACGATAGTGCAATACAATCTCGTGGTTGGTTGCAACCAGATCGTGCAGAAACAAACACAATCTTTAAAGAGATGATAGAGTCGGTAACTGCTGGTAGGCGTACTGCTGGTGAATCTGTGCAACGTACAGACGAAGAAATTAATTTGTTATTTGGTAGTGGAAAATAATTTATGAAAAGTTTCATCAAAAAAATATTAATGTTTGTGAGTATGAGTATGATTCCATTTTCTGCTTTGGCTGCAGAGCCACCTCCACTTGTGCCAAACTGTGGTGCCAATTGTGGTTTTCCAGAACTTCTTTTGCTTGGTAAAAACATAATAAATTATTTGATTTTGTTTTCTATCCCACTTGCAGCAATAGCACTAGCTTGGGCTGGATTTTTATACTTGTCTTCTGCTGGTAGTCAAAGCAAAATGGACGACGCAAAAAAGATTTTTACAAAAGTTTCTATTGGTTTTTTGTTTATCCTCACAGCTTGGCTTATTGTACACACTATCGTAGGCTTGCTTAACCCAAGTTTTTCATTGTTAAAATAAAATTCGACTTTATGATTCAAAAAAAATATAATAAGTACATGAAATTTACACTCTTAACACTTTTTGTTTTATTTGTAGTGTTGTGTTCTGCATCAGTCGTTTACGCACAAACAGTTGTTCCGGGTTCTGGTGGAAGCAACATTTCCTTCCCAAATCCTTTTGAGGGTGGCTCACAGGGCGCTCCATCAAGCTTGTTTAGTTTTGTAACTTTCGTACTCAATAAAATAGTGTTACCAATAGGCGCTGTGGTTGTTGTGTTTTTTATTATTTACTCAGGGTATCTTTTTGTAACAGCTGGTGGAGATCAAAAAAAGCTAGATAGCGCAAAGAAAACATTTTGGGGTGTTGTGATAGGTACGGCGGTACTTTTAGGCTCACTCACCATTGCTCAGGCTATCAAAAGTACAGTTTGTCAGATAGCGGGACCTTCCAGTGATATTTGTAATATATAATTTATGAAAAAAATTCTTAATTTATTTTTTGTCACACTTGCTGTTATTGCAATGGTTTTTCCTTTTGTTAGTTCTGCTGATCTTTTTTTTCCTCCGTCTGATGGTCAGTCTGGCACAGTAGTTCCTGGTTCGGGTTATGGTGATTCAGGTACGGTAGTGCCTGGCTCTGGCTACAATGGTTCTGGCACAGTGGTCCCAGGCTCTGGCTACAATGG
>CAYTVX010000012.1:7831-19095 GCA_964441885.1 uncultured Candidatus Saccharibacteria bacterium
CTGGCTCTGGCTACAATGGTTCTGGCACAGTGGTCCCAGGCTCTGGCTACAATGGCTCCGGTACAGTTGTGCCTGGTTCTGGATATTCTGGTGGTGGATGCCCATCTTCTTCAGCCCCAACCAATTTTAGAGCGATCGTGTGTATTTTTATTAAGCTCGCAATACAGCTCATACCTCTTTTGGTTGGTGTAGCGCTTTTGGTATTTTTCTGGGGACTTGTAAAATTTATTTACAAAGCGGGAAGTGAGACTGCTCACGAAGAAGCAAAAAATATAATGGTTTGGGGTATTGTTGGGTTGTTTGTGATGGTTTCAATATGGGGTATCGTGAGTTTTCTGTATCATGATTTTTTTGGTCTTAGCTATCTTATTGTTCCGGGCCTTCCTCAGTTTTCAAATTAAAATTTTATGAAATATTTTCCATATTTTTTAAGTTTACTTTTTTTCACACCATTTATAGCAAGTGCAGAAGTGTCTGGTATCAGTGGACTCATTTCTGCCGCTACTTCTGCTGTTTTTGCACTTATTCCAATAGTTTTTTCTTTGGCTCTTATTGTGTTTTTGTGGGGTTTAGGCCGGTTTGTGTATGGCGCTGGTAATGAAGAATCTCACGAAGAGGGAAGGAGACTCATGTTTTGGGGTGTAATTGGCTTGTTTGTAATGGCTTCTATTTGGGCAATAGTGGCTTTTATTAATTCTGGTCTAGATTTGTCCAATCAGGGCGGGATAAATTATTATGTAATGTAGGCGTTATTCACAGTAAAACCATTGTTTTTGGTTGACTGTGATAGTATGATTATGGTGGTATTGATTATTGTTAGATTTATTATTTAAGTAAATTATAAGAAAGATGAAAAAAGTTATATTGAGCTCGTTGTTCCTTCTACCAGCTATAGCATCTGCTGATGTTATCTTGGGAAATGTTGGAAACATTATTACTGCAATAGGAAACATTATTAAAAACGTTATTCCAATCGTTTTCAGTTTGATTTTAGTGTACTTTTTCTGGGGTCTTGCGGTTTTTGTTCTCAATGCGGGTGATCCAGACAAGAGAAAAGAAGGACGGGGAATAATGATTTGGGGTCTTGTAGCTTTGTTTGTTGCTGCGAGTGTTTGGGGTCTTACTGCTTTCATTGGTAGTGCTCTAGACTTGAATGGACAAACAAGCGTTCCTGTTCCAAGAATTGGTAACTAAAGGTATTAGGTCTTTTTATGACAATCAACTCGCTTCTTAACAACATCATTACTTTTGTATTGAATCCTATTGTTGTTTTGATGTTTGTTGTTGCTATTGTTGTATTTTTCTGGGGAATCGTGCAGTTTATTGGAAACTCAAATACTGATGACGGTAGAGAAAAAGGAAAGAAAAATATTTTATGGGGAGTAGTCGGAATATTTATTATGATTTCTGTTTACTCTATTATAAAATTGATTCTTCATTCAGTGGGTGTGTCTGTGCCGGTGTATCTTGGTGGTAATGGATTGTAATAAAAACCACATATAAACAAAGAGGCGGACGATGGGGTATATGACCCTGTCGTCCGCCTTTGGTTTCAGATTCCTTTCTCGTTACTTGGTCTGTGCTGTGTAGGTCACAGCCGTGTTGCCAGCTGCCTTCAGCCGGTACCGTGTCACCGCCCCCAACGGCTCTTCGTGACGCAGAGCGTCACCTTGAAACAGGTAACGAATGCCGATGCCGGGGATGTGCTGTCGCTTGACGATACGCCCGGTGTTCTTTTCCTCGAACTCGAAGTCGAGGACACTCGTGGAGTCAAACTCCACGTTTTGAACTGGCATCGTGTACCACGGCGTCCAGCGATCTGGGTATGCCGTGAACGGCGCATCAACTACCGGTGCTGGCGTCAGCGTAAACGCTGGGGTTGCCAACACGGGAGCCACCACTGATGATGTTGCAATCGTAGTGCTGGTTTGAACCGGCACTGCAACCACAACTTCTTCCTTTGACCATTCCGCCCACTTGCTGTCCAAGTAGGGCATCATCATTGGCTTGATGAGCAGTGCGAGAGCTGTCACGAGGACAGCCACTGCACCAATCATCCACACCGTAAGTGTGGTGCTACCGACGGCAGGAGCATCTTGTGTCAGGTCTCGTGAACGAGCCCAGCCCACAATCAGGCCACCCACGATAGCTAGGACTGCCAAAATGCATCCCAACACATTGAGGGCGGTCCACAGAACGCCGAGCGTTCCGAGGATTCCCAAAAGAAGGAAGAGGCACATGGCACCGAGCGAAATTGCTCGGAGTGGGTTGGCCTTGATGAAGGTCAATACCCAGCTTTCCTTTTCCACCGGTGCCGTCCAAGGCACCATGGCCTTGCACTCGAACATCTTCAGCTCTGGTGCACGCCGCCGGCGCCACAGGGCAACGGAGGTGATGACGATCATCACCAAGGCGATAGTCGCAACGGCGGCCAAGATCCACGGGTTCTCAATAATCTGCATCGGAGTCTCTCCTGTAAAGTGGTTGGTGTTCTTGTTTTCTACGAGAAATATTCTTGGAATCTGACAAAGAGCAACTTAGTGATTCCTTGTATAATACTAGCACATTTTTATTTAAAAGTCAAGCATTAAAATTGTTATAAAAAGGTATGAAAATGGAAAGGGCCGCGCGTCTCAGAGAGTCGCGCGGCCCCAATAAATTGCACACACTGAAGTGGTTGTGGCTCACTTCTTGCTGAACTGACGTCCCTTCTCGGGTGACGCTCCGCCCGAGCCGTTGTTGTTTGGAGACTTGTCGTCGTCGAGGTTGATTTCTGCAATCATCCCCAGACCACCACCGCCAACACTCAGAGCTCGGATCCTTCCAGCTTGTTCTGCCACGTACATCTTCTCACCACCAGCTTCCTTCATCTCCTTGAAGGCCTTGGCCTTCTTGCTAAGGAGGGCAAATGCACCAGTTGCTTCAGCTTCCAGCATTGCAAGCTTGGCAGTAGCATTTGCTTGTCCGGTGCGCTCGATACCCTCTGCTTCCTTTTTGGCGATTTCCAGCTTCTGGGAAGCGAGGTAGGCAGCCTGAGTCACTGCGCGCAGTTCCTCCGGCGGATCCACCAACAGGAGACTAAATCGGTTGGTTTGGGCACCGATCTGCTCGATCAGTCCTGGATTTCCTCCAGCGACTGATTCGTTGATGTTGAGCATGTACTTAACGAATTCGGAGACACTGCCCTCCGCTTTCATTTGAGTGATTTCCTCAAGGGTCTTTTGCCCGATGTAGGACGTGAGGCGGGCAAGAACCATTGATTCTTCCACCTCAATCCACTGACCATGAGTGCCAACTCCGAAGACTGCTTGCTTCGGATTGACGATCTCGGTTTGTACCTCAATCTCGATGTCGAGCGGAATGCCGTTCTTGTCCTCCACCTTCTTGAATTTCATTGCGTATGGGAAGAATCGCTTCAGAGCGCGCACCCGAGCTTTCTTGCTCACGATTGTCCCCTTAACGTACTTCATCCACTCGAAACCCCACTCAAGTATGTCGTTGATGGGGTACCAGCCGTAGAACTCTACGCCGTACATCCGATTCCACCAGCTCTTTGGGAGTTCGCCGGGTACAAGTTGGCCTGTGTTTTGGTCAACGTGTTTTCCACTACACCAAGCCAAGATGTAAACGCAGACAGCACCCTTCATCACGAACTTAATGCACTCTTGCTCTGCTGTCGTGAAGAACACGTCAGCTCTTGCGAGCGACTGCACCACGATGCCGAGCAGGTACCACTTGAACGGTGCGAGCGCCAGGACGACGCCGATGATTGAGATGGCAACGATTGCCGTGGCCCAACCAAAGATCATCCAGCACACCGCACAGAATGCGATGTCGATGCTGAGCCATACGGCCCAGTTCCAAAACTTCTTCATATTCATGAGACCACTCCTTTACGAGTACGAGGTGAATGCGGGGAAATGCAGGATATTGTGAAAGTGACAACGTGCCACTTGTTTTTTTGTGTGTGCTGACAAAGAGCACCCACATAATATTTATCATAAAAGATGACAAAAGTCAAGTGTCATCTTATTTTTATTGTGGGCGAGGGGAGAGTCGAACTCCCATGGATTACTCCACTAGTTCCTAAGACTAGCGCGGCTACCAATTACGCCACTCGCCCAAATACATAAACCGACCCCGAAAAATAATGGTCGTCATGCATGTCCGCCCACCAGGATTCGAACCTGGGACCCACCGCTTAAGAGGCGGTTGCTCTACCAACTGAGCTATAGGCGGAATTAAATCGTAAAATGTTTTGCATCTACTATTACATCCGGCCAAAGCAAGACAGTCCATGGGCGGGGTGTACAGCAGTTATCTTTATAACATATTTGTTGGAAAAATTAAAATGAGTACTGTATAAAATGAAGATCCGCCGTCGCCCAAATTGGGCAAACGGCGGATTCAATAGGCGAGATGTGTGTTACTTGTGTGAGGTCTGTTGAGCAATCAGCTTTCCGATTCGGTGCTCAAACTCTCGGTAGTCGTCCTTCGTGAGGTGGGTTTCGGCAAATATCACCGTCTTCTTGGAAGTGCCACACAGATCGAGTGACGAGAAGTAGATGTCTGCAAGCAGTTCCATGTTGCGAATCGGCGGATTTCTCCGGCGGTTTCGCTCGAAAAGTGAGTTTCGTGACATTCGGATTGCCACGAACACCTCCTCGATAGCTCGTCGTCGGATCTGATCGTCGTAATTCTTGTTCTTGTTGTAGATCAGCTGCATGTACTCGTCCACGTCGGTGACCATCTCCGCGAATTCTTGCCAGAGATGAGAGAGCTGCTCTTGGCGGTACTCCTTCTCCATCTTCTCTAGGAGTTTGGCCTTGCGCTTGGCGCGCTTGCGAGTGAGACGTTCCTCCTTTGCTTCTGGGTCAAGACCCAACACAATCTGCAAAATCTCAAAGATCCACATGGACTACCACCTTCCGTCATTTTGACGAAGTTAGTTTTTGTACGGTTCTCGTTTTTGTCCAATTTTGATTCAGAAAAACTTTATCACGTTTAGTGTATAAAGTCAAACAAAAAGAAAGTTTTCTGTATTGGTGCCCAGGATGGGAGTCGAACCCATATCCCTTTCGAGACACGATTTTAAGTCGTGCGCGTATACCAATTCCGCCACCCGGGCAAGGTGTTTACGTACCTTTACGTAATGAGGCGTAGGTCGGGATTGAACCGACGTATAGCAGTTTTGCAGACTGCCGCGTTAACCAACTTCGCCACTACGCCTTTGTATATGGACCACTTCCATTTATACCATATTTTCACCCAAAGAATCTATGAGCTGGCGATTTTTTTCGCCCTTGTCTATTTCAAAATTAAAGAAAGGTATATCGCGTATACGCATTTTTGATTTTACGAATTCACGAAAATCTTTGCGTTTACGTTTGGCAAATTCTATTGCAGTATGCTCAAATTTTTCTGGGAAGACGGTAAAATAAATAACCGCCATATTGTTTTGTTCATTGAAGATGGCATTTGTAACTGTAAGCATTGAGGCTGGACTCGCTTCTTCTCGGAGAAACTGTGCGGCTAGATGCATTACTTGTTCTCGGACTTTTTCTTCTCGGATACTCATATTTGTTTTTCTACTATACGCACAGATTCTATGCGATCACCAGGAGCTAGTTCAATTTTTGATTCAATCATTGCGCCAAATTCAGAACCTTCTTCTACTTCATTTACCTTTTCTTTCATACGTTGTAGACCGCGGATTTTTCCTTCTCCTATTTCTACATCACGACGCAAGATTTTTACTTGTGAGCCAACTGAAATATTTCCAGTTTCTACTTTTCCTCCGATTACTTGTTTGTCTTTTAATGCACTAAATATTTTTGCAACTCGTGCTTTACCTGTAGATTCTTCTACGGACACGTGCGGTTTGCGTTCCAAAAGAAGTGTTTCAAGCCATTCAAGTAGTTTGTATATGATGTCAAAAAGTTGAATCTGTGTTCCAGATCTTTCTGCAAGGCTTATTGCTCGCGCATCTGCTTTTGAATGGAAACCCACAATAAGAGAATTTGTGTTTCCTAGAGCAAGCTTTACATCACTTTCTGATACCGCTCCGATGCCACTTTGAATAATCGTAAACTCAACTTGATCATTTTTTAGTTGTTTTATTTTTTCTATTAGTGCTTCCAAGCTACCCCCTTTGTCTGCTTTTATGATAAGGGGGATTAATACTGGGCCACCATCTAGAGTAGACCGTGTTTTGTTTGGTGTTTTTTTTGTACTAGTCTCCAAATTTCTCTCTTTTACAGTGAGTAGATAAGCTTCTGATTCTTTTCGTGTTGCGAATGTTTTAAATGAAGCACCTACAGACGGAAGGGTATCCCAACCAATAATACATATTGGACTTGAAAATGTTGCTTCCTTGATATTTTTTCCAAGAAAATCCTCCATTATTCGTACAGGAGATGAGCTCTCTCCAGCCACCACAAACATTCCTTGGGAAATAGTTCCATTTCGAATGACGATTGTAGCAGCGATACCTTTTTTTGCGTCTAAATGACTTTCAAGTACGATTCCTTCACCTTGCGCATTTTCTTCTCCTGTAAGTTCTTCAAGCTCGGCGACGAGAATCATCATATCGAGAAGTTCGTTTATACCTTCTCCGGTTTTTGAGGAAATTGCTACAGCTGGGATGTCTCCGCCGTATCCTTCTATAAATATTTCATTTTCTGCAAGGCTTTGTTTTGTGCGCTCTATATTTGCGTCTGGTAAATCTATTTTATTTATAGCAACGATGTAAGGTATCTCTGCTTCTTTTATGCACTTGAGTGCGTCTAGTGTTTGTGGCTTTACTCCATCACCAGCTGATACAACTAAAATAGCTATATCGGCAATTTGCACACCTCGCATACGAAGAGCTTGAAAAGCTTCGTGTCCTGGTGTATCTAGGAAAGTGATTTTATGTGTTTTTCCACTTTGTGCTTTGTGTACTACTTCATATGCAGATACGTGTTGTGTAATACCGCCAGCTTCTTTTGCTGTAATGTTTGTCTGGCGAATATAGTCAAGAAGGGTAGATTTTCCATGATCAATATGACCCATAACAGCAATCACCGGCGCGCGCAGGGTTGTAGAATGAGCTTCTGTATTCTTTTTTGGAGTGGTTTTCTTAGGCATAAAATCTATGAATTAGCCCCTTAAGCTAGAGGGGCAGTATAGCACAAAGTGCACTTTGTTGGTTATTTTTGTTTTAACTCGGTTTTTGCCTTACCAACAACGTCTTTTTCTTCGTCTGACATCTCATACTCAGAACCAAATTCTTTTAGCGGTTTTGAAAAAATGCTCACTCGTTCACGAGAATGAAGACTTGAAATAACAACGCCATCACCATGTTCGTTTGTAAAAGATGTGGAAAAGCTTTGGTTGCCTCCAGCGCCGGTTCCTTTAAATGGGTTAAAGCGAACCGTTTCAACACTCTGGATACTTTTTCTTAGGCGTTTTTCAATATTTTGAAAATGGGCGCTCGCTTGTTCTGAAAAAGTTTGCATTGCTTTGAGTTCTGAACGCAATGCATTCATACCTTCTTCAATATTTTTTGCATTTGTACCGCCTAGTAGATTTTTTATTCTTATTTCAAGGCGTACAACAAGCACAATGAGTGCCAATACGATAGCCAAGAATGCATATATAAAAATGTCGTCTGTGGTAATTTGCATGGTAGAAAATATCTATTTGTAGGTTTTATTATATATAAAAACGTTCGTTTGCAAAAGAGTGTCCTTTCTCTTATTATTGAGATATGGAAGATCTTACTAAAACTCAAATTGTGCTCCTGTGTTTACTCCTTAGTTTTGTTGTATCTATTGGTACTGGCATAATCACTTTCTCACTTTTAAGCGAAGTGCCACAGGCCGTGACGCAGACAATAAATAGAGTTGTAGAAAGAACGATTGAAAAGGTGGTACCATCTCCTTCAAAAGAAAATACAGTTACAAAAGAGACTACTGTGGTGGTGAAAGAAGAAGACTTGATTATTGATGCGATTAATAAAAATACAAATAGTATTGTGCGCATCAAGCTCGATGCAGACAACAGTTTTTACGGTCTCGGACTCATTGTTACAAAAGAAGGTCTGGTTGTTGCGGATGAAAAGAATTTTAGTCCAATTGCCACGTATTATGCAGTGATGTCTGATGGAAAAAAATATAAATTGTCGGCATTGGCTCAGAAAAAAGAATTAGACGTAAGGTTTTTTGAAATCAAAAAAGATAAAGATGACACAAGTGTTTTTTCTTCGGCAATTTTGGGTAATTCAGAATCTCTTCAGCTTGGACAGTCGGTTATTGGTATAAGTGGGATTGAAAGTACTTCAATAGCAACGGGAAGGGTGACGGGGTTGAAACGTGTAGATGCTGTAAATTCCACTCCTTCCTATGTTTCACTCATTGAAACAGACGTTACTTTGAAAGACAGTGCTTTAGGTGGACCACTTCTCAACCTTTCTGGTCAGGTGGTAGGCCTAAATGTTTCAAATGTATTTGGAATTCAGAACAGAAACTTTATTCCGATTGGTCTCATCAAGACGGCAATTTCTGTGGCAACCTCTGAAAAATAGGTTCTTTTAAAAAAGCATAGACACCACTGGTTCATTATTGTATTATGTCGCTGTATTAAACAAAACATATGCCACCATTTAATCATTTCACCACAAAAGCAAAAGAGGCTATACGAAAGGCACACGAGCTAGCTATTGAGCGTGGACAAAATCACGTTAATCCATTGCATTTACTCACTGCACTTATTTTGCAAGAAGAAAGTATGGTTTCTTCTATTTTGGACAAGCTTGAAATAGATACGATACTTCTTACTGACTCTATTTTGGAGGCAATAGAATCTCCTGAAACAGCGTCTACACTTTCACCCTCATATCAAATCTATCTTACTCCAGAGCTTGCACACACCATTGAAAGTGGTGCCAAAATTGCTGCCGGAATGAGTGATGAATTTGTTTCTACAGAACATCTTTTTGTGGCAATTACAGAAGTACCTGGAACTGCTCGTGAAATTCTTGCAAAGTTTAAGATTGATAAAAATAGAGTTTTAAAAATTCTTGATGAATTAAAAACACAAAAAACTAGCGATGTGCAACAGCCGAAAAAATTTAAATCGATTGCAAAGTATACTCGCAGTCTCACAAAGCTAGCGCATGAAAATAAGCTTGATCCAGTGGTGGGGCGAGACAATGAAATTTCTCGTATCATCCAGATACTTTCTCGCCGAAAGAAAAATAATCCTATTTTGATAGGTGAGTCTGGTGTGGGAAAGACGGCCATAGCCGAAGGTCTTGCGATACGTATCGCTACAGGCAACGTGCCAGAGTCACTAAAAGACAAAGAGCTTGTATCTCTTGATCTTGGTCTTTTAATTGCTGGTACAAAATATCGCGGAGAGTTTGAGGAAAGACTAAAAAATATTTTAAAAGAAATAGAGCGAGCGGATGGAAAGATCGTGCTCTTTATCGATGAAATACATACCATAGTAGGCGCTGGTGCTGCAGAGGGATCTATAGATGCATCAAATATGCTCAAGCCACCACTAGCTCGTGGAGAGCTACGAGCCATTGGTGCGACGACCCTGAAAGAGTATCAAAAACATATTGAAAAAGATCCTGCTTTGACACGACGTTTTCAGCCAGTGTTTATAAATGAGCCAAGCATCGATGACGCTATTACTATTTTGCGTGGACTAAAAGAAAAATACGAGCTATATCACGGTGTGCGTATTACGGACGATGCTATCGTCGCTGCGGTAAACTTAAGTAGTCGATATATCACCGACCGATTTTTGCCAGACAAGGCCGTAGATCTCATTGATGAATCTGCATCTGTGCTCAAAATTTCTCTAGAAAATATGCCACCAGTTCTAGAGGAGGCGCATTCTCGCATCATGAAACTTGAAATAGAAAAGCAGGCAATTTCAAAAGAAAAAACTCCAAAATCAAAAGCTCGCCTAAAAGAAATTGAAAAAGATATCGCAGATCTAAAAGAAAAAACATCAGAGATTGAACTTAAGTGGAAAAATGAAAAAGAAACAGCTGCGGGTATAAAAGCTGTGAAAAAAGAGCTTGAGGGACTACGTCTAGAAGCAGAGGCTGCTGAGGCGCGTATTGATTTAGCAAAAGCGGCTGAGATTCGATATGGAAAAATTCCTGCGTTTGAAAAAGATTTGGATACAAAAACAAAACGTCTCAAGAAGTTGCAGAGTTCACGAAGTATCATACGCGAAGAAATAAAAGAAGCGGATATTGCAGAGGTGGTAGCGCGTTGGACAGGTATACCTATGGCGCGAATGCTTGAAGCAGAAGCAGAAAAACTCGGCCGTATGGAAGAGGTGCTTAAAAATCGCATCGTGGGTCAGGATGAAGCTGTAAAAAAGATTTCCGATACAGTAAAAAGATCACGTGCCGGCATCGCCGACCCAAATCGTCCTATTGGTTCATTTATTTTCCTTGGCCCAACTGGCGTAGGAAAGACAGAGCTGACAAAAGCACTCGCAGAGTTTATGTTTGACGATGACAAAGCACTCATCCGCATAGATATGTCTGAGTTTATGGAAAAGCACTCTGTGTCAAAGCTCATAGGTTCACCTCCAGGATATGTGGGTCATGATGAGGGTGGAAGTTTTACCGAAACTATTCGTCACCGACCATACTCAGTGATTCTTTTTGATGAAATAGAAAAAGCACATCCTGAGGTGTTTAATATTCTCTTGCAGGTGCTCGACAACGGCCGTCTCACAGACGCAAAGGGTCGTACAGTCAACTTCAAAAATACTGTCATTATCCTTACTTCAAACGTGGGTGCTCAACATATAGACAAGATGCAAAAGCTCGGCTTTGCAGAAGCGGGAGAAAAAGAAAGCTATGAAAATGTAAAAAATAAACTCACAGATAGTTTAAAAGATTATTTCCGACCAGAATTTCTCAATCGATTAGATGATATTATCGTCTTTGATATTTTGTCACGTGAGTCTATTGAGCAGATTGTAAAAATACAAGTGGAAATGGTGAAGGCTCGTTTGCTTGCAAAGGAGATCAAGCTCGATGTATCTCCGGAAGTTTTGGCGTACCTCTCAAAGGAGGGCTACAATCCACAATACGGCGCGCGACCCCTCAAAAGAATTATTCAAAACAAAATTCTCACACCCGTTGCGTCCCTCATTATTTCAAAAGGTCTCATGAAAGGCGGATCTGTATCAGTAGGCATGAAAGACGCGACAGAATTTTCTTTTGAAGTGAAAAAGGGTCGGCGTGG
>CAYTVX010000013.1:0-13515 GCA_964441885.1 uncultured Candidatus Saccharibacteria bacterium
ATTGTCTTTGACCTTATGAGGACCAGTATACCTAACAATCCCCATCTGTCAAACAGTCGTCATCAGCAGAAAATTCTACGGTCGTCGCTTGGGACGCCGAAGGGTCTAAACTGTCATTAGTGTCGACGCTAGATTTTTCTTCAAAATAAATAGCGACAAAAGTGATTGAAAAACTAATGGCAAGAATAGATACAAAACCCACAAGAAATCTAAAAAAAGTTTTATCAAAATATTTTGTCATATTTGTCTAAAGAAAAATAAATCAATCTCTGGGAATGTTTTTGCGGAAGATTCTACATATTTCATTACGTGCTGACTCTCTTCAATCTCTGGGTTGAGAGCTAGACCCTTTTTTGCATATTCTTTTGCTAAATCAAATTTACGCATATAGATATACCCCACAGCTTTCATCCAATACGGCTGAGGACTTGCTGGCACAAGGGCTGTAGCTGTGTCGAGCACTTTTTGCGCTTCTTCAAGTTTGTTTTCTCCAAAAAGAGTTTGATAAATTAAAATATCAGCAAAATTTAATTGTGCTCTAAAATTGTCCGGATGAGCCTCTGTGTACTTGCGATATTCATCTTCAAAAATCTGTGCCTCTTTTTTTAGATCAGCAACCTTTTTTGGATCATTTAAAACCTTTGGATTTTCTCCAATACCCCTTTGAAAATCAACGGCCGTCCTCCACAAAAAAGCATGCACATCTACACTAGATCCAAAGAGTACTCCATATACAGGAATTCTTTTTTCAGCTGAGCCGACAGTACGTATATATCCATTTGTATTTTGTGCACGCACATAAGGCACAAATCCCCACACAAAAGACCAAGCACAAAAAACGACAACAGCAGTAGTGAGAGCGTATTTTGCAGGATTTGGCAAAATAATTTCCCCAGATTTTTGCGTGACTTCCTTGCGTGTGCGTTGATACAACACCACAGCAGACACAAACATAAATCCGAGCATTGGATACGAAATCGTCGTATCAAACACTGTCTGTAGTTCAGCTAAATGTAGAGAAAAGTACACAAAAAGAATTGTGGAAAAAATCCTGTCTTTTCTGTCTTTTGTATTTACAAAAACATACAAAAGAGAAAGCAAGATTACAGCATAAACAAGCAAATAAAGAGTGAGTCCTACAAAACCATTGTCCACTGCTTGCTCTAGAAAAATATTGTGCGGTCTATCAAACCAAGCCTCTGCGCCATATTTACTCTCAAGAAGATGGTTATTGTATTCCCTTTCAAAAACTCTTTCAAAGTTGTCTACTCCCCATCCAAACACAGGTCTTTCTGATATTGCCTTTTCAGTCATAGACCATACTAGTGGACGAGCCGGTGTAGCTTGAGCTAAATATTTTTCTCGTAAAAATCCACCATCAGAAAGAAGAGACACTGCGCAGACCACCACACCGACGACCACCACACCAAACATACCGTAAGAAACTTTAGTAAAGACTTTTTTGTTTTTAATTTTAGAAATAAGCCAAAATGCCAAAAGCCCTAATGGCGAAATAATAGTAACCAAAGTAGAAAGTCGTGCTTCTCCGATAAGACTAGAAAAATTACCAAACCAAATATCGTTATTTAAAAAATAAGGATTGATAAGTATAAGTATCGGTAAAACAAACATCCACCACTTTTTCTTTTCTGATTGTAAAAGATAATAAAGAGAAAGTAGAAAAGCTCCAAACAAATACATGCCGGCAAAAGAAGAATTTCCAAAAGTAAATCCGTCGTTTTTGTATCCCCCAAACAACCACCCCAGACCCTCCGGACCCAAAAAAGAAAGCAGAGAAAAAAGCGATGATGAAATGACAGAGAGTAAAATAAGTGTGTGATGCTTTTTTTTGTCGGACATAAATATCCACAAAACATACAAAAATAAACCGAGATGCAAAAAATACCAGATGCCAGATGTTCTTGTTAGAATAGACCAAAAAGACATATCAAAGCTAAGCCCCAAAAAAGCAGAAACAACGATAGAAATAAAATACAAGACAAGAACAAAAAATATTGGAGATTTTGGTATAGAGATCTGACTCTTTTTTATTAAAACAGAAAAGCAAAAAAGTACCGACACCAAAATAGACACTAAAATTAAAACAGCCGATCTGACAGATGTGCCGCTATACAAAAAATACTGAGTGGTGACGAAGGGGAAAGAGATAAAAAACACGTAAACAATCCAATCAGAAATCCTATTAAGCCAAGTACTTATATCTGTATTCATAAGTATCACATTATATTAAAAACTGGACTTTTTCAAGCAAACAAAAACCGCCCAATAAAGGACGGTTTTTGTTTTTTAACCTTCTAATTTCTTAAACCAGAATCTCTAAAACTTGTTAGTTAAGAGTACCTTGGCTATAGAACTCGGATAGATTTGAAGTGTAAGAATTTGATGGAAGTGCATCTGTTGCATCTGTTGTCCATCGAACACCTCCTAGTACAGCGTGGAATACTCCAGCTAGACCAGCAGTAGGAAGTTGAACAGTTGTTGTAAGTTCAAATGTTTCCTCTGACCCCTCTTCAATTTCAAACAATCCAACAGATGTCGTGTCGTTGTCAGTAACGTTTCTTAAGCTTGCTGACACACCACCAACAGTAGCTGTACCTGCACGGTCAACTAGTATTGTTGTTTTTCCATCTGTATTTCCTGAAAGAGCTGCATCAGCCAATGTTGACACATATACTGTATCACCAATAGCCTTTACTTTGAATTTCAATGTGAATGTTCCAAGATCATTATTAGCCACAGCATTATCTGCTGTTGGACCAGTACCTGAAACATAAGTCAACTGAATTCCAGCTGTTCTAAATTCCTGCTCTTCACCAGTAGCTGTTCCAGATTTCTCTGAATCATCACTTAACTGGTCACCTTCTTCGTTTTCAGCATCAATGTAGTCTATGTTTGTGTCTGTAACAGAAGCTTCGAGTGTGTCTCCTTCATCAAGGTTTCCAGCATCAATATCGTTGATATCAGCTGATACTGAGAACTTTACAGTCTCTCCAGCACCAATAGTGAAATCAAGATTGTCGAATGTTACAGTACCAGTAAGTGCGCCTGAGATAGATACAGTCTCTGTGTACTCTTCACCATCAAGTGTAAGTGTTACTGATCCAGTTACAGCTGTAACGTTTGCACCACCATCAGTAGTAAGAGTAACTGGGAACTCATCAATCACTATATCTGAGTCACCTTCAGCCTCTATCTTTCCCGCCAAAAGCAAAACATCGTCTGTATCTGAAGAATCATCAATAATGATCACTCCAGCATCAGGATTGTTTGCTGAATCAGTTGAAATTTTCAAATCAGTATCAGCAGCTTGTGAGAAGCTTTGGAATGCAATGCCTACATTCATTCCATCCAAATCATAACCAGTCTCAGTTGTAGTTACACCTGAACCGTCAATGAATCGGATATTCTCAACATCAACTGTCCAAGAGTCTCCTGAGATATCTCCAGAGTCAAGATTGCTTACTGCATCTACAGATACGTAAAACTTCTCTGTATCATCAGATCTAACAATCACACCACTCTTTAGAGTGATAGTTTTTGAATAAACTGTTGATGAATCTTCGTTAAAATCATCAGCGTCAGCAGATCCAATTTCCTCAGATCCCATCCATACCTTTACAGTATCAACGTAATCATCAAGATTATCTGATCCACCGTTTCCTGTTGAATCAAAGCTTACTTTTACAGACTTCAACATAACGTCTCCATCGTTTGAAGCCTCAACTTCAAATCCAAGAACCTTTACATCTTCTTCTCCATCACCAACCTCCTCATTATTGTACTGAGAAAGTTCGCTTACATCTGAAATCATACCATCTGTTCCTTCTAGATCAGCTGGGTTAGAAGTTGTTGTAGTTGTAGTTGTAGTAGTTGTAGTTGTAGTCATCATTGACGCAACTTTAGCTGCTGTAACTGAACCGTAGTAACCAGATGCAGGAGTAACTCCGTTTGCTGCTTGGAAAGCCGCAAGAGCTGCCTGTGTCTGTCCACCGAAGTATCCAGTTGCACCAGCTGTAATTCCGAATCCTTTTGAGATAAGGAAATTCTGAAGTTTTGTAACTTCAGCACCAGAGCTACCGTTTGTCAAAGGACCCATTGGAGCTGAACCACCTACTGTAGTTGAGCTAGATCCGCCTGTTAATGCTGCAATTTGAGCTTGCAATGAAGCAATTAATGCCATAAGTGCGTCTGTTGATGCATCAGCTTTTGCAACAGGAGCTGTTGCTCCAAATACAAAAGTTAACACCATCGCGAAACCAACAACTCCGGCAAAAACTTTTGCAGTTTTTGATGTTTTCAAAGTCATAATATATTTTTTGTAATAAACGAACTATTCTTTCCCTTTAAATTAATAATATTTCGGGAAAGAAATTATTTTATAATTTTTCTAATTCTTGTAATCTTTTTAATTTTCTTTCGACGTCCACTAAAAAGATCACGTCTGTAAAACTCGCACTGAAACTACACCGCCACCTTAATTTACTCTCATCATCCAACGAGTGAACTCAGAGGTAAACCGACACAAGGTAAACGGGCTAGTTATAGAATCTTGGTCTGCTTGTCTGCGAAAAAACGGCCATAAAAGAAAAAGCCTTGCGGTATAAACCCATATTAAATTGTCAACGAACCATTCGTAATCAGCCTTCCTGTATCTAGACGCAATATTACAGCTATTCTTACACTCGGATAAGGTTAAATATACCCTTTCCCAGAATAACCTGCAAAACAAGCGTTGGGGATAACTCAGATACAGAGTAAGACCAACCCAGGAATACTATACCAAAAAGCCCAAAAAAGCAACGATTTAAGCAAGAGAATACTTACTCCATCTACGCTCACCCTCTTTCTTTAAAACCCCCTTTTCCACCATTGACAATAGCTCTCTCTGGAGAGTTTTTTCACTACAATCTTTTATAAGTAAAGCGACGTCTTTTACCATGATTTCTTTCTTCTTTTTTAGTAGATCAATAATGATGTGCTGGCGGTTGTTCTTTTTTACCTCTACAGAGCCGTATACAGCTGGTGCAACGGGTTTTTGTCCTTTAAAAACAGCTGGTGCTGCAGTAGATATATTTCTGTCCTTTACATTTAAATTCGTAGAATTATCCACAACCTGAGAAATAGTATTATCGTTAAAAAAATTATTTGGAAGTATGAAAGATTCTAAAGATTGTTTTGTACTAGAAACAGAATCGAGCAACAAAACAAACTCTTTTTTCAATATTTCAAAATTCATATTTGAAATAAAACCCGCAAAATGTGCGATCTCAAGAAGTGCAATAATTTCCAAAACAGATGTTTTTATAACCTTACACAACTCATCTTTTTGCGATGGTAAAGCGTCCTTTAGTGACATAATGTTGGAAAGCAAACTCAAGCTGAGCTCTCGAATTTCCCAACGCAAAGGTTCTTGTGTAGAAAGAAAATTGGTCACCAAATACAGTGCTGCTAAAATTTTTTCTGTCTTTTTGTATTGAAATACAAAGTTTTTGTCCGATATACCTAAATGTCGAAAAACGCCCTCATTACTAGTAGATTCTGAGTTTTGACCTACGCCACTGTTCAAATTTGATACCTGTGGATATTGATTTTTGTCCTTTTTATCATCCATGCTTTTTGTCTCTTATCTGTCCTTTACTGAATGTCTTTTAAGTAAAGGACTCACTAGAAAACTGTACATGTCCATTATAGATGCCAAAAAGACAAAAGTAAAGTGCACAGACTCACTATTTTTTTGTGTTAAAATATGAACACATTTACATGGCAAAAAAAATCATCAAAGAAAAGAAAAATATTAATCCTTTAAAAAATCTTCGAGAGGAAACCGTGCAAGCTATTTTAGCCGTCATTTTATTTGTACTTGCTATATTCTTAGGACTATCGGCCATGAGTAAAGCTGGGATAGTTGGAAAATACACATACAACATCCTTGAAACGTTGCTTGGTATCGGCTACTTTTTACTTCCTATAGTACTCATCATTTTAGGTATTTCATTCCTCAAATCCCTAAAGAAAAACCTCGCCCTAACACAGGCAATCGGCTCGCTTATATTGTTTCTTTCTGGATTGGGAATAATCAACCTCCTCTTCCCTCAAAAAGGAGGTCTTGCTGGAAACGTCATTTCATACCCCCTTTTAAAACTTTTTGATCTAACAGCGTCTTACACAATCCTTATCGCCCTATTTATAGTGTCTGTTCTTGTTGTATTTGATGCGACACTAAACATGAAATTTTTGGGCCTAATATGGCAAAAGTTTTTTGGTAAAAAAGATGAGAATGTAGATGGCGTGCCAGAAATGAAAGAGGCTCAAATAAAAATCGCACCAAATGAAGCTCGCGATGTAGAAATGCCAAAAGCAGAACCAATAACGCCCATGATGAAAAAACCACTAATTAAAAGTGGAGATGATAGCGAAAAAGAATTTGGCTTTAGACCACTCAACATAGCAACGGGACGAGAATATGTACCGCCCCCTATTTCTTTACTTGAAAGAGACAAGGGCAAACCAGAAGTGGGCGACATAAAAGCAAATGCAAATATAATTCAGCGCACCTTAATGAACTTTGGAATCGCCGTAGAAATGGATGAAATATCTATTGGACCATCTGTAACGAGATACGCATTAAAGCCTGCCGAGGGCGTAAAACTATCCCGTATAGTTGCATTGCAAAATGATCTATCACTTGCACTCGCCGCTCACCCACTACGCATAGAAGCTCCCATTCCAGGAAAATCTCTTGTGGGTATAGAAATACCAAACACTACAAAAACTACTGTAGGTTTGGGCACGCTTCTTTCAGCAGAAGAATACCAGCATTCAGAAAAATCCCTCCTTGTTGGCCTTGGAAAAGTAATCTCTGGCAAATCGCTCTTTTCAAATCTCGCAAAGATGCCCCATCTTCTTATTGCTGGTGCCACAGGATCTGGAAAATCTGTAACGATCCACGCTATCATTACTTCCCTCCTCTATCGCAACTCTCCAGAGCAAATGAAGTTTATTATGATAGACCCAAAACGTGTTGAGCTTACACTTTACAACAAAATTCCACACTTACTCACCCCAGTTATCACCGACGCAAAGAAAGCAATTCTTGCTCTAAAGTGGGCAGCAAAAGAAATGGATCGTAGATACGACATACTCGAAGGACATTCTGTACGAGACATTGATTCATATCATAAAAATGTTCTAAAACCAGAACTTGATAAAATGCGAGCTGGCAAACTTCCAAAAGGTGACGACGGTGAAATGAAGCTTCCGGAAACAATGCCATATATAGTCGTCATCATCGATGAATTGGCAGACATAATGCAGGCATACCCAAGGGAACTAGAAAGTGCCATTGTACGCCTAGCGCAAATGAGTCGCGCTGTGGGTATCCATTTAATGCTTTCTACCCAACGACCATCTGTAAACGTCATCACCGGCCTTATAAAAGCCAATATCCCCGCTCGAATCGCATTGCAAGTATCTTCACAAATAGACTCACGCACCATTCTAGACACTGGCGGAGCAGAAAAGCTTCTTGGTGCTGGAGATATGCTCTACCTATCAGGAGAAATGTCCCAGCCACAACGTATACAATCTGCCTTTATTTCAGAGTCAGAAGTAAAAAGTGTTGTGAAGTATCTTGCTGATCAATATCAAGATGAGATTCCTCAAGAAATAGATTTCAACAACCAAAACAACAAAAACGCTATCTTTGAATCCAGTATTGGGGATGAAGATGATGACGATGACGAGCTATACGAAGAAGCACGAGAAATCGTAATAGGAGCTGGAAAAGCATCTACGTCGTTCCTACAAAGAAAACTTCGCGTAGGATACGCCCGAGCGGCACGCCTCATAGATATGCTTGAAGAACGAGGAGTAGTGAGTGCTGGCTCTGGCGCAAAACCTAGAGACGTCATCGGAGCAGATACAGCTAGTGCATCGAGTGACCTAGACAGCACAGACACCGAGACAGAAGTGGCTGCAGAAACAAATATTTCTACAGAAAATACAGAAACAGAAGAAGATAGAGTATAATAAAAACAATCCGATGAGAAACGTAAAATCTACCATTAAAACAGTATCTCTCATAGCAATCATTTTTTTCATCGGTGGATACTCTTTGTTTGAGGCAAGAAATATAATACGCGGACCAATCATTGAGGTTTTTGAACCACTCGACGGATCAACAATAGAAAACCCATTGATTGAAATAAGAGGTGCTGCGCAAAACATTTCTTCAATAAGCCTCAATGATAGAAAAATAACCGTGGACACAGAGGGTGTATTTAGTGAAAAATTGCTCCTCTCCCCCGGCTATAATATAATCAAACTTTCTGTATCAGATAAATTTGGCAGACAGAAAGAAAAGATGCTTGAGCTTGTGCTCAATTCAAATAAATCTCTTGGGTTAATAAAATCGCAGAAAATAAATTAATATGGCAAAAAAAGAAAAAATACTGAAAGAAAATGGTTTGAAAATTGAAGACGCACTTAGAGAAATTAAAAACAAGTTTGGAGACGATTCAATAATGAAGCTTGGTGAAAAACCGAGAGTAGACATAGATGCAATATCCACTGGCTCTATCGGACTCGATGCAGCACTTGGTGTGGGTGGATTGCCACGCGGAAGAATAATCGAAATCTTTGGACCAGAATCATCTGGTAAAACAACCCTTTCCTTGCACGTTATTGCAGAGGCACAAAAGAAAGGTGGTGTTTGTGCATTTATAGACGCAGAGCACGCTATGGACCCTGAGTATTCAAAAAAGCTCGGCGTAAAAATAGACGAGCTACTCATCTCACAGCCAGACAATGGCGAGCAAGCACTAGAGATCACAGAAAGCCTCGTACGTTCTGGGAAAATAGATGTCATCGTCATTGACTCTGTTGCAGCCCTTACACCAAAAGATGAAATCGAAGGAGACATGGGAGCACATCACGTGGGCAAACAAGCTCGCCTGATGTCACAGGCTCTTCGCAAACTTACAGCCATCGTTGCAAAAAGCAAAACAATTGTAATCTTCATCAATCAGATAAGAATGCAAATAGGAGTGATGTTTGGTAATCCAGAAACTACCCCAGGAGGAAAGGCGCTGAAATTTTACACATCTGTTCGTATAGATATCCGTCGCATCGCCCAGATAAAAAAAGGTGAAGAAGTGATGGGTTCACGCATTCGCGCAAAGGTTGTAAAAAATAAAGTCGCCGCCCCCTTCCGTCAGACAGAGTTTGATCTAATGTACAACGAGGGCATTTCAAAAGAAGGAGAAATCATCGCTCTTGGAGAAAAGCATGGCCTCATTTCAAAATCAGGCTCTAGCTACGCCTACGGCGAAGAAAAGCTTGGCCGAGGATATGATGCAACACGTCAGTTTTTGAGAGAGAACCCAAAAATAACAGATAAAATACTCGCAGAGATTGTCAAAAAGATAGCGGAAGTGGTATAGTGCTGTCACTATGTTGGAATATAATGAAATTGTAGAAAGAAAGTTTATTGTACTAGATGGAGAGCCTTACGAAGTATTGAGCTCACACGTCTTCAGAAAACAACAGCGAAAACCAGTAAACGCGGTAAAATTAAGAAATATGGTTACTGGCAAAGTTGCTGAAAGGTCTTTCCATGTATCTGAAAAAGTGGAAGAAGCTGATATGTCCACAAAAGAAATTAAATATCTTTATACAAACAAAGGAGCTTTTTGGTTTTGTGACCCGGCAAATCCAAGTGATCGATTTGAACTAAGTGAGCAAATAATGGGACAAGGAAGTCAGTTTTTGAAGGTAAATTCGCTTATTAACGCCCTTATATTTGATGAAAAGATCATTGGTATCAAAATGCCTATAAAAGTAGACCTAAAGGTTATTGAGGCCTTCCCTGCAGTAAAGGGAGACACGGCACGAGCTGGTAATAAAACGGTAAAAGTAGAAACTGGTGCGAGCGTGACTGTGCCGATGTTTGTAAAAGAAGGAGATATTTTGAGGATCAATACTGAGACTGGGGAGTACACAGACAGGATAACAAATTAAACAGCCAAATAAAAAACACTTCCATCAGGAGGTGTTTTTTATTTGTTTTAACCTTATCTAGAAACAAACGGTAGAAGACCCATAAAACGTGCCCGCTTGATAGCCATAGCAAGCTGTCGTTGGTATTTTGAACATACGCCAGTCTTTTTCTTAGAAAGCATTCGGCCGTGAGGATTTAGGAACTTCTTAAGAATATCCACATCTTTATAGTCGATTATCTTTATATTATTCTGAGTGAAAAAACATTGTTTCTGCATGATTGTGTATTATTGTTTTAAAATGGTATATCGTCTGGATTAATCTCTTCAGATGGATACTCTATCGTATCTAGGGCCTCTTTGGCAACTGGTAGCTCTTCTCCGCCTTTTGGAGCCACACTAGCACCCGCTCCCGCGCCGTCTTTTCTAGGACCAAACTGAACCCTGTCAGCAACGATTTCTGTACGATATTTCTTTACACCGTCTTGTCCATCCCAACTTCTAGTTTGCATTCTACCCTCCACAAGCACAGAAGCTCCCCTTCTAAGATACTGTCCAACAGTCTCTGCTTGTCTTCCAAAAACTACAACGTTGTGAAAATCAGCACTTTCTTGTTTCGCTCCATTTTTATCTTTCCAAACTCTGTTTGTCGCAACACTAAAAGTAGCTACTTGTATTCCAGATGGTAAAGATTTTATATCAGGATCACGAGTGAGATTACCTATGATAAGAGCTTTATTGAGATACATAATTTAATTAATTTGTTACGAGCGCTTCGATACTTTTATCAATATCCTCTTCATTTGCGGGTGCTTTTACCGCAACAACTTCTGCTGGTACTTCTATTGTATCACCTTCTTCCTTTGGTTTTTGAGCCTCACGGTCACTTACCTTTCCGGCCATAAGAGTACTTTCTCTGATTGTTTTGATAAAAATAGTTCTGAGAACTTCTTCTAAAGCATCTACGCTCTTTTTGATAATAGCAATATTTGATGACGATACTTCAAATTTTATCCAACCGAAATAAGCATGATCAAATTTTTGGTTCTTAATTTGAATAGTTTTTTCCATGGTGTAGGCAAGAGCTCTCATTTTAGGAAAATCCTCTGAAATAAGCGCGCCACCATTTTGTGACACTACTGCTTGTATTTTTGCCACAACACCTCCAACCATTTCTTCAGCGATAGTTGGTAATAGTAAATAGCCAACCTCATAAATCACTAAAGATTCTTTTAATTCGTCGTTTTTTGTAACTGTTTCTTCTGTAGACATGTAGCGATTAGGTTATCACAAGTGTATGGTTATTGCAACATATTATAGATAAAGAAATCATAAAGAAAGGTTAAAGCCAAAAAGCCTAGAAGCGTTGGAAATTATGGCCTTTTTGACCACATCCACGTTTTCACCCTTTATTTCAGCGATTTTTTTGACTACCTCAGACACGTATACTGGCTCGTTTCTCTTGCCCCTATAGGGCTCTGGTGTAACATACGGACAATCTGTCTCACTCATTATCATATCCAGAGGTACGTATTTTATAACCTCATCATAGTCACGAGCAAAAGTAATCACTCCTGTAAAAGAAAGGGTGAAGCCAAGCTCTAAAAACATCCTAGCTTCGTCTACGGTGCCGGCAAAAAAATGTACATTACCTCGCACGCCCGGATTTGCTTTGAGAATATCGTATGCGTCTTTGTAAGCGTTTCTGATATGAAGCATCAGGGGCAGGTCGAGCTCTTTTGCCAGATTTATTTGTGCTTGAAAAACTTCTTTTTGATTTCCAGCTGTAGATGGGTCGGCACGAAAATAATCTAGCCCACACTCTCCTATCGCGACCACCTTGTCGTTGCTCGCAAGTTTTTTATAAAAATCATAATCAAATAACTCGCCAGTGTGTGTTGGATGCAGACCAACAATAGCATACACACCTTTTTCATATTTATTTGCCAGCTCTACAGCTGAAGCAGAAGCTTCTTTATCAGTACCTACGTTTATCATCCAAGTGCCAGCTGTAAGCGCACGTGAAATAACCTCATCACGGTCTGCGTCATACTCTGGGAAATTTACATGAGAATGAATGTCTATAAATTCTGGCATCTTTTAGGATCTTTGATGTGCTAATCTTTGCGAGCAAAAAGCGGCGCTGATGGCATTTTATTTTCCCTGATCGCCTCTTTTATTTTTTGCGCAGTTTCAGGAATGATCACCTCGAGCATGCAGGCTATAGAATAAAGTCTTGCGACCATCTCTTTTATTATAGACACGCCCTTTTCTTTATCTGTCTTTACGAGCTTAAATGGTTCAGAGGTCTGGATAAAAGCATCGAGCCCCCCTATTTCTTTCCATACTGCGTGGCCAGCTTTTTGAATTTCAAAATTGTCCAAAGCATCTTTAAAATCCTGAGAAAAATCTTTTTCCGCAATCTCCAGAGTGTCATCGAGATGACTTTCCGCCATCTTCATTATTCTACTAGTCAGATTACCGATGCCGTTTGCAAGATTTGCATTATAACTCTCCTTAAATTTTTCCATTGTAAAATCACTGTCTTCAAAAGTATTCATTTCACGAGCGAGATAATATCGCAAAGCATCAGTGCCGTATTCCGCTACGACATCATATGGATTGATCACGTTACCGAGAGACTTGGACATTTTTTGTCCGCCGCTATTTATAAATCCATGAATCACTATTTGCTTTGAAGGCTCTAGATCTGCAGCCATGAGCATTGCCTGCCACATCGCTGACTGCTGACGCAGATTGTCTTTACCCGCAAACTGTACCACTGGCCAATATTTATTAAACTTTTCCATATCAGTCGGCCAGCCTATAGCAGAGACGTAGTTTACAAGCGCATCAAACCACACATACATCACCTGCGTGTCATCATCCGGCACTGGCACTCCCCAAGGCATTTTTGATTTGAGACGAGAGATACTAAAATCCTCAAGCCCTCGCGCGACAAAAGATTTTATTTCATTAAAACGTGAGCTAGAGAGCACAAAATCTGGTCTATCACTGTATAGCTTTAAAAGCTTCTCCTGAAAAGCGCTAAATTTGAAAAAATAATTTTCTTCTTCTATGAGCTGTAACTCTGTGTTTGGATGAAGAGGACATTTGTTGTCTACGAGCTCTGAGTCTGTTTTTTCTAGCTCACAACCAACGCAATATTTCATCTTGTAATTTTTCTTGTAAATATATCCAGCGTCGGCACATTTTTTCCAAAAAGCTTGTGCAGATTTTTTGTGTGACTCGTCAGTCGTACGGATAAAATTTAAATCCTCTGACAATCCAAGCACTGACTTGAGACCTTTAAATTTTTCGGCGTATTCATCTACATAGGCCTGAGGATCTCTTCCCTGTTCGAGAGCTTTTGCATGCACTTTTGATCCATGCTCGTCTGTACCAGTATTAAAAAACACATCAAAACCGCATAGCTTTTTGTAACGCGCAATAATATCCGCATGAACTATCTCAAGTGCAAATCCCACATGAGGATCGG
>CAYTVX010000013.1:13615-18907 GCA_964441885.1 uncultured Candidatus Saccharibacteria bacterium
CGCGCAATAATATCCGCATGAACTATCTCAAGTGCAAATCCCACATGAGGATCGGCATTAACGTACGGTAACGTTGTGGTAATGTATAAGCTTTTTTCAGACATTATTTAATACTTTCTCCAGACATTTTGTCTTGACCCAAATCGTTTATAAATTCCATAATGATTGCGGCCAAAGGTACTGAAAGTATTAACCCAATAAAACCTGCAAGCTGTGCGCCTGCTACAAGCGCAATAATAACAATAATAGGAGAAACACCCACAACCTTTTTCACAACAAGTGGATATATAAGCTGATTTTCAAACTGCTGAATCACCAAATAAAAACCAGCGATGATAAAACCCAAAGAAATACCACCGTCTACAAAAGCAATAAGTATTGCGGGAATAGCAGCAAGAATAGGACCAAAAAGTGGAATAAGCTCAAACATTCCCGCGAGCACAGCGAGCAAAAGAGCATGTCTCACACCAAAAAGTGCAAGTCCTAGATATACCAAAATAGCAATGATTACGACTAGTATTATTTGACCCTGCATCCAAAGACCAATTTTTATTTCTGCTCTTTTCCACAAGCCGATAATGTATTTTTCATGTTTGCGTGGAGATATAATTTGCAAAAATTTTCCAATACCATCCTCCTGCACAGAAAGATAAAAAGATAAAACAATAATGAGTACGAAACTAAGCAAACCTCCGAAAACAATATTCACGGTATTCCAGAAACCACTTGAAAAACCAGCTAAAATTTTGTTTCCCTGCTCTGCAAAATTATCAAAAGAAAAATTACTTGAGATGCTTTGAAAAATGGGTTTGGATTGCACAAATCCACTTTCCTGAATTGAAGCTGAACCCTTCTCGATATATGAAGGAAGTGCACTTATAAAACCGGAAGATTCTCCCAAAAGCGGGAGAATAAGAAAATAAAAACCGCCTATAAAAACCAAAGCTAAAGCTAAATAGATAATCATCACTGAAGGCAAGCGTGGGATTCTGTGCTGAATAAACCATATAGCAATAGGCTCTATTGCAGAAGCAACGACTATCGCAGCCAACACCACAAGCACTAAATCTCTCAAGACAAAAAGTGCCACACATAAAAGCAGTGCGACAATTATTTTTAAAATAGTGCCTGTACTTACATGAAAAGTTACATCATTTCGTTCTGTTCCCATAGATGTATCATAACACCCAAATGACGTTTGTAAATTAGGCCTTAATCGCCCCACTAATGTCGGATATCTTTACCCTTACCTGCTCTCCGGTGTCCCTGTCTCTTACGGTCACAGAATCGTCTTCTAAAGTGTCAAAATCTATCGTCACACAATATGGTGTACCCACCTCGTCTTGCCTACGATATCTTTTTCCAATATTGCCATTATCGTCAAAAACCACGGCGCCATAAGTAGCTTTGAGCTGTGCAAAAACTTCTTTTGCCTTATCTATAAGAGCTGGCTTATTTTTTAGCAAAGGGAAAACCGCTATTTTGATTGGAGCAACGTTGAAAGGAAACTTCAAATATAAACGTGGCTCTCCGCCAAGCTCGTCTTCTGTATACGCTTCACAAAGTAAAGCCAATATAGTTCGATCCAAACCAAAAGAAGGCTCTATCACATGAGGAATGAATCTTTCTTTTGACTCTTCATCAAAATAAGATAAGTCGGCATCACTTGCTTCTGTGTGTTTTGATAAATCAAAATCTGTACGATACGCAAGACCGTAAAGCTCTTTTCTTCCAAAAGGAAAATCGTATTCAAAATCAACTGTGCGCTTTGAATAATGTGCTCTGTCTTCTGGAGCAATCTCAAGCTCGTGCACATGCCCACCATCTAGACCGATGAGTTTCAACCAAGAAAGTACCTCCCCTTTCCAATATTCAAACTGCGCCTCCCAATCTTTTCCGCTAATAAAATACTCTACTTCCATTTGTTCAAACTCACGTGTACGAAAAACAAAATCTCGCGGAGCGATTTCATTTCTAAAAGCTTTTCCTATTTGTGCAATACCAAACGGAAGTTTTGGATGAAAAGAATCAAGAACATTTTTGAAGTTAGTAAATATACCCTGAGCTGTTTCTGGACGTAGATACGACACAGAAGTAGCATCTTCTACGGCACCAACATGAGTTTTAAACATCATATTAAACTGCTTTTCTTCGCCAAGCTCACCGCCACACTCTAAACACTTTTTCTTGTCTTCTAGATGATCTGCGCGAAAACGGCGTTTACACTTTTTGCACTCCACCAGAGGATCAGAAAAACCACCAACGTGACCACTCGTTTCCCACACTTTTGGATTCATAATAAGTGCCGCATCTACTCCATACATATCTGTGCGGTTTTCTACAAACATTTTCCACCAGAGATTTTTTATATTATTTTTTAAGGTAACACCGAGTGGACCATAATCCCAAGTACCGGCAAAACCACCGTATATTTCAGATCCTGGATACACAAATCCACGACGCTTACATAGCGACACCACCTTTTCCATAACATCCTGTTGGTCTTTTTTCATTGGTTTACTTTACTTAATACACTACTTTACAACTATATCATTCTGAAAATCAAATATCGGATCAGTACTGATACGTGTCGTAACTGGATTGCTTGTAATTAAAACCTGATTCCCCGTAAATTTGTCTACGGCCGTAAGGGTCATATCTTCAATTAGCGTAGGGGCAATACCCACCTGGCTCAAGCTTGGTAAAATAGACACCTGAAACGCCACCTCGCGTGGAGATGAACCAAAACCCATACCAGCCTTTATATCCCCTGGCTCCCACACTACTTTGTTGGTTGATGGATTATACAAAAGCCTATCGCTCGCAGGACTTTTTATATCAACCCATTTCACATACGTTGGCAAAGAAGCAGAAACAGTAGCATTTGTAATATCATTGAATGAATTGCTTATTGTCCACAATATCGTGTAGGTAGTTTCTTTTTCGGCTTTTGGTGGCAAAGCACCACTATTTTCAAAAGGTCCAATAGAATACACCACACGCGGATTAAATGTTACCTGAGTATTTACTTTTACTTTTCTATTAAAAGAGTAAGAAATTTCTTCTGGTGGTTCTGTGTCTGAAAATCTTATGCCTTTTATTTTAATATCAATATTCGCCTCTGGATTACGCAATGCAGAAATATTTTGTGTAAGAGGATTTAAAGTACTGAAATTGAAAGTAAAAGTACCATTTTGACCTGGCTTAATCTCGGCAAGAACTGGCGTATTTCTTTTATCCCAAGATATTTTATTTTCTGCTGATTGATAAAAGCCCTGCTGATCTACCCCCACCTTATTTCGATCCAAAGCACTACCGCCTAGCGTTACATCCAGCACTACATCATTTACACTCACAGGTAAATTGTTGGTCCACACGAGTCGGCCATTTATCTGCTTACCAATCTCTACAACATGATCTTTTTGTGTGTCGTTATCAAGAGCCAAACTCACATCAAAAAAAGGTTTCCGGATAAGAATGGTTTCAGCTGAAGTAACAAAATCTATACCAATAACCTTTTCATCATTATCAAGTGGTGTACCAGCATTAAATCTAAAAGTTTTCTCTTCATCATTCTGGCCCTCCATTTTTCCAATAATTTTTATAGTGCGTTTCTCTTTTGGATTTAGGTCGCCTATTTTCCAAACATTATTACCAAATGATGGTTGTGGAGTGGCACTTTCAAACGCAAAACCAAAAGGATACTCTGCATCAACCAACAAATTTTCAATTAGAGCGTTTGAACTTGAAATAACTGTAATAACGAGCTCCATTTTTTGATTACTATTAACCTCTTTTGGATACTCTACGGTAACGAGCACTGGGGAAGATTTTATGTTTATTTCATAATTTTTTTCTTTTGTGAATGTGGCATTAGAGCCCTTTGCTTTATATTCCACGCTCACTTTTATATTTTTTACAGTATCTTTTTCACCAAATAACACAGACTTCACGGTTTTAGTAACACTTTCTCCAGGTGCGATGTTACCCACATCCTCTTTGTATCGTGTCAGCTCTACTGCAATATTACCCGCTTCACGCGTGCCACTTGGATATTCCACCAAAAGCTCTGCCCCTTCTAATGGCACGTTATTATTATTTTTTACGGCTATATCTAGTACAAGTACCTCGCCACCATCTATAGCGACTGGACCTTGCACAAAAATATCAACATTTTTAGATGATACTGTATTGAAACCACCATAAGACATATACAAAAATACTAAAACTGCTACAAAGAAAAAAACAACCGACCCAATAAAAAATTTCTTAAAAAAACCATTTTTTTGATCAGGCACAGTGTATTCTTTGGTAAGTGCAGCACTAAAAGAATCTCCGGATTGCCAATTTTCGGACACATCATATACTGGTTTTGAAAAACCTCCACGCTCAGGATCTTTTTCTTGTGGTATGTTTCGTGAGTACAAATCGCGCTCCCTGCGATCTATTTTACTTTCATCATTACTTAAAGCCATATAGATAAAATTATATCACAGACAAAACCTACAACTGACTCTCTTTTATAGACATGTTTATCTCCTGCACAGCTTTAGTCTTGTGCTTTTCCATGAGCAAAAGTAAATCTTTATTCCAGACGTCACTGTCCACAAAAGCGAGCAATTCTTTTTCTGAAGTAAGATATCCAAGATTTGAAACGATACGAAGCATCATGACACACTCAAAGCTTGCAACCTCTTTTTCTGTAAGCTCATTTTCTTCTAAAAAAACAAAGCCGGAGTGTACGATATCAAAAAGTTTTTCATTTTTTTCTTCGCCTGCAACGAGTTTTTTGATGAGCGACAAAGCATGAGCGCATACCAAAAATTTTTCTGAGGATTTTTGCGCGGCAAACTGATGATGAAGATTTTTCTTTGGCACAGCACTGGTGATTTTCCATTCATGTTTTCCACGTACTAGTGAGACAGTAGAGTGACAAAAATTTTGCAAACCATATCTCAGTTTTGATTTTATCTCTCGTACACTGCGCGCACTCGCCCCTACCAGCCCGAGGTCGCGTGTAAAAATATACAAAAAAGAATTGGCTTCGCCAAAAGGAAAACTGTCGAGCACGAAACCTTCTGTCGTGTAAATGTGGTGAGCCATCGCTTTGTTTGATTACGAAATTTTTTCTATACCAAACACAAATTCCAAATCATCCACAGTTACTTTTTCCCCGCCCGCGTCACCTACGTCTTTGTATTCTATACTTCCCAAAAGTGTTAGCTTGGAGATTTCATCGGCAAAATTCTGCATAAACTTTTTTCCGTTTTCATCTGTTGCTACAAATAGTCG
>CAYTVX010000014.1:0-12529 GCA_964441885.1 uncultured Candidatus Saccharibacteria bacterium
TAGGCATGAAAGACGCGACAGAATTTTCTTTTGAAGTGAAAAAGGGTCGGCGTGGAAGCCTTATTGGAGAAAATCTTATTCCTACATCGAGTGTAAACTAGGAAAATAAAAAATCGGCCTTCTGGCCGGTTTTTTAATGGATGTGTCCATGTGAATGACCATGCGAGTGTCCGTGGTCTGTATTTGATGGTGGAGCATTTTTCAAAAGCCGGACGGCGATGTATGTAGTGATGGGTACAGTGAGTACCAGTCCAATACTTCCTACTATTGTGCGGATTATTTCTGTTGCAAACATTTCTTGATTTATGAGCGTGAGAAAAGGCATTTCTGACATTGACATGAGTAGGAGTAGGGGGAGCGACGCTCCAGCATAGGCGAGCGCGAGGGTGTTTACCAAAGCACCGACGTGTTCACGTCCCACCCTGATAGATTTTTTAAAAACCTGTGCTGATGTGAGCTCTCGATTTGCGCTATATAGCTCGCGTACTACAGATGCCTGTGTGATAGAGATATCGTCGAGTACTCCTAGTGCGCCAATGATGATGCCTCCCAGCAAAAGTCCGTTGAAGTTTAGCTCTCCGTACGTATACATATTTAAATATACGGATTCGTCTGAAGCAAAGCCTGTCAGTCTGGTCGCGCTTATCGCTATGATGGCAAGTATACTGCTGATAATGACCGCGCTCACTGTGCCGACAAAAGCAGAGAGCGATTCTTTATTAAATCCGTGAGTGAGAAATATAACGACTGCGAGTATGATGGTCGCGACGACAGAGCTCACTAGGGCAGGTGAGTATCCTTTTAGAAGGAGCGGAAGTAGGATAAAAATAATAGATAAAAATGTGAAAGCCAAACTCACAAGGGACCGCACACCCTGCTTGCCACCAAAAGCTATTATCACGCCGACAAAAAGTAGTGCAAAGAAAAGCAAAGACATACGACGGTCCACTTCTCTGACTGAGTATATTTCATCACCGTTTATTGTGATTAGATAATTTAAAAAGAAATCATCTCCTGCCTTCAGTTTTATGTAGTCGTTTTCAAATGTGATAATCTCACCCCTTTTATCACCTTCTTTTATTTCAGCCTTTATGTGTTGGATGGTTGCCGTCGTTTCTGTGCCGGCTATTGTTCTTGTTTCTTCTGATATTACGTTGACTACACGCGCTTTCCAGACACCCTGCAGGTCTTGGTGTAGTTCTTGAGCCCCCACTTTTGTGACATGAGTGGAAATGATAGATATAAAAAACAGGAGAGGTAGAAAAATAGCTACTTTTTTCATGTTAAGATTTTAACCTTTCGTGCAAGATTTGCATATACCAAAAAGCTCCAGTGAGTGTTCTTTTATGGAATTAAATTTTGTAGATTTTTTTAGTGCCTCTTTTGACATTTTATCTATTTCGCAGACAGCAAACTCTTCTACAGAGCCACAGTCGGTGCAGATGATGTGATGATGATGGTGTTTGGATAGCTCGTAGTGTACGGACTCTTTTTGCAGATTTATTTTTTTTAAAATGTCGGCACGTTCAAAAGAGGTGAGTGTGCGGTATATCGTCACGAGATCAAGCTTGGTTTTTTTAAAAATATCCTCGGCACAAAGTGGTGTGCAGACGTCAGAAAATAATCCGAGTATGGATAGTCGCGCGGAGGTTTTCTTTAGTTTTGCGTTAGCGAGTATTTTTAAGGGGTCTTTTTCCACTTCCCCATTATATACCAAATGCAAATGACTTGCAATTAAAATATATCTGATTTATACTGTTTAAGTTAATTTTAAAAACAAATATTAATCGAATTTTATGTTGTCGTACATTATCATCGCATCTTTACTTGAAATGCTCGTAGCTTTTGTGGGTATTATTTTTGTATTTGCTGGTGTAGAAAAAATAAAGAAATATATTTATTATTTCATTAGTTTTTCTGTGGGTACTTTTTTGGGTGTGATATTTTTTGATTTGCTTCCAGAGGCGATGGAGCTGACTCCAAATGGAAAAGGCCCGGTTTGGATTTTGGCTGGATTTATTGCTTTCTATTTACTTGGCCGATTTTTGTTTTGGTTTCATCATCATGAGGATGAGCACTGTGACCATGATCACACAAATGCAAAATCCACCGGCTCGATGATTCTTACAGCGGACTTTGTGCACAATTTTGTAGATGGTATCGTTATTGCGGCAGCTTTTTTGGCCGATACGCATTTGGGTATTGTGACTACTGTAGCTGTGTTGCTTCATGAGTTCCCGCAAGAAATGTCTGACTTTTTTGTGCTTATTCGATCAGGTATGTCAAAGACTCGTGCACTTTTGCTCAACTTTTTATCATCTGTTTCTACTTTAGTCGGTGCTCTCGTGGGGTATTTTGCTTTTAGTTCGGTCGAGGGTATTGTCGGACCTCTTTTGGGTATTGCCGCCGGCAATTTTCTATATATAGCAGCATCTGATTTATTACCAGAACTCCATAGAAAAGAAAATACGGGCAAAAAGGTTGTGCAGGTTGCTATACTCTTCTTGGGTATTGCTATTATATTTGTAGTTTCGTCTCTGGTAAGTGAACACTAAAAATTCTAGGATCAGGTGTGACCTATTTTTTCTCTGAGATTTCTTTTGAAAGTTTTTCTGTGACGTCTTGTGCTGTGAGCGCGCCCAGATTGCCAGCATCTCGACTTTCGAGTGTGACTGTGCCGGATTCTATTTCTTTGTCACCAATGATGAGCATATACGGCACGCGGTCTACTTTTCCTGCGCGGATTTTTTTACCTAGGTTTTCGTCATCGTCTGCGAGCTCGGCGCGTATACCGGCATTCTTTAATGCTTCAAATATAGTGCGAGCGTATTCGTTGTGTGCAGGCATGATAGGAATCACTTTTGCTTGGACGGGAGAAAGCCAAAGAGGGAAATTGCCAGCGTAATGCTCTATGAGAAAGCCGATCACTCTTTCTATCGCTCCTACAGATGAGCGGTGAATCACAATAGGTTCTTTTTCTTTTCCGTCACTGTCTGTGTATGCGAGTTTAAATCTACCAGGCATTACAAAGTCATATTGCACAGTAAAAGCTGTATCTTCTTTTCCTCTTACATTTCTCATTTGTACATCAATCTTTGGTCCATAAAAAGCAGCTTCACCTGGAGCTTCTACAAACTGTGAGCCACGTTTTTTGAGTACTTCACGCAGGCGATTTTCTGCATCATCCCAAGCAGCATCATTTTTAAAATATTTTTTCTCATCACCCCGGTCGCCGAGAGACAGACGATAAGAATAATTTTTACCCATTTCTAGGCCAAATATTTTTGCTATGTATTCGATAAGATCGAGAGCACTATTTACTTCGTCTGTGGCTTGGTCGGCATCTTTGCAAATAATGTGTGCATCAGCGAGGCAAAAGCTTCTTACTCGCATAAGGCCAGATAGCTCGCCACTTTGTTCGTATCGATATAGCTTGGCTAGCTCGGCGATGCGCATCGGTAGCTCCTTGTAACTTCTTGGTTTGCTTAGATAAAGTTCAAAATGATGAGGGCATGTCATTGGACGAAGCATGTATTCCTCGTCATCTATTTTTATTGGTGCATACATTGAGTCTTTGTAGTATGGATAGTGACCGGATTTTTTGTATAAATCTAAATTTGCAATGTCGGGAGTGTAGACGTGTTTATAGTTTCTTTTTATTTCTTCATCTGTGATAAATCTCTCAAGCTCTCGACGGATTGTCGCACCTTTTTCTGTCCAAAGTGGAAGGCCTTTTCCTACAACATCTGAAAATACAAAAAGACCAAGTTCTTTTCCAAGTTTTCTATGATCACGTTTTTCTGCTTCTTCACGCTGAGCTACGTATGCGTCGAGTTCTTCTTTTGTTTCAAATGCAAGTCCGTAAATACGTGTAAGCATTTTATTTTTTTCATCGCCACGCCAGTATGCGCCAGCTACTCGGTCTAGCGCAAAAGATCCTTCAGCGATTTCTTTTGAAGGATTTTCTACGTGTCCACCACGGCATAGATCTGTGAAGTCGCCGGAAGTATATAGAGTTATTTTCTCTCCTTTTTCTACTATCTCATCTATGAGCTCAAGCTTATAAGAGTTGTCTCCAAATTTTGCACGCGCTTCGTCTGCAGTGACTTCTTGTGCCTCAAAATTTTTCCAGCCTTTGAGAGCCTTTTTCATTTCTTTTTCAATGCGTGGAAAATCTTTTTCGGAGATAGGGGAGCTAAATTCAAAATCGTAGTAAAAGCCGTTTTCTATAGCTGGGCCGATGGCATTTTTTGCATCTGGATAAAGCTTGAGGACTGCCGCTGCAAGTAAGTGGGCAAGTGAGTGTCGTTTGTGTTCTATATTATGCATGGGTTGATAATAGCAATTTTAGGTCTGTTTTCAAAGGGGTTTTTAGTATTAAATTGCACTTGACTTTTATTATTTTTTGTGATATCTTGTTTAAAGAAACGATGAAGTATTAGCTCTCGCTGAAGCGGGATGTCTAATGAGGTCTGAAACCTCCATCGAGAAATGAAATGATAAGGAAATGACAAGATGAACATTGACAACTTTGAAAAGTCAGCGATCGCCGACACGTACGCAACCACCTATGGCATGAAGATTCCCAGCGTCAAAGGGATCGGAGGTCTGGAAGAGTATCAGGCGAGACACAAGATGTGGAAAATTAGAACAGTCGTCGCCAGCATCACTATGGTGGCTGGCTTCCTCCTCATCTTGGCTGGTTGCATTTGGTACAGAGAACACCAGCACGAATTCACCAGCTCTTTTCCTCCTGATTTGGTGTTCGCAGTGCTGGAATGTTCTTTCTCCTTTCCGATGGTTGTTGTCTTTGTGGCATGCGACCTAAAAATGGAGCTCAGCCAGGAAGCTCTCTGTAGCTATCAGGGAAGGGCGAAAGGTTTTGAAGACTTCCTTGATTTGTTTGGCAGGCTTGTTGGTGTCGACGAGGCATCTCTGGCTAGCATGAACGAAGACTCACTGCGAACCTTGGCAGTCAACAAGCTCCACGATCTTGGGGAAAAGCTTGTTGATGCGGAGCGTACCACATGGAATAAGTCTCCCACCGCAAGGAATGCAAGGGACGAATTTTATTCTACTCACGCGTTCTTATACCGTCTGGGCTTGGCGAAGAAGAATCGTGGGAGGTACACTCCCAAAATCTGAAAAGGTATCGAGATGGGTACCATAAAACTCCATCCAACTCCCGCGCCACGACTTTACGTCTTGGCGCGGTTTTCATTTATTTTTTTATGTATTTACTCAAAGCACAATCTTCCTTACAGAGCTTGGTAAATCAGCTGAATGTATTGGTAAATCGATTGAGTTCTTTTGGAAGTGTGAGTCGGTAGTGGTTAGAGATTTTTTACTTTATCCACGAGCACACTCACCGCGCCATTTCGCATTGAGATTTTTCCTTTTATCGCAATACATTTTTCTGCGACAAAAAAATCTTTGAATTCTTGATAGACGCGAGGGAAGACTACACATTCTACACTGCCAGTCAGGTCACTTATTTTTAGAAAAAGCATGGAGTCGCCCTTTTTTGTGGTAATATTTTTTGCTTCTTCTACGATACCCCCGACAATTATTTGCATTCCTTCTTTTGCTACTTCGCACATTTTTTTGATACTGGAATCTTTTCCAGAAAGTTTTTCTGCAAATTTATCAAGTGGATGTCCAGAAATATATAGACCGAGTAATTCTTTTTCCCAGGTGAGTTTGTCGGAGGCCGTTGCTTCTGGTGCCGGCTCTAGCTTGAGTGAAGGTACTGTAGATGTATCTGTCATCAGCCCAAAAAGTGAATCCTGATTATCACCATTTTTATGTTTTTCTTTGTTGTATGTCAAAATGCTTTCTAAGTTTGCAAGCATTACACCGCGATCACCAAATTCATCCATAGCACCTGTTTTGATGAGAGCTTCCAGGGATTTTTTATTTAAATTTTTATCTTTTATTCTGTCGAGAAAATCTGCGAGAGATTTGAATGGGCCATTTTTTTTGCGCTCAGAAATGATTGAGCTGCCGATACCTTCGCCAAAGTTTTTGATAGTCGTAAGTCCAAAACGAATTTTGTCTCCACCCTCTGTGATGCCTTTTCCGACACCACCCCTGTTGCTCACCGCAGTAAATCCTTCGAAGCTTTCATTTATGTTTGGAGCGAGGACGGGAATATTCATTCGCTTGCACTCGGAAATAATTTCGGCGATTTTTTCTACGTCACCGGAGTCGGCTGTAAGTACAGCAGACATATATATGGCAGGGAAGTTGGCTTTCATATATGCAGTTTGATACGCTACTTTTCCATAGCTAGCGGCGTGAGCTTTGTTGAATCCGTATGCAGCAAATGGTTCAATGAGCTTCCAGAGTTGGTCTGCTTTTTCTTGTGAAAGGCCATTTTTTACTAGACCCTCAAGGAGCTTTCCTTTTTGGGCTTCCATTTCTGCTGGAATTTTTTTACCCATTGCTTTTCGAAGTTTGTCTGCTTCAAGCCAAGAGTATCCGCCAAGATGAATAGCTGTGAGCATCACGTCGTCTTGATATGTGATTACTCCGTAAGACTGACTCAAAATTTCTTTTAGTCGTGGATCAAGAAATGTCACGAGCTCAGGATTGTGTTTGCGCTCTATATATTGAGGAATAGATTCCATTGGACCCGGTCGGTATAGAGCCACCATCGCGTTGATGTCGAGTATTGATGTTGGTTTTAGTTCTTTTAGAAAACGAGTCATTCCTGTTCCGTTGAGCTGAAAGAGTCCGGTTGTTTCACCGCGCGCAAGCATTTCAAAAGTTTTTTTGTCGTCTATTGGTACATTTTCAATATCAATATCTATATTGTCTATTTTTTTTACTATGGATACTGCATCTGCGAGAATGGAAAGATTTTTTATTCCAAGAAAGTCAAATTTGAGCAATCCAGCATCTTCTACAGCGTGCATATCGTACTGAGTAATTATTTTATTTTCACCTTTTGTATCATATTGAAGTGGAACAAAATCAATGAGGGGTTCTGGGGAAATTACGACGCCAGCTGCGTGCACAGAAATGTGGCGTGCTGCACCCTCAATTTTTTTTGCCATATCAATAATCTGCGCAACTTCTTTTTCTTCTTTGTACATTTTTTTGAGCTCGGGTACTTCTTTTAGTGCGCGATCTATGGTCATAGGAAAACCTTGTGCGCCCATTGGTATGAGCTTGGCTATACGATCACCAAGGCCGTAGCCCAAACCAAGCGCTCGCGTCACATCGCGCACAGATCCACGAGCGGCCATCGTACCAAAAGTACCAATCTGTGCTACTTTGTCTGCGCCATATTTTCTTTTTGCATATTCAATCACTTCATCACGACGGTTGTCGGCGTAGTCCATGTCGATATCAGGTGCAGATGGACGTTCTGGGTTTAGGAAACGTTCAAATGGAAGTTTGTATGCGAGTGGATCTACGTTTGTGATACGAGCAAGATATGTCGTGAGCGAGCCCGCAACCGATCCTCTAATTGTTGTGAGTATTTTATTTTCATGAGCGAAACGAAGCAGATCTCCCACCACGAGAAAGTATGGTGCATATCCTTTGTCTTTGATTACTTTGAGTTCGTATTCTAGTCGCTCGAGAGCTTCTGGTGTTTTTTCCATTTTGCGAATAGCAAAACCCTCGTAGGCGATACGTTTCAATTCTTCATCGTATGATAGTCCACTTTCTACTATAAATTTTGGAAACACCCACTTTCCTAGATCAAGTTCAAGATTACACATATCTGTAATCTTTTGAGTATTTTCTATTGCATCTGGTAGATTTTTAAAATATTTCAGAGCTTGCTTTTCGGTAATAAAAGAAAAATCTTCTTCTGAGTCCTCGAGCGCTCTGTCACCCCAGTCGCTATTTGTTTGTATGGACATGAGAGTTTTGCGCGCGAGCCTGTCTTTTTCGCTTAGATAATATACATCGTGCGCTGCGACTATTGGTGTGTCGGTCTCGCGAGCAAGTGCCACGAGAGCATCCATTTTTTCTTGATGTTGTGGTATCTCTGGATGATGAGAGATTTCAATAAAAAAGTTTTCAGCCCCGTATATTTTTTTGTAATAAGAAATGAGCTCGCGCGCTTTTTCTGGATTTCGATTTTTTATTGCCATGGCTATATCTCCAGAAAAAGATGGAGAAATACACACCAGACCCTCGCAATGCATTTCTAAAAGTTCTTTGTCTATGCGTGGTTTGTAATAAAAACCTTCGAGATATGCAGAGGTAACAAGTTTAATTAAATTTTTGTATCCAGCATCATTTTTTGCTAGCAAAACTAGACGAAAACGAGAATTGTCTATTCCAGCTTCTTTGTCGCTTCGTGTTCGTACCGCCAAGTATGCATCTACACCTATGATTGGCTTGATACCTGCTTTTTTGCACTCTTTGTAAAACTCAATCGCACCATAAAGATTGCTGTTGTCGGTAAGTGCGAGCGCAGTCATTCCGGCGTCTTTTGCCGCATCTACAAGCTCGTCGATTTTTGGTAGAGCATTGAGCAAGCTATAGTGACTGTGTGTATGAAGGTGGGTAAATTTGCTCATAATCTATTGTGTTAGAATTATAACAAAATGAAGAGCAAGTATCGATATATTGTCGGAGTGGACGAAGTGGGTCGTGGTCCTGTGGCTGGGCCTGTGACAGTGGGGGTGGTGTGTGTTGAGCGTGAATTTCCAGCCGGCTTTTTCCGTGGCATAAAAGATTCAAAAAAATTGTCTGCAAAGAAGCGGGAAGAGTGGGTGAAGAAAGCGTTAGAGAAAAAAATTAAATATGTTGTGACCTCTGTTTCGTCAGATATGATAGACAAAATAGGTATCAATCCTGCAATTTCTTTGGCGATGGAAAAGTCTTTGCAAAAAATAGATGCTGATCCAAAAGAGTGCCTAGTGTTGCTCGACGGCGGACTACGTGCGCCCGTGCAATATTTAAATCAAAAAACAATTATAAGAGGGGACGAAAAAGAGTCTGTGATTGCTTTAGCGTCTATTTTGGCAAAAGTAAATCGTGATAAAAAAATGGAAAAATTTGCGCGAGTTTACGGTGGTTATGGTTTTGAAAGACATAAGGGGTATGGCACACGTGCGCATATGAAAAAAATTCGTGAGCTGGGAATGTGTAAAATACACCGCAGGAGTTTTTTGAAAAAAATGAAATAAAAATGAATCGGGCCGCCACTCTCTTGCGAGAGGGCGGCCCATTTTACCTCGCGTCAATGCGAGGGTTGTAGATCTTCTCCATGAAATTCACCGCAAACGTCACTCCGTCTGACACCGTGGTGCCAAATGGCGCCGGACTGTAGCCGGTGTTGGCTTCCTGCTCGGTGGCATTGCAAAGGATGACCCCCACCGAATCCTCGATGTACAGAATGGGGTTATCGATCACAATCAGCCCTTCTTGTTTGGCATCAGCGACGAGCTTTGGCAAGAGGATGTGTTGCATCCACTCGATAGTGGTCAGAAAGGACAGCCCGAAGAGTCCGGAGACTGGAGGAGCTGTTTCGCATCCGCGCTTGTGCAAAGTGTCGAGCTTGTCGATGTTCTCTTGCACAAGGTCGATGTCATCATCACCAGCTCTGATGTTGCAGGCAGTGCACAGCGCACTTATCCTGCGCGCGCAGTTGTCTGTGCTGAGCAGGTAGCTACTCAGCGTATTGCGTGAATGTGGATGTCGCACCCACGGCGCTAGAACTTCGCCGTAAGTCAATTGTGGTCTGGCGATTCCAGCACTGCAGAGGCTGATGAGTCTCCTTGTGTTGTGGGTTGATTGGTGACGCAGTGTTTGAATGAATCGTTTGCCGGCATCCCTCATGATGATCGGCATATTCTTCGAAGTCATCGTTTGTGTTCCTTTCGTGTTTTACACGATATTGCGGTGTGTGAATGTTCAGGTTATTTACGCTTTTCAATACCCGGATGGATATCAATATCCACGGTAAACAATGCCACAAAACATACATTGACGCAATATACCATTGCCTTTTTTTGATAATTGTATATAATCGTCTTCATATGGTTGTAAGAATGCGACACACAAGGGCCCATACGGCCAACAGACGTTCTCATCACGCATTAAAGATGCAGTCTCTTTCTAAGTGTCCAAAATGTAGTGCTCCAAAATTGAGTCATGTTATGTGTGCAAAATGTGGTACCTATAAAGACCGAGTTGTAGTGGATACTCTTGTAAAGGCCACAAAAAGAAGTAAGGCAAAAGCAAAGGCAGATAAATAAAAGAGGGCGGTGCGGTGCAGAGTTCAAAAAGTTCTTAAAACAAAAAAATAATGGCAAATAGGCATCTATCGAGATCAATAGTCACACAATCACTCTTTGAATGGGACTTCAATAACAAGAGTGTGAAGGAGGCAATGGAAATATTTTCTCGAAATGCTGGAGAATTCGCTACTGGTGTTGGCGATTTTTCGTTTATGGAAAACTTAATGAAAAATGTGGTTGGTAAGAAAAAAGACCTAGACGTTATCATAGAAAAGGCTGCACCAGATTGGCCTATAGACAAAATTTCTATTATTGATAGAAATATTTTGCGCATCGGTCTTTACGAGTTACTTTTTTCAGATAGAAAAGAAGTTCCACCAAAAGTGGCTATCAATGAGGCTATAGAGCTAGCAAAAACATTTGGTGGTGATACTAGTGGAAAGTTTGTAAACGGCGTACTTGGCGCGGTGTATAAAGAAATGGGTGAGCCAGGCAAAGAAGAGACGTCAAAAAGAAAGCGACATCCAGATATACCAGATGATCAAGCGCCTATCGAAAAGCTTGGTGGTGCTGTGGTGTATGCAAAAGACGGTGAGGATATTTATCTAGCTCTTGTGCACGATGTCTTTGGTCACTGGACTCTTTCAAAGGGTCATTTTGAAGAAGGGGAAGAAGACGATCCTGGAATAAAACGAGTAATAAAAGATGAGCTTGGTCTTTCTGTAAAAGTAAAGGAAGAATTGGGCAGTAACGCTTATATTGCTTTTGATCCTGAAAAAGGAAAGATAAAAAAACAGGTTCATTACTATCTTGCAGAGTCAAAATTTGAAGATATAAAACTAAAAGAAAGTGGTGGGCTAGACGACGTCAGATGGTTTAAACTCGCCGACATCCTTGACCTTAATTTTTATAATGATATTCTGCCGATTGTAACCAAGGCAATAAATATACTACTTGGCGATAAAAAATGAACATAGATTTTTCAAAATTTGAAGAAAAAGCCGGATTAAAATTCAATGACAAAGGCCTATTAAAACAGGCTTTTGTTCATCGTTCATACATAAATGAAAATAAAGACTCTGGACTTGAGCACAATGAGCGTTTGGAGTTTTTGGGTGATGCTGTGTTGGAACTTGTTATTACTGATTATTTGTATAAACAATATCCAGATAAAAATGAGGGACAGATGACGAGTTATCGTTCGGCGCTTGTAAATGCGACAACGTGTGCGCAGGTAGCAACGACTCTTGATGTGAATGATTTTCTTCTTCTTTCTCGTGGAGAAACAAAAGACACTGGTCGTGCACGACAATATATTTTAGCTAATGCTTTGGAGGCAATTATCGGTGCGATTTATTTAGATCAAGGATACGAGATTGTAAAAGAATTTATTTACAAAAATATTTCTCCTCTTATTGAAGATGTGATTTCAAAAGGCACTTGGATTGATTCAAAAAGTTTGTTTCAAGAAAAATCACAGGAAATGGAAAATGTTACGCCGGCGTATAAGACTACAAAAGAGACTGGGCCAGACCATGACAAGCGTTTTACTGTGGGTGTGTATTTGGGAAAAGAGCTAGTGGCTTCAGGAGAAGGCGAATCAAAGCAGGATGCTGAGCAAGAAGCTGCAAGGAAGGGTCTTGAAAAAAAGGGTTGGTAATTTGGTGTGTGAGGTTTAAATAATGAATGAGCCCCGCGAACCTTTCGGTTCGCGGGGCAATTGTGCGTTTGGTGACGAACACTGTTGAGGACACACCTTCAAGGCCACCTTTTGTGACGCCCCCTTTCAATGAATGACTCTTCCTGGAGTCGAAGTTTTCGTCTTTCGATGTCGAGCCACGGAATGTGCTCTTCCGGAAATAGGCACTGTCGTTCGTATTTTTTAACCCAGATGCCGTGGTCATCTGTTCGAACGAAGCACCATACTATTGGAATGACATTGTCTGGTCGAGGTTCTGTGACAGCTCGATACTCCTCTGCTGTTGCGAAGACAATTTTGGTTTGCCTCACAACACTGAACTTCTCGTACTCTGTCATCTCACGCGGAGCATTCTTCGACGGTTTCTTCTCACGTAGCGCCGTGATGACTAGGCTCACAACAAAGAGAATGAACGCGGAGACGCAGATGAGCATGGCAGAGACGTAGATGAGCGTGTACATATTCAAATTGGTCTGCATGATATTGCAACCCCTCATGAAAAAGGTAAGGAACTTTGTTTTTGGGAGTGACTTCACCCCTCCAAAATATTTTTATAATAAAATTAACATTAAGTCAAGTATTTTATACGGCTCAAAATAGTGATAGTCTTAGTCGTATATGTATC
>CAYTVX010000014.1:12629-18159 GCA_964441885.1 uncultured Candidatus Saccharibacteria bacterium
AAGTCAAGTATTTTATACGGCTCAAAATAGTGATAGTCTTAGTCGTATATGTATCTAAGGGGTCTTGAAATTAACGGCTTTAAATCTTTTGCTAAAAAAAGTAATCTCGAATTTACTTCTGCGATTTCTGCTATCGTTGGTCCAAATGGTTCTGGTAAGTCAAATATAGCCGAGGCTTTTCGTTTTGTACTTGGTGAACAGTCTATAAAATCTCTTCGTGGAAAAAAGGGTGAGGATTTAATTTTCAATGGTAGTGCTGATACTGGTCGTTCCAACCGAGCTTCAGTAAAGGTGGTTTTTGATAATAGACAACGTTTTTTAAATATTGATTTTGATGAAGTTTCAATAGAGCGTGTTGTGCATCGCGACAGTGTAAATGAATACTTTATAAATAGCAGTCAGGTACGTTTACGCGACATCATCGAGCTTTTAGCCGGTGCACACATTGGCTCATCTGGCCACCATATTATTTCTCAAGGTGAGGCAGATAAAATTTTGAATGCAAATCTAAAAGAGAGGCGATCAATGATAGAAGATGCTCTTGGTTTAAAAATCTATCAGTACAAACGTCAAGAAAGTGAGCGCAAGCTAGAAAAGACAGAAGAAAATATAAAGTCTGTAGAGTCTTTGCGAAAAGAAGTTGCTCCGCACCTGCGTTTTTTGAAGAAACAAGTAGAAAAAGTAGAGAAAACTTTGCAGATGAAAGACGAGCTTCGTGGACTATATATGGAGTATCTAAAGCGCGAAGATGAATATATAAAAAAATCTCACGAGAAAAATGAATTAGAGCGCGCGCCACTGCAGGAGGAGCTTAGCGGGCTCGAGGTGGATTTGGCGCGCGCAAAAAAGACACTAGAAGACTCTGTAGGAAAAGATAAAAAGAGTATGGAGGTTATTTCTCTTGAAGAAAAAATTCGCAAGGTGCGAAATGACAAGGATTCTTTAATGCGCGACTTAGGAAGGATAGAAGGAGAGGTGGCCTCAGAAGAGCGTATAATAAAAAAACAAAAAGAAATTGCACAATCAGAAGAGGGAAAGATGGTGAGTTTTAAAGATGTGGAAAGTTTTGCGAATGAAGTAATTAAAAATACAGAAAACTCAGAAAATATAAGCGACCTTGTACAAATAAAAAAACTTTTTCAAAACATAAAAGAGATTGTTGTTGGTTTTATATCTAAAAACCGTGTACAAACAAACGACACCCTAACAAAAGAATCAGAAGCACATATTTTAGAGCTTCGCGCGCAAAAGAAAGATTTTGAATTACAAATTAAAAATTTAGAAAAAGAAGAGGGGGTTTTTCAGCTTGAATACAATCAACTTCGTGCGGAAATAGAGCGTGAAAAAGATACAAACCGAGAAGCAGAGCGACAAATGTTTACATTGATGAATAGGCAAAACGAAATTATTTCAAAAATTGCCGTTATAAAAAGTGCGGAGGAAAGACTGCGCTTTGAAGAAGAAGATTTTAAACGTGAGCTTGGTGAGGCGGGCGCACTCATTGGCCGAGCAGTGCTTGATTTTGCCACTTACACACTCGCGCCTGTATCTATAGATATGTATGGAAAAGAAGAGCCGCGCGCGATGCAAGAAGATCGTCGTCGAGCCATAGAAAAAATAAAAATCCGTATTGAGGATGCGGGTGGTGGTGGAAGTGAAGAAATAATGAAGGAATATAGAGAGGTGAGCGAGCGTGATATTTTTTTGGGTCGTGAGCTTGAGGATCTACAAAGATCTGCGGTGTCACTCAAGCAACTTATAGTAGAGCTAGATGAAAAGCTCACTACAGAATTTAAAAATGGAGTAGAAAAAATAAACGTGCAGTTTCAGGAATTTTTTTCTTTGATGTTTGGTGGCGGCAATGCCGAGCTCGTCGTAGTGCGAGAAAAAAAGAAAAAACGCGCCGACACCGACGCGGATCTATCAAGCGTGCTTGAAATGGATGAGACTCAAATACCAGATGAAGAAGAGGCGCAGGAGGGTCTTGATATCAGCGTGAGTTTGCCTCGCAAAAAAATAAAAGGACTTGTCATGCTTTCTGGTGGAGAGCGAGCACTTACATCTATTGCACTTCTTTTTGCTGTATCTCAGGTCAATCCTCCACCATTTATTATTCTAGACGAGACAGACGCAGCCCTAGACGAAGCCAACTCAAAAAAGTACGGAGATATGATAGAAAATCTATCAAAATATTCTCAGCTCATTTTGATTACGCACAATCGCGAAACAATGTCTCGCGCAGGTATTTTATATGGAGTGACTATGGGTTCTGGAGGTATTTCAAAACTCCTTTCTATTGAGTTTGAAGAGGCTGTGTCTGTCGCGAAATAAGAAATTCAATTCGGTCTAATCTACATTCAATCCTATCAAATCTTTGTCGCATTTCTTCTAGTCCGTTTATTATATTTTCGTCCATTGTATTTTTTATAAATAATAATTTACCCATTATTTGGGTAGACTAATATTTTATTAAATACGATATAAAATCTTTCTAAAGAATAAATAAACTTTTACGTTTTTGTTTAAATGAGGGTGAAATCTAAAGTTTTTCTATCTAAATCAGCATTTGTCACTTTAAATCGTACCTTGTCTCCAAGAGAATATTTTTTACCAGTTTTTGCTCCAATTAGCGCGTAATTTTTTTCATCAAGCTCGTATGTATCGTCTTTCATGTCGCGTATTTTTGCCATACCCTCGCTCTTTGATTCTTTTTCTTCTATATAAATACCCCATTCACTGATACCAGAAATAGTGCCGTCAAATTCTTGTCCGACACGACTACTCATATATTCTACCTGCTTGTATTTTATAGACGCGCGCTCTGCCTCGGCAGCAGAAATTTCTTTTTCTGATGCGTCCATCGATATTTTTTCATATTTTACAAATTCATTCTGCTCCACTTTTCCATGCACGAGCTGTCGCTGTAATAGTCTGTGTACGATGAGATCAGGATATCGGCGAATAGGGGAAGTGAAATGAGTGTAGTATTCAAAGCCAAGTCCAAAGTGTCCGATGTTGCGAGTAGAATAAATAGCTTTTGCCATTGAGCGCAAAGTCGCCGTCTTTATGAGAGACTCTGCCGGAGAACCGTCTACTTTTTTTAGCATCGCGCTTATTTCTTTTGCAGACACACCGCCGTCTTTTTGTTTTAGTTCAAATCCAAGCGCTTTTAAGAACATAGAAAGATTGGCGATTTTTTCTGCGTTTGGTTCTGGATGAATACGATATATAAAAGCTTCGCCATTTTTGCTTTTAATATTTACCTCAAATACAACCTGCGCCACTTCGCGGTTCGCTAGAAGCATGTACTCTTCGACTAGCTTGTGAGTATCGAGTCGTGCTTTTTTATATACACGTATTGGCACGCCCTGCGCATCGAGCTCAAATCTCACCTCTTCTGTTTCAAAATCAATAGCGCCGTTTTCTCGTCGCTCTGCCTGCATTATTTTTGCGATTCTATTTAAAGTATCGAGCTCTTTATGCCATTCTAGCTTGCCCCCACTGTCGATAGTTTCCTGCGCATTTTCATATGTAAATCTTTTGTTTGAGTTGATGACAGTTTTTCCAAACCATCGCTCTTTTACGACACCATTTTTGTCCATCACAAACACAGACGAAAAAGCAAACTTGTCTTCGCGAGGATTGAGACTACACATGTCATTTGAAAGCACCTCTGGAAGCATCGGTATTGTGCGATCTACTAGATATACAGAAAAGCCACGCTTGCGTGCTTCTTTATCTAGCACACTACCCTCGGTCACAAAGTGCGATACGTCGGCAATATGCACGCCGATCTCGTAGTCTCCGCTAGGAAGTTCTTTAAAAGATATCGCATCATCAAAATCTTTGGCGTCTACTGGGTCGATAGTGAAAGTGACAGTGTCACGAAAATCTTTTCGCCTCTTTACTTCCTCTGCAAAATTTTCGCGCGCTATTTCTGCTGCTTTTTTTGCCTCTTCTTCTACTTCAGGAGGGAAGTCTGTATCAAAACCTTTTTCTAAAACGATAGACTGCATCTCTACATCATGCACACCCTTTTTTCCAAGCACACGAAGCACCTCTCCTTGCGGGCTACTTTTTACATCTTTCCATTCTGTGATGTGCACAAATATTTTGTCGCCATGCTGTGCGCCTTTTGTTTTTTCTGGAGCAATAAATATGTCTTTGTACAGTCTTTTGTCGTCTGCTATCAGGTAAAGACCTTTTTCGTCTTTGTCAGCGACACCGACAAAAGACATTTTGTGTCGATCTACTATTTTTGTGACCTCGCCTTGCTGGCGTATGCCTTTTACAAGGGGAAGAAGCTCGACTTCTACCTCGTCGTCGTTTAGCGCTGTTTTTAGGAGATGTGTTTGTATCTCGATATCCTCTTCGACTCCCTCTACCGGCAGGTATCCTATGGCTTTTGACGTGATTTTGATGTGTCCGGAAACTTTCTTGTTCATTTGTAGAACTATAGCAGATTAGGCTTAAAACGGAAATATGGGGTTTGACCAAATCGCGCGCTTCTGTTAAGATAACCGCCATGTTAAAAATCAGATTACAGAGAGTAGGAAGAAAGCACGAACCGACTTTTCGGCTCGTTTTATCTGACTCAAAAAATAGTCCAAAGAGTGGAAAAACTCTAGAGACTTTGGGCGCGTATGATTCTCGTCGAGGTGAAAAAGCAGAGTTTAAAAATGACCGGATCAAGCATTGGATGGGTATGGGTGCTCAGCTTTCAGGTACAGTGCATAATCTTCTTGTTTCAAGAAAGATTATTGATGGAAAGAAAATAAACGTTCTTCCAAAAAAGAAACCTATCGCAAAAGAGGGAGGCGAAGCTCCAGTGGTTGCTCCAGTAGCATCAGCGGCTCCAGTTGCGGAAGCAGCTCCGGTCGCAGAAGCGGCGGCGCCAGTAGAGACTGCACCAGCTCCTGAGCCAGTAGTTGAAACTCCTGCGGCAGAAGCTCCAGTAGAAACTCCTACAGCTTAAATAAAAAATAAAAAACTTCTCACTCGAGGAGTTTTTTGCTATCTTATCCGTTGACTCTACTGCTACGTATTATAAAATTGTAGTAGCAGTAGAAAAGTCGCCACTGCACGAAAGAATTCTTATTAGTTAGCACGTTTAGCAAATTTAAATATGGAACAAGACGCACAGTTTTTAGAATACGTAGTGAAAGCTTTGGTAGATAATCCAAATGATGTAAAAATCAAAAGAACAGTAGATGAAATGGGTGTACTTATGAATCTCGATGTAAACCCAGCAGACATGGGAAAGATAATCGGCCGAGAAGGAAACACAGCAAAAGCAATCCGCACACTCCTCCGAGTGGTAGGAATGAAAAACAACGCTAGAGTAAATCTAAAGATAAACGAACCAGAAGGCGGAATGAGAAGTAGTGAACCAAAGGCTTCAAAGACAGTAGATGAGGCGATGGAGGATTTGAAGATCTAAGCTAAAAGGTAGGCAAAAGCAAAAAGAGTGTTGAGAAAAGACTCGCGCAGGCGCGACGGCGCCGAGCGGAGCAGCAATCGCAGCAGCGAT
>CAYTVX010000015.1:0-15790 GCA_964441885.1 uncultured Candidatus Saccharibacteria bacterium
CGAACTCTGTCTTTTGTTTATCAAGCTCTTTGAGGCGATCGTTGGCGTGCTCGAGGTTGTCATTTATGCTTCTTAAATCACCCGCCAATTTTTCAATTTCTTCGCGTTGTTTAACTTCTTTTTTGACACCACGAACAGCAATAAGTCCTAAAACAACAAACGGCATCAAAGAAATAGCAATCACAATATGAGCAGACTCGATTGAATCAACAAACAAAACAGAACCAGTCAGCGCACCCAAGGTTACAAGCAATACTTGAATACTTAATATCTTTATATCAAAAGCCCTAAAACGGACAATCAAATAAGACAAGAAAGCAAGGAAAACAACCATACCGATTGGGCCGATCAAATTTATTTCGTAAGTTTTTGTTAATTCACCAAAAATGTTTGATAGAGAGAATACTAAAAGAAAAAATATTGAACCGGTAGAAGCGTAAATAATTTGTTTTTTGAAATTTTTATCTAGGGTTTTTTTAAAAAAAATATTCTTAATGGCCAGCCACAATATAGAAAATACAGCAAAAATTTCAACAGCATATACATAGTAAGTAATTGGACCAACTTCCGCTTCACACAAAATTGGATCGAAAGAAATCATATTAAATTTTGTTGACAGTCCAATCAAAACGGGTAACGTCAAAAAAACAAGAATACTCTTCAAAAAAAATGGCAGATCTCTCTTTGTTAAAAAAATATAGGTAAAATAGAAAACCAAAATTGGTATGAAAATTTCAAAAAATGCTGTTAGTTGCCAAAAGAAGTAATTGATGTTTGATGCCGGTGTCAGCCATTGACCAATAATATTTAACACCCAAAAGGAAAAAAATACGGCTATACCAAAAAGAGACTTACCGGCCAAAGAGAAATTATCCCTAAACAAAACAAGAAGGCCGAAAAAAAGAGAAACCACAACAATCGGTATATAGGAATAAAAAAGTAAATTCGGCGCAAAACTAGTATCAAAAATGTAGAGTAAATTTGGAGAACCTTCACAATAAGGCATATTCATAATGTCTTAATTATAAAGAAGTACGAAAGAAAATCAATCTAGTTATCATATTTTCAACACAGAGTACGAGAAATCCTTAAAACCACCACACAACTCATAAGAAATTTTGCATAAAAATTTATCTCCCACAGAAACATTCTGTTCGTCTATAGGGAGAACAATCGGGTAACTATAAGCAAAAGAAGCCCACATTTCTGATTCATCATAAAAAATTGTCTTACTACTTATTCTCAAACCATTTATGTTTCCATTTTTTGTAATGAGAAGTTCCAACTCTTTTTCTATAAAATTATCATTGTTCACTACAGAAAAATCTACGCTTGAATAAAGACTTCTATCACTAAAGGGCTCTGATTTTAGTTTATCAAGATCAGGATATTCATAACGCATTATTTGAAACTTGTGACCATAATATTCGTTATTATTATAAACCAAATCTAAATAATTTTCATATTTACTAAGCACCACGCGAACATTGGGTTTTGCATACTTTAAAACATTGTTCATTGCTGGAATTTGTAATTCTTCAATAAGTCCAGTTGCTATCATTTCTCCAATGATCACGTCCACGGGTTCAGGAATAGCAATCTCGGTCACGTCACCCCGTATTAATTTAATTTTATCTCCATGGCCGTTTAGGTCAAAAACTTTTTCAAGAATTTTTGTATTGTTTTCGTCAATTTCAATAGCATACACTTTACTTGCTCCAGCCTCAGCCGCGAGCATGGCTAATACACCAGAACCAGTACCCATATCAACAACAACATCTCCAGACTTAACAGTATTTATTATTGCTTTCTTAAAAAAATTCGTTCTATCCTCATCAATAAGACAGTTGAAAACACCCTCTGTCATAGACCAATAATTTTTTTTATCTGAATCACTCATACAGAGAAATACCCGAAGAAGTTTCTGCCTCAGTATTGTTACTTTCTATTATGTCAAAATCACCCAAAATAACAGTCTTTACAAATGTAAACGTAAAAGAACACAAAGCTAGAATGACAGTAAACCACAATAATATTTTTGATTTTCTATCCATTTTTTTATAAATACCCCCATTTTTTAAGCTTCATCTCACTTTCTTCAATAAATCGAGAACCTATATCATTTCTATAAACCATTTTCGGTATTACAATCTTTTCAATTATATCATATGTATTTTTTCTAGCCCGTTCTACTGTATCTCCCATACCGGTAACATAAACAACATACCCGCGATTATCAGAAATATAATATTCATTCTCGTTACCATGAATCCTTTTCGAGACCTCTTCAAAATGAACGTGCTTCCATTCCTCTGGCGAAAGTTTATCAAAAAAGATCTTCATGCCATAAGCAATGTTGTGTTTTTCTTTTTTTGCGTATGGAAAAGGTGGAACAGTAATAGCAACTACAATACCAAACCCCTTTTTCCATTGTAAATTATGCGATTTACCATTTGCTATTGAATACAAAAACTCTCCCCACGGTGAATTATGTATCTCTGAATGTAAGTGAACAATCGGTGAACCAAAACGTGAAGTTGCCTCAAGTGGAAAAGCACCATTTTCATTTACAATACAATTAATCTCCATATCACCCTTAAATTTTATCTTTTTTAAAAAAGGTTTTAGTTTCGCAAGAGTTTCTTGAAAAAGTCTGTTATCTTCGTTATCATCATACCAAGCAAGTGTTCCCATTTCACTGGTGGTTGGACCGAGGTCTCCCACCAGAAAACGTTTGTGTTCAATGTTTATCTCCATTGGACCCACCCAGTCATTTCCATTAAAATATCTCCCAACACCAATCTCTACTCCGACAATACGTTCTTGCAGAGTTATTCTTTCATTGTTTATGTATTTATTTTGCAAATAATTTTTCAAGACACTAACAGCATCACGCCCATCATCAAACTGACTGGTATAGTTTAGTGTTTTCGGAGCATGGTTATTTTGTTTTATAACCCAAGGACCTGGATGCTTCTTGATAAAAAGGACTGCTTCGTCCATATTATCAAAATCTTTTAACTTAACAGTTTTTATGCCATATTTTTTGAAAATATTGTATCCATACTCTCTATCATTCTCAAGCTTATCACCCAACTCTGTACCACCAAAAACATTATATCCTTTGTTTCTTAAAGAATCTTGCATCTTTCCATAACCAACATCATCAAAAACAATGAGTCCATCTTTTCCGACCCAATTTAAAGCACTTCTCCAGTTGGTAACTTTTTTTACCAAACCATCAAGATTGCCACGACGTCCCTTTTCATCAATAAGCAACCGGACATCGTGACCCTCTTTGGTGAGAATATATGCCAGATTGCCAGCTATAAGATCGTTAGTTCTGAAAAGAATTTTCATGGTGGCAAAATATAATCAATAAATATTTGAATTAGGATATTTATTGCCACGAATTAAAAAATTCTTTTCTATATCCTTGAGCCCAAAAGAGTCAATAAAATATGAGGTTATAACTTCTGCATTTAATCCATTTTTACAGGTGTACACATCAGCACTCAGAAAGCCTCTTTTCGGAAAGGTGTGAATGCTTATGTGGCTTTCCATAATCACAGCAACACCCGTCCATCCTCCTGGGTCTTTCTTATTATTTGAATCAGCATGGTATACATTTGGCTGAGCAAGGAGTTTCATGCCTAGCAAAGTTACCAAACCATTAATAGTCTTTAAAACATTCTCTTGACTATCAAGAAGGGCCTCGTTTCCGCCGTAGCCATCTATCGTAATGTGTTCTCCGAAATGCACCGTTTCAGTCATAAAAGCAATGTTTATTCTTTAAATAGTATTTGCAATAAGAATAGCACCTGTAACCATAATCGCAATAGCCAAGGCTTTATGTATTAAATGAATTGGCCTTATCTTTTCTTTTACAAATTTAGGAGCAATTATGGTCAAAATTGTACCAATAATAAACACAAAAGCTGGTTGAAAACTATTAAAGGTCATAACCACCACAACAGGAGCAAGAAGTAACGCATAATTCCTGATCGCATCAGCAACGGCAACAACTAGCTCAGAAAATGCGTTAATCGTCAACATACCAGTACCCCGTAAACGTACAGATTCAATAAAGTGTTTGAAAAGATGTTTTTTAAAAATTACCAAAAAAATACCACACAAAGCAATACCAATGTGCAGCCAAAATAATGAAACGACAAATGAATTATTGATTGTTGCAAACTTAAACAGCGTCTCCTGCATTGCCTGTAAAGAGGTAGAAATAACCATTAGAAAAAAAACACCGTGATTTAGCTTAAACTTAATTTCTTCCTTTATTTCAATAGATAATATAAGTGCTCCCAAAAGAATGAGTGCGCAATATATTATTTGTACAAAAGAAAGAACCTCTCCTAAAATAATGTAAGAAAAAAAATATCCGAAAACTGGCACCAATAAAACAAACGGCATAACAATAGATGTTTCGTCTTTAAATAACGCTTTCAGATAAAAATAAATTGAAACAGCAAAAAGTAACCCGCCTGCAATTTGTATAATAACCTGTCTTAGATCGATTATAAGTTCGTGCCTTCCAAACCAATACAAAAAGGGCAATAAAATGAGAGAGAAAAGGGTTGAATATGTAATCAAAACATCAACGGAAGATTTTTCGTGATTTTTAGATAACAAATACTTATCTAGATGATTTACAACACTCCACAGAAAAGGTGGGATGATGCCTGCTAAAATCCAAATCATGCCTAAAAGTATAGCAAACGAGCAAAATTTTTGCTTGGTCTATGATACTTATTACCCCACTGTATGGTTCTTGTGTGCCGATTACCCAAAAGAAGCATGATGAAATTCTAAATCAGATTTAACAAAAAACAGCATTGAGTGCTGTTTTTTGATATTTAGATCTAATTTCTTACTTAGACTTAGACATCAGTTCTTTTATCTTTTCTTCAACCTCAATAGAAAAATAAACAACCATCTTATGCCTATCAAATTTAGTCCAAAACTCAACCGAGTCAGCTAGAATTTCAAGATATACTCTTAGTTCGTTCTCTGGTAAAACCGGTAAAAAGAAGTGTCTAATGATGATATTTTCTTGAGGAACCCAAGAGAGATCTTTCAACACATCAAAAAATGCATCCCAGTTATCACCAAAATAGTCAGGGAAGGTTACTGTCCTTTTGTACATATCGTACAATTCATTTTGATTACTAATTTGTTGTTGAATATCAACAACAAATGAATTCTCTGAAATTTGCATACCCAACAAATCTTCAACAAAATTGAGTGAATTTTGATTGTAAGTTTTCATTATATTTTACTTTTTTTCAGACAAAATATCTTCTATCTTATCTTGAACTATTTCTGGGAAAAAGATGACAAGCTCATGTAATGACACTTTTCTACCTATAAATTCTGCTATTTCTGATTTCTTCAAATTTTTCCATTCATCTACTGATCGACTCAGAATGTTGAGGTATACTTGTAATTCTTTCTCTGGAAGACTGGGTAGATCCTCATGAATCATGAATATAGAAAATTCATCGATCCACATAAAATCATTCAATACATCATTTAATGCGTCCCAATTTTCTCCGAAATAATCAGGTAAAGAAAGTTTTTCCTTAAGAATACTCATCAATTCTATTTTGGATTTAATATTTTTTGGGATTACTGCAGTGAAGGCAAATCTATTATCGATTTTTTCACTATCAACAAAAAATCTAAAATTTTTAATGTTATTTTTGTCGTAAATCATGGGTTTTTATTAGATCCCTTTAGTTTTATAAAGGATTCGTAGTGATTTGGTGTGTAATAGAGCTCACCTCCCTTTCCAGTAACCAATCTCTGAGGACCTTGTCTATTATCAATTCCAGGTGTTGGATGAACATACTCAGTATAGTAGCCTCCACCTTGGCTCGGTAGCAGCCCTTCATCATTGAAGAAAGTTGCTCCATCTCGTTTATATTGGGTTAACAACTGTCCGCTCTCAATCCTGTCCAATGTTGACTTTAAATCAACTGTTCCTCTTATCATTCTACCACGATCATCAACAACGGCGTTAGCAATGAATCTAGGAACCGAACCCGCTTCAGACAAACCCTTTCCAACCCTAGACTCTGGAGCAAGTAACGAACCGACCAAGAATACACCATTTATGATTCCAGAGGTTCTAGAGTAATCATCACCAGATCCCACATCAGCAGTAATTTGCTTAATTTCTGCTGCAATCGCACCAGGTATCAATGGAAGGCTCTTTACAGTCTGAACTGGATGAAAGATTGTTTGAACTGGGGCAACAGCCAATGTAACTATCCCCCTCATAATTGAAGGCACAATTGCATTTATAGCATCTTGAGCACTTTTACCAGTAGGGTCAAAGTATCTTAGTGGGTTATTTACAGCATAGCTATATGAATTTAATCTCTGAGGATCAGCAAGTAGGGTCAAATCTCCAGTTCCTGTAGCGAGAAATTCTTGATCTAGACTTTTAAACCTCCCCAATTCCCCGTCGTAGTATCTAGACCCCATGTAGAATAGTGATGTGTCCTCATCATACTCATGCCCCGTGAATTTGCGTTGTTCCTTGAAGTTACCATTGTAGCTCTGCTCCAATCTCTGACCTCCATATGGGTAGAAGTCTGTGATTTCTGTGACTAAACCTTGGTAGTCGGTACTAAGGTTGGCACCTGAGAGATGATCTGTGTGTATGTAGTGTATAGCTGGAGAGGTAGTGCCTACCTTTTCCACTGTAGCGATCATGGTGTCACCGAGGAAGATGTGGCTGGTGATGGTAGTAGTGCCAGTACTTGTGGCAATGTTGTAGTACTTGTTTGGATATATTGTTGTTTCAATTCCGTTTGTATATTTTACACGCTCACCACTGTGATCATATGCATACGTAGTCGTAGTCGCGCCCGCTGTCATACCCACCATTTGATTTTTGTAATTGTAGGTGGATGCGTCTGTATCTGACAGGATTATGTTGCCGTTGTCATCGTAGTCATATGACACACCGAGAGCGGAGGTGACGGCTTGAGGGTTAAACATGAGTTTTGAATATGTAGCAGCGTCATATGCGTATGTGCTAGAACCTGTAGACCCCGTTTTGCTAAGAATGTTGCCTGTGGCTCCGTATGTGTAGGATTCGCGATAGGCTGGACCACCACCTACTGCAGTACTAGATGCTGTAAGAAGACGTGAGAGATCGTCGTAGGTGTAAAGAATCGTCTTGCTGTTGTTGGTCTCGGAAGTGTCAGAAAGCTGTGTGACATTGCCCACACTGTCATAGGTGTAATGCAAATCCTGTAATACGCTTGTGATACCGCCAAGTGGTCCATCTGTAAATTTATCTGTGAGACGATACAAATGATTTGCATCATATGTATTTGTGGTATTTGTATCGTTGTGATTGTACTGATACGCAACTTTTCCTTCTGGAGAATAATCAAAATCCTCAACGACTCCCACAAAAGATCCTGCGCCTGCTTCTTTGCGAGAAATTTTTTCTGTCAGTCCGGCAGGATTGAACTCATATTTTACCTGCGCGCCGTCTGGAGTAGTGACGAGAGTAGGATTGCCTGCTCTGTCGTATTCATAGGAGCTGGTGTATGCATTGCCAGCAATATTTTTTGTCTCGCTTGTCGCTCTGCCAAGTGCGTCATATACATATGACGACACAATATTTCCAGACACAGCATCTGTGGTCGTCGCAAAGCAAAGCTTGCCTACTCCACCTGTGCACGAGTCATATGAGTAAGAAGCTTCAATATCTTTATGCCCATCAAAATCTTCTGACAAAGGGCGATTTAGATCGTCGTATGCATATGTAATGGTTTGATTTTTTCCATCCAACACAGTCGCCATATTGCCCGCATCATCATATGTATATATCCATGTAGAAAAATCACTGTCGCTAGAAAAATGCAAATCTTCTGCTGTCAGTCGTCGACCGAGCTTGTCATATGTGAAGTTACGGATGTTGCCGAGAGCGTCGGTAATTTTTGTCAGATTGCCGAGTGGATTCCACTCATAGTATGTGCTGTAAGTGCTTGCGCCGTTGTGCTCATCTACTTGCGCTAGATTGCCCTGAGCGTCTTTGTACAAATCTTTTGATTTTCCATTTGCATCGGTGACAGTGAGCTTCCAATCGTCATATGTATTTGTCGTCGTACCCACTGAATTTGCAATTGTTTTAATACGACCTAGAGCGTCATATGTAAAATTATTCCAAAGTGCGCTCGTGCCTGTTGGAGATGTGTGCGCAGAGCCTGTACCAAAGTATGGCAATGATTCGCGGGATTTTTGACCGAGCAGATTGTACGCCGTATCTTTTACACTGTATGTATTTGAATCTTCAGCATGCCGTCGCTCCTGTATCACTCGTCCGAGGCCGTCAAAATATGCATATGATGGCACGCTCGATGATGCTGTCGCAGAGCCGTTTAGATAATCTGTTTTTGTGACGCTAGTTGGGAAAGTGTCGTCGGTGTATGCATATGTAGATTTTGTCACGAGAGTGGTCGGGGTCGTAGCATCCGGCTGTTTTTCTTCTATCACACGATCGAGGCCATCGTACACCACTTGAAACATTCGTCCGTTTACATCTGTCACCTGCTTTGGCTTGCCAAGCGAATAATCATATACAGCAGTCGTGTAGTGCCCAAGTGGCTCTGTCGTCGTAGCTGGATATAGATTGAACGAATCATATACATACGTCGTCACTTTATCACGAGGATCTTTTTCTTGTGTTACGAGACCATAGCTGTTGTATGTTTTTTCTACGTCTATATATGAAGAGCCGGTTTTTAGCGTTTCCTGCTTTGTGGGATTGCCTTTATCTACAGAGCCAAACGAAAGAGTATCGTAATATGATTTTGTATCTTTAACTGTTGTGCCTGATTGGTCTGTTACAAGCTTACGAGATGGAAGGAAAATAGCCGGCAAAGTACTAGTTGCTGAGCTGGTAGCATATGTGAGGGCTGTACTGATTTTGTCACTACCAGAATCTGAAAAAGTGCCGTCGTTGCTTCCACTCACTTCTCCCCAACTTATTTTTTGCGAGATATTTCCGTTGGTATCGTTGTATGAGTAGCTTTCTGCTTTTTCTTTGTGATCGCTATCACCATCATATGTAGTGTCTAAAGTCTGGGTCAACTTTACAAAAGAAGCTTCGTTACCCAAATCTGCTCTATCCCATTTATTTATTATCTTGGAAAAAAGATTGCCGCTCGAGTCATATTGCTCAATACGATATGGCTTACCCATTTTTGAAATGTGATCAATATACTCACCCGTACTAGTCGATGTTTCATTTCCCTGATGAAAATATGTTTTTGTAATGTTGCCAACAGGATCGGTTTTTTCCACACGTCCAAAACCAGCAAATTTTCTGTCATAAGAATTGTTGAAATAATACAAACCGTCAGCGTAAACATAACTTTCCTCTGAAATATTACCCAGACCATCGTTGGTTTTGATTGATTCAACTGTCGTCACCAAAAGTGGTAAATGTGGATTTAAAAGTGTGTCGTTATCATCAAAGTATTTTGATGATAATTTGTAAGACATAGTAGATGTAGCACCTTCTGGAGTTTCAACTCCCACAAGTAGGTCTGTGGAAGTATCTGCTTTTGCAAGGTGTGTGCGATAATCAGTGGCTTGTTCATCCCCCTCAACCTCAAAAGCGTAAAGAACATCATTCATACCGTCAGCGTTTATATCTGCAATAGTAGAGTACAGAGTTCGATTATTATTACTCACAAACGCCTCTGGAACATGTAGGCCCGGTATAAAGTAAAAACTGGGGTATGGATATCCATCCATCTTATTTAAAAATACTTCACTTCCAATGCTGTCACAACCAGCGTGAATACAAAAACTACGCATTAAATCAACCGCGCCATCACCATTCACGTCGATTGCCCTAGAGCCAGCATCTGATGCTCCGGCAACCAGATACTCTGTGCCCTGAAATACAATGGGGATAGTCCACTCATTTACATTACCTTGCACCCAGGTATGACCATTGTTTATATATGTGCGTTGTTGATGTCTGATATCATCATCCTTCCAAAATACATCTGGCAAACCATCACCGTTTACATCCTCAATTTGAACAAAAGTAAATATTTCTTTTCCATCTGGATTGTGATCCATAATTCCCATCGGCATTTCCCACTCGCCAGAAGCTGCTGCTTGCCATCCATTACCGGTGTTTAAATAAGTTTTTCTAAGTAATCCATTATTGGAACTATTGAAGGCGTAAACAATGTCTTGAAGACCATCTCCGTTTACATCCACCACTTGTGTTGAGTTATCAGCATTTAAATCATCACCAAACACAAATCCAACTGGTGATGCAACACTTTCATCAATCACCCAGCCAGTAGAAGTGGCTTTATTTTTGTATACTGACCAAGCATCAATATTGTCAGGGCCATTACTATCGGTCCAAGCCCACACCAAATCAGTCATCAAATCACCATTGTAATCAAAAGGACGAGTACCATAATCAGAAAAATAATTACGATGATCTTTTAAATACAAAGGAATATACCATTCATTTTTACAACCAGTGTATGTATCCCAACCACCGTGGGTATCATTTATATATGTAGAACGAGAGTAGCATGGATTTTCTGAATCATACGCAGAATAAAGAACATCTGAATAAGCATCACCATTTACATCCCTAATCTGTATGTGTGATGGTTCAGCTTGTCCATCAGCAGATCGAACAAGTGACTTAGGTAAATCCCATTCATCATCTTCAGTAAGTTCCCAACCGATATCGCTTGGAATTTTATAAGTAAAAACTGTTGGTTCGCGCTCTATCGTGGCTTGAGTTACCTCATCTCGACCAGATTCTGTAATATCTGCCAAGACCGTGTGAACTTCTATATGACCCACACCATATGTAAAATCATATTTTTTCACCCACTCACCACCCTCCTTTATTTCAACAGATGTAATTTTATAATTTGTTTTAACGGCAAAATTTGAGTCGTATAAAGTTGGACCCATTATGTACTCAGCTCTATTAAACACTACATCAAAAATACCATCAGTACTGCCGTGGCCCGTATAAGTAATTTTAGAAGGATAAATCTGCCCTGTGTTTTTAAAATATTCGTACTTTATATAGTTGTCGTTTGTGTCACGTACTTCTTCAAGCATCCATTTATACACCTGGGAGGTATTGGACACATCATCTTGCCTAGCCTGCGCTGTAGAACCAAACAAATAACGTGTTCCGCTTTTGTCATACACGGTCCACACATTGTTTGAAAAAGAATATGTCAGAAAATCTCCATCTTCTACTTTTGCCGAAAAAGTTGTCGAGCCGGTCTTTACCAGCTCACCCGAAAGTGAAGAAGAAAAATCTTCACTACTATATATTTTTTCAGAACCATGTTTGTTGTTTCTTTCAATAGACGGAATATCAAAAGACCAGCCGTAGCCCACAAAACTGCCAGCATCTTTTGCATTACTATTATAAACAAGGGAAAGATCTGGAGTAAGACTATTTCTTCCCTTTGGAAGATTAAACGGATAACTAAATATTAAAGCGCCAGAAGAATCTGCTTTTGGTGTATTAATTTTGGGAGCAGTAGTCTCAATACTTCTTGAGGCACCATCTGGAGCACCTGCCTGTATTTGTTGTGCTATTTTACCTTTGTCTTTTTTATTTTCGGTTGAATTCAAAACACCCCCTCCACCAGTATTTTTTCTTGGCACAATTTCCAAAACGGGTTTTGTTTCAGTGATATCTTTGGTATCTTTTGGACGATCCTCTATCACCCTTGATGCAGGCACTGAATTTTTTGCATCACCTGCATCGCCAGCAAACACCATTGCTGGGAAAAGTGCTGGAGGAAACAAAAAAGTAATGATAAGAAAAGATGTCAATATTTTTGAAAAAAGACCACTTTTCTTAAATTTTACCCATTTTACGCCCGAAAATATAGATATTTTCATAATTATGAATTAATTATTAATACCAACATAACATACTATTGAGGTAGTCAAAACTATCTAAAGAAATTCTAAAGAAGTTATCCACATTTACCGTTGACCGATTATATAAAGAGCGTTAAGCTAATTTCTTGGCCAATTTATTGGGCAAGGCCAAAATGAGAATACTAATAATTGAGGATGATAAAAAAGTAGCAGAATTTTTAGAGATTAGCCTAAGGTCATCGTGTTTCATTATAGACATCGCCAAAACTGGCGAAAAGGGTTCTTTTTTTGCTCGCACCAATGATTATGATTTAATAATCTGTGAATATTTTCTTCCTGAAAAATCTGCGGTGAGTGTGTGCAAGGAAATCCGCTCAGCAAAGAAAAAAATGCCAATAATTATCCTCTCTGAAAGCAAGGAAATTGAAGATAAGATTCAATGTTTCAATGCTGGCGCTGACGATTACGTACTAAAACCATTCTCTGTTGACGAACTTCTAGCAAGGATACACGTTATACTACGTCGACCCAGAATACTTGAAGAAAAAATACTTGAAATAGATGGTGTGCGAATGGAAACCGGAAAGCAACGAGTAACGTATAGAGATAAGGAAATATATCTAACAAAAAAAGAATTTGCTCTCCTTGAGTATCTGATGAAAAACAAAGGTCACGTACTTTCTCGTGGAATGATTCTTGAGCATGTGTGGGACATAGACACAAACCCATTTTCAAATACCATTGAAACTCATATTCTAAATATTCGCAGAAAAGTTCGTGATATGAAAAAGAAACTCATTGTAAGTATCCCAGGCAGAGGATATAAAATGGGACTTTAATAAATCTTTATAATTTCTTGAGGGGGTGTATGCCAAACTTTTTATATAGCCAGAGAAGGTCGACTCGGCGAAAATGTTTAGCTCATAATTAATAATAATGCATATGAAATAGTACAGTAACTAACTTCTAGCGATATTATCACAAGAGATTAGCGAGCTAAGCATTACGAAAATAGATACCCATTCTCGGGTATCTATTTTTATAAAGAAAAGAGCGCCCCAACCATTTGGAGCGCCCCTGAATACCGGTTTGCAGAACACAACTCTTTTTCTATACTACCGTCCACCTCGCACGATTAGCGCAGGGAGATCTTGCGGTGAGGACTTCCAGTTTCTCCAACGGAGCCTGCACCAACTTGGCTGATACCAAGCTGGGTTCCGTCCGAAAAGACACCGAAGAAATTGGTAGCTTCAGGACCGCGAAGCACTCGGACTCGTCCAACAACAGGCAGACGTGATACTCCTGCCACGTTATTGTTGATCCAGCCGACATACCAACGAAGGTAGGAGTGCCGACCCAAAGTGGGCTCAAGCACAACATATTCCCGCCACCCACCAAGTAGTGGCAGATGGAAAAGACAGAGTCCCATCGGCCTGGCTTGTCTGGTGCCATCACACGAAACCATCATCTTGATATCCAGACTCGCAACCTCTTCCGATCGGAGACGTCGGTTGTTCCATCGATGAGTTTGTTGCGGAGATTCCGCCAGTGTTCCCATTCCCACACGCATGACTGGATCCAAAACCCAATCAGCAAATCTAGCGGCAACACCAAGGCGGTGCATCTTATCAATCATTCTCATTGAACACCTCCTGGTGCTGTAAATGTTTTTGGAAGACCCAATGAACTAACGACACATACTATAACACATCTTTACATCATCATCAAGAGCGCACCGATAATAGCCATATTTTTATAAAAACTTACTCTTTCATTCATCTTTGCCTGAGGATCTGTTTCTTTCCAAAAAGCATGCATTTTAAAAGTCACAGGAATCATGAAAACGAGAAGTGCAAGACTCCCCCAAAAATAACTAAAACCAGCCACAAAACAAAGTCCGCCAATAAGCAAAAGTACACCAGCACCCATTACTGCAAGCTTTGCATTTTTTACTCCCTTAAACTGCGCGTAGCCAATAGTCCCCTTGTTTTTTACCAAGTGAGCATAAGCATTCATTAAAAAATATCCACCAAAAATAATATGACCTAAAAGATAAGTAACTTCCATGTTTTTAAATCTATACGGTTAATAGATTTATTATAACAAAATTGGGAGAAAGCCACACTTAACGCATACATCTCACACACACAGTCTGATCTTTTCGCGTTTTAATGTATTTATTACCACAAGAACAAACTACTATTTCAGAAATTCGAGGTTTTTCTATCCATTTTCCTGCACTTTGAAAAGTTTTCGTTGAAACGATTTTCATGTTGTGCTTCACGCTTTGAACGTTTTGCTTGATATTCTTTTTTAAAATAGGAGTCGGCATTTTTTTGCTAAAAATTACTCAATGAAAGTTAGAGCTTTTCCTTTTTTACTTCCTCGTCCTGTGCGTCCAATGCGATGAACATAATCGTCATATGTAGCAGGTAGATCATAGTTGATCACATGTGTAATATCAGAAATGTCTAGACCTCGAGCCGCCACGTCTGTCGCGACAAGGATTTTTACCTGATTGTCTTTGAAAAGTCCGAGTGCTTTTTGTCGCTTTGAATGATTTTTGTCGCCATGAATAGACTCAGCTTTGAAACCTTTCGCGGTCAAAGCTACAGAAAGTTTTTCTACACCGTGTTTTGTACGTCCAAAAATGAGAACCTTTCCAAAACCTTCTTGATTTAGTAAATCATGAAGTACATCAAGTTTGTTGATTCCACGCTGTACTCGCACAATATCCTGCTCCACGTTTTTTGAAGTGTCTCGTGTTTTTACAGAAATACGCACAGGCTCACGGAGAAATTCACCGATTAGTTTTTCAATTTCTGGAGAAAGTGTAGCTGAAAAGAAAAGAGTCTGTCTTTCTTTTGGCATACCAGACATGACCATACGCATATCACCAATAAATCCCATGTCTAGCATTCGGTCTGCTTCGTCGAGCACAATAGATTTGAAAGAAGAAAGACGAATCATTTTGCGATCAATAAGATCTTTTAGACGTCCTGGTGTACCTATGATGAATTGGTTGTGATATTTGAGATCGCGGATCTGCGGACCGATAGGTGCGCCACCCACCACCACAACAGAAAAAACTTTCATACCTTTTGTAAAACCTTTTAGCTCCTGATCTATCTGAATAGCAAGCTCACGTGTGGGCACGATAACCATTACCTGCTCGTTTGGATTGAGTAAAACTTTGTTTATAAGAGGAATAAGAAAAGCAGCAGTTTTTCCTGTGCCTGTGTTTGCGATACCCACAAGATCAGCTCCTTTTAAAATGTGAGGAATAGAACGGTCTTGTATCGGAGTCGGGCTAGTGTAGCCTTTTGCGATAACAGCACGCTTGAGTGTGTCATTGATATGAAAATCTGCAAACTGATGATCGGGTTTAAAAACCTCTACTTCTTCAGAGATAACTGTTTTGTTTATAAAACGAGAAACGTCAATGCGCTCGCCCATACCTGCGCGACCACGACTTCTGTTGCCCCCTCGATTTCCGCCAAAGCTACCACGACTTGCGCCTGGTCGGCTTGCACCACGATTAGAACTAAAACGACTTGGTCGAGAAAAACGACCAGATGATACTCCCGGAGCTATAGAGCTAGGACCTCCTGGACGACTGGGTACGCCAAAACGACTCGCTGGTCGAGGTGAGCTGTTTCTGGATGGTGTTCTGTTTGTTGATCCTTTTGGGTTCATATGAAGCAAGAATATAACAAAACTGTTATTTTGTCAATTTTTTGTTTGAGAACGCGCAACAAAAAACCACCCGAAGGTGGTCTTTTGAGGATTACTCCAGATAAAATTAATTATCGGAAGTTTCCACGAGCTGGTCGATCTTCTTTTGGTCGAGCCTCGTTTA
>CAYTVX010000016.1:0-6965 GCA_964441885.1 uncultured Candidatus Saccharibacteria bacterium
TTTTTTCTACGTCGACGATGAGTGACTCGCCAGTGATTACATTTCCTTTTCGAGATGACATTTTGCCACTAGCAAAGCGAAGCATGCCATGCCCGATATGACGAGTTTTGTTGGCGATTTTTGAGTCAACAAATTCCAGCACCTTTAGCAGGACTTTGAAATATTCATTTTGCTCGTTGCCGGTAATCACGACAGACAAATCAAAATCTGCTTTTTCAAATTTCATTTTGCTGAGACCCAGCTCTTTTGTCTCATATGTCGGCAAACCCTGAGAATTTACAAACACACGTGTATGGAGTCCATACTGCTCGCCCTTAAACACGATAGCGCCGTCACTTTTTTCAAAAACACCTTTCGCCAAAAATTCTTCCACCAAAAACATTCCAAGCGGAGCAGTCTCACTTTCAAAAAAATAATAATCAAACTTTGTACCAAGCTTTGCGTAGATATCTTCAAAATGATCCAGGCTCACCTTTCTACCCCAGTCGTACAGCTCGACGACTTTTGGATCTGATTTTTCGTAAATTATTTTATTGAGCGTGTCGATTTCTTTTTTTGCACTTTCATCATCTTCATACGCGTTTGAACCATGCACATATGCATTGCCAAGAAATTCTGCTTTTGTGACCAAGTCTTCTTTTACATGAGGCATGTCAGCAGAAAGCTGTTGCATACCCCAGATAGCCTTTGCCACATGAGGACCCACGTCGCCTTGGTAATTGGCGCGTTTTACCTGAGCACCACTCCACTCTACGATACGGGAAAGAGACTCCCCGATAACATTTGGCATCAAGTGACCAATATGAAATTGCTTAAATGGATTTGGATCTGTGTATTCAAACATCACCCTCTCACCCTCGCGCAAAGTGTTTTTTCCAAAATTGTCGGCGTCACGCAAAACATCCTGCAAAAGCTCGGCGAAAAAAGCGTCGGACAAATAGATGTTTATAAACTGCCCGACAGCTTGTGCAGATTTTATATATTTATTTTTTGTAAGCGTTTCAAGAGGAAGCTCGGCGACCTTGACCGCTTTATCTTTTACGAAAAAAGAATAGTCGCCATTTTTTAAATCTTTTGGCGCAGAAACTGCCACACCATCAGTGCTCACACCGATTTTTACCAACTCTTCTTTTATTATTTCTTTTATGTCTTTCATTTTTATTTTCGCGTCCGTCCGTGCGGCGATGCGCGCAATTATTTCCCCGTGCTTCCAAACCTCCCTTCTCCACGCGATGTGTCACCAAGCTCAGTCACCTCTTCGACCGAGACATTTTCTTTTTTCTGAATCACCATCTGTGCGACCTTGTGTCCTTTTTCAAAAACATATGGCTCGCTTGATAGATTGATTATACCAATCATTATTTCTCCACGATATGGCGAATCTACCACTCCGCCGAGAGTTTTGAGCCCTCCTTTTATGGACACCCCTCCTTTATCCCACACCAAGCCTACATATCCTTCTGGGATTTCCATCGCTATGCCAGTAGATACGGTCACTCTTTCTCCAGGAGCCACGGTGACAGCTTCACAAGTATACATATCTAGTCCGGCATCGCCAGGATGAGCATATGTCGGCATCACGGCGTCCGGCCTCAATTTTTTTATTTTTAAAACGAGTGACATTTTATCTAGCGAGTTTTTTATTTTTTTATTTTCAGCGTCTTTTTCACAATATCAAAAACGCGCCCACTCACCTCCTCTGGCAACATACATACCATTCCCTGACAGCATTCTATTTTCTGCCAATCTTTATTTTTCTTTGCTAGATCGAGTGCGGCATTGCGCGAATTTTTCAGATAAGTCAAATTTTCTTCGGCGACATCAACTCGTCCCTCCAAATATTTTTTCTTTCGCTTCATTATTTTATTCTTCAGCCATTCTTTGCTCACTTCAAATGGCACGTCTAGATATATCACTAGATCTGGTCTAGGGATTTTGAAAACGGAGTACTCCATCTCATCTAGCCAAGCCAAAAATTCTTTTCTGTCTTTTGGATTGTCTATTTTCCCTCCCTGATGGATTTGATTTGCGCTCACATATCTGTCGGCGACCACCGTGTAGCCGTCGTCTATCCATTTGCGGATTTCTTTGCTTGATTCAAATCGATCGCCAGCGTAAAGCACGGACGCTACACGCGGATCTACCTGTGTAAAATCACCATATATGCCAGAAAGATATTTGCCGATGAGTGCGCCAAAAAAGTTGCTTTCATATCGCGGGAAATCAATCGTCTTTACTTTCACCCCTTCTTTTTTGAGTCGCTCCACCAAGAGTCGCGCCTGAGTCGCCTTTCCTGATCCATCTATACCGTCGATTACTACAAATTTTCCTTTTACCATAAATTGCTATTTTTTCGATCGTTATTTTTTTAAAATCTTATCTATCTTCTGCGCAATATTTTTCATCTCTTTTTCTTTTGCTCCGCGTGTAGTCTCTGCCGCTGTGCCGAGTCGTATGCCCGAAGGATCAAATGGTGACCGAGTCTCATATGGAATAGTATTTTTGTTTACAATAATCCCCGCTTTTTCTAGTCGTGTGCTCGCCTCGCTTCCAGAAATTCCTTTTCCATTCATCCAAGTATCTACGAGTATGAGATGACTGTCTGTGCCACCAGAAATTATTTTCCAGCCGAGTGCGCGGAGCTCGTCAGCAAGTACTCTTGCATTTTTTACTACTTGCATCGCATATTTTTTGAAAGCAGGAGTGTCGGCTTCTTTTAGAGCGACTGCAACTGCAGCTATCTGATTGAGATGTGGTCCACCCTGCATTCCCGGAAACACTGCCTTGTCTATGAGTTTGTCGAGGCCGCGATCGTCTTTTTTTACAAAAATCATAGCACTACGAGGACCGCGAAGAGTCTTGTGCACCGTCGTCGTCACCACATCTGCGTATTTAAAAGGACTTGGATATGCGCCACCTGCGACAAGCCCGGCAAAATGCGACATGTCTACCATGAGGTACGCGCCACACGCATCCGTAATCTCGCGAAACTTTTTGAAATCAACTGTACGCGGATATGCTGTAAAGCCAGCGACGATAATATTTGGCTTGTGTTCGAGCGCGATTTTTTTGAGCGCTTCGTAGTCGAGCACTTCTGTATCTTTGTCGACACCATATGCGACTTGATTCCAAAATTTTCCTGTGACAGATACTTTGTGGCCGTGCGTGAGATGCCCGCCCTGATCTAGACTCATACCCATTATTTTTCCATGAGGAGACACGAGTGCGGTGTAGACTGCGACGTTGGCCGGCGAGCCAGAAAGCGGCTGGACGTTTACATGCCAATTTTTCGGCGCGAGTTTGAAAAGTTTTAGCGCACGCTCGCGACAAATATTTTCTATTTGATCGACGACACTCTGCCCGCCATAGTAGCGCTTGCCGGGATACCCTTCGGCGTATTTATTTGTTAGCTCTGAGCCAAGCGCTGTGAGCACGTCAGCTGAAACATAGTTTTCGGAGGCGATGAGATTGATAACACTTTTCTGACGTTTTCCCTCTGCTTTTATGAGTTTTTCTATCTGTTTGTCTTTCATTGTGGTGTTTTAAGTATTTTAATGATGATGATGTAAGTTTATCATAAAATTTTTGTAATCAAATTATTTAAAAATTCATCAAAAATGCAGAAAAAAAGCCCGCACACCATTGTGCGAGCTTCCATTGTTTACGTTTTGGAATACGTTTGGCGAAATTGCCAATAATCACGAAGGACTAAGTCCAGAGGACTACTTCTTGCTGCGGACGAACACAAAACGGTCGTCAAGAAACCAGACGTGGCCGGGATAGCCGAGGCTGCCATCGAGCCACAACTCGTCCTCATGGTTTCCAACGCGGAAGATCCTGAAGTAGCCGTTCGAGTCAGCGATGGGATCCATGGCAACCAAGAGCCGAGCACATGTTGGCTGATCCTTGTACTGCAAACGCAGTTGGGGACCAACTTCGTTGGGGCAGAGGCTAAGGCCCTTGCTCTTGGCCTTGGCACAGATCTCCTTGAAAGTGGAACTCTTCCTGAGTCCGAGCTCGCGAGGAGAAACATTCACCAACTCAACATCCGTCAGTGACAGTGCCACCGAGAAAGCGGGTTGGTCGAGAATGTCATTGCTCCATTCGCCGATCTTGAAGCCACCATCAGTGAGGGCCTTGCGGAACTCGTCTGCGGTCTTGAGACCGGTGCCGAGCTTAATGGTCTTCCAGATCGGGAAACCATCAGCAGTGAGTGGTGGAAGACCGAGGAGCTCGCGAAACGCGATTCGATCGATCTTGCTCACATCTGCGTCTCGCAAGTCTGCGAGAAGACCCGAGTCAATCAGTGCCTGTGCTTGGTCTGACGGAGTCTGCGAATCAGTGAAGATCCGTCCGATACCAATAACCTGCGGACCTGTGATCACGTTCATGACAATTCTACCTTTCGATGGCTACCATCCACTCTGGCAACAAGCCAGGCTTCAAGCATGCCTTTGTCCGTGATTTAGCCACGGTTTTCAAGGAAAATAATATGATAATTTACCCTCAAAACCATGGCCAAATGCAAGTAGTTTCAATGTTCTATCTGGCGGGATTATACACCTTTTTAGGTATTGTGTCAATACGAGCTCTTTATCCTTTCTTTATCAAAAATTTAGGCCTATTTTGATATGGTTTTTAATATGAGCAAAAAAGATTACACAAACTGGCACAAAAAGAAAACTGAAATTGAGCATACTAGCGACGTAAGGATATTCTTTCACGAAAGAGAAGTGTGGTGGTGCTCTATGGGTAGCAATGTGGGTTTTGAGCAGGATGGTAAGGGTACAGAATTTGCCAGACCAGTACTTGTGTTTAAGAAGTTTAATAAAGAAGTTTTTTGGGCAATACCTATATCTACAAAAATAAAAACAACAAAATTTTACACACAAATAAACATAAACGATGGTATAGATCGTGTCGCAATAATATCTCAACTGCGTCTTACGGATGCAAAAAGATTGATTGATAAAATTGGAGTCGTAAACGAAGAAAATTATAAAGATATACAAAAAGCAGTTATAAGTCTTTGTAACTCATAACTGCTTTTTGAAATTTTCTGATCCTGCTTTCGCAGAACCGAGGCCGAAGCCGTTTAGAGCTAAATAGTAGCAAATAATAAAAAATTGTCAATTTAGCTACAAATAATTGCCCCATGATATAATTTCCTCATGAAAATATACAACGACATTCTAAAGGAAATAATGGAAAAAGGAGTGGACAGAAAGGGGCGCAACGCTGTCACTCGAGCTCTTTTTGCAAAACAAATGCGTTTCAATCTAGAAGAAGGTTTTCCAGCAGTGACTACAAAAAAACTTGCGTTTAATGCTGTAAAAAGTGAACTACTCTGGTTTCTTGAAGGAAGCTCAGACGACAATAGATTGCGTGAGCTAAATGGCACAGACAAAACTATTTGGACAGCGAATGCAGAAGCAGACTATTGGACACCAAAAGCAAAATTTCCTGGCGACCTCGGCAGAATCTACGGCGTGCAGTGGCGAGCTTGGAGAAAACCTGACGGCACTACACTAGATCAAATAAAAAGAATTGTAGAAAAATTAAAGACAGATCCAAACGACAGACGACTTATAGTAACAGCATGGAATCCTGGTGAGCTAGATGAAATGGCTCTTCCACCTTGCCACATAATTTTCCAGTTTTTCGCAGCAAATGGAAAGCTTTCACTTCATATGATGCAGAGAAGCTGTGACATGTTTCTCGGCGTGCCATTTAATATCGCTTCATATTCCCTCTTGCTCGCAATGGTCGCGCAGGTCACGGGATTTACTCCACACGAATGCGTCCTCACATTAAACGACGCACATATATATCACGAACACTTTGATGCGGTGAAAGAACAGCTCGCGCGCGAGCCGATGCAACCGCCAAAACTTTGGCTCAATCCAGAGATTACAGATATTGATAAATTTACAATGGATGATATCAAGCTCGTAGACTACAATCACCATCCGCAAATAAAAGCGCCAATGATTGTTTAATCGCGCGCAAGCAAAATTAAAAAATGATTACACTTATTGCCGGCGTAGATAAAAACTTTCTAATAGGAAACGGAATAATGCTTCCTTGGCCAAGACTGCAGGCCGATATGGCTTTTTTTCGCGAAAAAACTTTGGGCAAAACTATTGCGATGGGTGCTGTGACTTTTGAGTCCTTGGGAAAAGCATTGCCGGGCAGAAAAAATATAGTGCTTTCAAAAGGTCCACTGAAGCCAGACTTGGATACAACAGGCATTACTGTTTACGATTCTATTGAGCCAGTACTCGAGCTCGCAAAAACAGAGGAAATAATGATAATCGGCGGACGAACTATCTACAGAGAATTTATCCCGCATGCAGACAAAATATACCTCACTTTTATAGACGGTGAGTTTGAGGGTGATGTATATTTTCCATTACAAGATTTTTCCGACTGGAAGAAAACAGAAAAAACCGTACACGAAGCAGACGAAAAAACTCCTTTCCGACTTACGTTTACGACTTTTGAGAAATAGAGCGTCTAAATTTTTCGCGCAAACTACTATTTAAAATGCTTTGCTAATTTTGGACCGGATTGTTCTACGTAGTTGGACGACACACTATCGTATGCTTTTTCTGGTCGCTCGGACATATATTCAAATCTGATTTTCCCTATCGGCTGTCCCTGACGCACGACGAGGTCTTCAAATGGACGGACCTCGAGTGTCAGTGGCCGGCCTTTCCCCTCTCCATTTTTTCCCCAGCCCCATCCTGGGTCAATAAAACCAGCGTAGTGCGAACGAAAATCTCCACTGCGCTCATCCATCGGCAACATTTCACATGCTAGACCAGGTGGCACGCGCACTGCTTCAAAAGTAGAGAGTATATAAAAATGATCTTTCTTTAAATACAAATATCCGTTTCTCTTTTTTACAGGTTTAAAAAACTTCTTGGAATTGTAGAAAGCGATTTTTGAAAGATCTACCGGAG
>CAYTVX010000016.1:7065-15741 GCA_964441885.1 uncultured Candidatus Saccharibacteria bacterium
GGTTTAAAAAACTTCTTGGAATTGTAGAAAGCGATTTTTGAAAGATCTACCGGAGTGTGCGATGAAATACTTTCAAAGCCAAGCACTTCGCTTTCCAAATCTATAGTGAGTATGAGCGAGCCGTCGTTGTCGCGGATTTTTATATCAGAATAATCGTACGCGGTGTTGTCTTTTTTTCTCCACAAAAGCTGGTGTTTTTTCATTATTTCGCCGAGCTCTTTTTCTGAAATACGAGTGTCTGCATTAAAAAATCGCAGCTGATTTAGACACACGCCGGGATATATTTGTATTGGAAAAGACTGAGGCATAATGGAAATCCAAATTTCGCCCTGAAATCCGGCGCGCAGAGAATCATATCGAGACATACTGTCTGCAATGAGACGCACGTGCGCGTCTATACGCCCGCTTGTGGATTTTGGATTACAAAAAGCATAAATATCTTTTGGCAAAGCGAGAGTTTCATTTAGTCTGATAACGTAAATACTGCCACGCTCCAATGGTTTTTTTATATTATGTCTGCTCTTTTTTATTTGATTGAGTACGTCGCGCACAGTCTCGCTAGCTTTTGGCTGAAAGATTCCTTCTACTTTATATATTTCATCTGAAATGGAGAGGTCGAGAGATGCTGGCTTTATATTTTCCGCCAGTACATTTTTAATGTGACCATTTTTTACCAAATCACAAATCGTTTTATACGGCAGAGCGCCTAGCTTTTTGGTCTGAATTTTGTCTGGCATGTCTTATACATAATACTGTAGTGGGGCTATAAAAAGCAAAAACCGCCCGAAGGCGGTTTTTTTAGATTACTCTACATCTACTCCCATCGATCTCGCACTTCCTGCAATGATCTTTGAAGCGGCGTCTAAATCATGAGCGTTTAGATCTACCATTTTCTTTTCTGCAATCTCGCGGATTTTTGCCTTACTGATCTTTCCTGCCTTTTTTGTCTTGTTTGTACCACTGCCCTTTTCTGCTCCAATAGCTTTTAATATGAGACTTGAAGCTGGAGGAGTCTTTAGAACAAAAGAGAATGATCGGTCTTCGTAAACAGAGATTTCTACAGGCACGATATCGCCCATCATCTCTTTTGTCTTGTCGTTAAACTGCTTTACAAACTCGCCAATATTTACTCCCGCCTGACCAAGAGCCGGACCAATAGGTGGAGCCGGATTTGCTTTGCCCGCTGCGATAACTAGCTTTAATTTTTTTGTTACTTTCTTTGCCATATGTGTGTGGATTACCTTACCTTATATTTTCTTTACTTGCAAGAAATCAAGCTCGACTGGAGTCTCTCGCCCGAACATAGCCACAAGTACCTTTACCTTGCCTCGCTCGTTGTCGACTAGACTTACTTTTCCTTCTAGGTCTTTAAACGGACCATCTACTATCTTTACAGCGTCTTCTGGAGCTAGGTCTATATTGTGCTTTGCTGTGTCAGCATTCATTCTTTTGAAAAGATCGTCGACTTCTTTTTTGTCGATAGGCACAGGATATACGCCAGAGCCAACAAAACCAGTCACACGAGGAGTGTTGCGCACTACGTACCATGAGTCGTCGGTCACGAGCATATCTACAAGGATGTATCCTGGATAGATTTTTTCTTCTTCCTCTACACGCTTGCCACCTTTTATTTTAATTTTCTTTTCTGTAGGTACGATTACGTTGAAAATTTTATCTTCCATTCCTAGAGACTCGATACGCTGTTTTAGATTTCGCATCACAGCGTTTTCATATCCTGCGTATGTGTGAATCACATACCAATTTCGCCCTTCTTGTATTTTTTGTCGTGACATATTTTTTTAAAGAACAAATTTTTGTAAAATCTGAGTAAAAATAAAATCAAAAAATCCTAAAAAGAGTGCGGTTCCTACAGAAATTAGAATAACTATAATAGTAAAAATAACAGTCTGGCGACGTGTTGGCCAGCTTACATGTTTCAATTCGCCCTTTGTTTCCTTTATATAATCTATAATTTTCATATTTTTTTAAGAAAAAACGCCCGAAGGCGGTTACATGGATAATAATACTCTATCTTAGACAGATGTCAAACTAGGTGGATAAAATAAAATAGCCCCCAAGCGCTTCCGCAAGAGGACTATTCTACTTGAAAAGAATCTATTTATCTTATCTCGTACGTAATCGTCACGTTTGAAGTGATCTTATTTTCGCCCACTGGGAGCTGAGGAGATGATTCTGCAGAACCACCCATTCCCAAAGCCATATCTGTCTTGTACATCATTGGCATAGGATAATTGCCTGACTCATTAAAGCTTGCAATACTACCAAGCTTTACACCCAAATCTTTTGCAAGTTGTTTTGCTTGTTCTTTAGCATCGTCTATCGCCAACTTTCTAGCTTCACGAACTTTTACATCTTGCTCATCTACTTCAAAGTTTAGACCACTGATATCAGACACCCCTGTTTCACCAACAACCCCAAGAACTTTTCCAGCATCTTCAATCTTTCTAATCTTTACCAAAATACTTTGACGTACTTCATATCCTATAAGTTTTTGACTGCCAGATGTAGGGCAACTGTATTGATTACAAATCTGATTAAAATACTCGTATCTAGGATATGCACTATAATCTGTTGTTTTTATATCTGTCTCAGCAATCCCTTGATTCTTTAAAACTTCAAGCGCCTTGTTCATCTTTGTAGTTGCCTTTGCTTGAGCCTCACCCACGTTTATTGCCTGCTCAACCACAGAAAAAGTAATAGTCGCAATGTCTGGAATAGCAATCACCTCTCCTTTTCCTGCCACTGTAATTATATTTTTATCAGAAAGCCCACCACCCATATGACCGCGTGCACCAGCAGATCTAAATGTCATTGATAGGAAAAACAAAACCAAAACAACTGCAAGAACCGTTACTATCAAATTCATTCTTCTACCCACTACTGTATTTTCATTAAACATATTTTTTTATAATTATTAATAATATTTATTTATACCCTATCATCATATACGCATCGAGCAAATTTTGAAACAAAGAAAGCACTGTCATTGGCCCCACACCTCCAGGAACCGGTGAAATGGCTGAAACTATACCTTTTACGTCATCAAATTTTACATCCCCTACAAGCTTTTTATCCTGAAGAACGCTAATACCAACATCTACCACCACCTGGCCCTCTTTTACAAAATCTTTTGTAATGAACTCTGGATCCCCCGCAGCCACGACCAAGATATCTGCCCGCTGTGTTTCTAATTTAATATTCTCTGTTTCTAAATGGCATACCGTCACCGTAGCATCTCTATTTAAAAGGGCCATCGCAACAGGTTTTCCTACAAGCTCTGAACGACCAACAACCACCACCTTTTTACCTTTTATTGGAATCTTATAATAATCAAGAAGCGTAAGAATACCGCGCGCCGTTGCTGGTATATGACCTCTCTCATTACTCCACAGAAGCTTTGTATTTACAGATGTTAAACCATCGACATCTTTTAATGGATCAATATTTTGAATAATTATGTTCTTATCTAAATCCAAAGGAAGAGGAAGCTGAACAACAATGCCGTGTACAGAATTATCTTTATTTAATTTTTGAATTTCTACACAAACCTCATCTTCCGATACATTTTCTAAAAATTTTATATGATTCACCTCTGCGCCAATTTTCTCTGCAAAGATTTTCTTCTGAGTGATGTAAGTATTTGATTCTTTTCTGTCACCAACCTGAATAATGGCAAGTTTTGGCTTGATTGGTAAATTAGAAATCATTTTTTTAAGCTCGGAAGCAAGGGAGTTCCGGGCAATTTTTCCGTCTAAAAGTATCATTATGATTTAGAGAATATAACAGAAATGCATACAATACCCAAACCCAAAAATAGACCGCCCAAAACGTCACTTAAAAAATGTGCCCCTAAATACAATCGACTAAAAGCAACGAGCACAACCAAAGCTGAAAAAACTCCTATAAAAATTTTTCTGTGACGATCACTGACGATTTTATCCTTGAAAAAATACAGGGTTAGAAGAAAAGCGATTGTGGCCATAGTGGTGTGCCCACTAGGAAAACTCCAACCTGACACGCCGGTAATTTTATTTAGTGGTCGCTCTATTTCAGTAAATATCTTAATAAGAGAAAAAGAAACTGCGCCAACAAACATTGAAAAAATAAATATTACAGAATCTTTAATGCGATTTAAAGATACAAGAAAAAAATATAAAACTATAGAAAACATATACAAAACTAGTGGGCTGGCGATATTTGTAATAAATAAAATAAAAGGCGTTAGGTTGTAGTGCCTCATAGCAATCATTTTGTTTTGCACAAAGCTGTCTAGTGAAAAAGTTTTTGTATGCAACACAAGATACGTTAAAATAGCGCAAAAGAAAAAAGAGAGTACTGATAAAATAATGAGATTCTTGCGCTGTAATGATTTCATATTTATTTTTGCCAACGAGCAAAGATACCACACGGCAAAAGCCTATCACTCTTTGACTCTTTTATAGCCAGCTCCCCCACCTCTACACTTCCTCCAAAGCTTTTCATTAAATCACCAAGATTGTTGCCATAAGCAATAGCAGAATATCCAGAAGCATAACCATTCATTAAAAAGAAGACTGGATCACTACTTAAAATCTTCTTACACATTTCTAAAAGTTCTGGTAAATCCTCTTCTATTTTCCATAATTCTTTTTTTGCTCCATGACCAAAGACAGGTGGATCCATAATGATGCCATCATATTTCTTTCCGCGATTTATTTCTCTTGCCACAAATTTGCGCACATCATCAAGCATCCAGCGGATGGGTTTTTCTTCAAGACCAGAAGCTTTCGCATTATCCTTTGCCCATGCGATTGCGCTCTTTGAACCATCCACATGCGTCACCTCTGCACCAGCTTTTGCAGCAGCCAGTGTAGCGCCACCTGTATACCCAAACAAATTTAAAACAGAAACCTTTCTTCCGTCTTTCGTTGCGCTTAAAATTTTGTCACCAACCCATTTCCAGTTACCCAATTGTTCTGGAAAAACACCTGTGTGTTTAAACGCTGTAGGAGAAATTACAAACTGAAGTCCACCAAGCTCTATCTGCCAACTCTCAGGAACATTGGTTTTCATTTTCCAAGAAGCGCGTGTGCTTGCGCGCACAAAAACCCCATCTGCCTTTTCCCACTCTGCCTCTGCTTGTTTTTTCCACAAAGCTTGAGGATCTGGGCGTGACAAGACAAAACTCCCATAACGTTCGAGCTTTTCTCCATTTCCAGAATCTAAAAGTTCATAATCCTTTCTTGATTCTGTAACAATAGTGAGGTGTGATGTCATAAAAAATAATATAAGAAATTATAGCACGGTCATATAAAAGTTATCGCTCGCACAGCCATTTGGCTATGCGAGCGAAGGGGTGCGAAATTAGAAATGACTCGGTTCCTGCGTCAGTCTTCGCTTGGTGGCAAGAGCATGATCGATTCCGCGCCACACACCTCGAGACGAGATGGTGATGGCAAGTTGGCCTGACGACCAGAGCCGTCGATGATCTCCGCGCGCTTCGCGAGAACGATGTTGGCGATGCCAGCTTCTGGAATGAGCACGTGTCCCCGGCGAAACGGACCATAGAAGCATCCGACTTCCCAGTGAGCAGTCTGCATCAGCTCCAGGAGCTGAACCCTGATCTCCTCCTTGGAGGAATCCACCGCCTCATAGACGTCCTCGTTTCGTGCAAACACAACTCGCACGACGGGATGAGAGATCAGAGAAAGCTCGTTGGTGTCTCGCCAAAGCGCGTCCACCATACGAAATCCGAGCTTTTCCATGTCGCCCACCAACCCATTCACCGAAACGTTGCGAGTGGTCTTGATGACCTGTGCCTCGCCGGAACGCTCGATGCGTTCATCGATAGACAGATTGCGCTTGCGGATTGACGCGGGCACGAGCGAGCGTCGTGACACGTGAATGCGGAAGATGATCCGCCTTGTTGAGGCACGGAGTGGAATCTTGGGAACCACCTGTACCCGCACACGAACCTTGGGGGTGCCTGATGGTTGCAAAACCGACGGTTGTTGTTTCAGCATCGACGAAGTCTCTCTGCAGTAATAGGTGCGGACCTGTTTTCACGCTAATTCCGAACAAAAAAGAACAGCGCACAAGACAACAAAATAGCACAACTGCAGGAAAAGTCAAATAACGAGAGCTACCACGTACCCAATCAAAAGGATACCGACGGTATTTGCTATAAAAGACACTGCAATAAAAAATTTATTATTTGTATGTGACAAACCAAATATAGCCACCCCTATTTCATCTGGTAACGGAGAAGCAATGACCATGGCTCCCAAAAATGGAGCGAAGTAATGAAAAAGTTTTGTTTTAAAAATATGGGGAATTCTTTTTTTACCAGAAATACGCAAAAGATACTTTAAATCCTCTGAAATCCTGTCTTTTACAAAACGAAATATAATATAGTCCCCTACGGTAGAACCAAACCCTCCAAGTAAAGCGACTAAAATTGGATTGTGGTGTTGTAAAAATCCTGCAAGAACCACAATAGCTGGAGCAGTAGTAAAGACAGAGGTAAAAAATATTCCCGCCACAAATATACCCAGATACTCCATCCCACCAAGCGATCCAACAAGCCACTGCACCAAACCAATCTTAATTATAAAAAAAGCGAAAAAAATACTCAAAATAATAACAAACCCGTCTTGAACTATTTGTGTTTTATTTTTTGACATTTTGTTACTCCTCCATCTCCTTGAGGATTTCGTAAAATTCTTCAACTATTTTCAATTTTTCTTTTATCTCGTCCAAATGTGACTGAATACCGGTCTGAGCGTCGACATTACTATTTTCTTTTTTAACAAGATCCTCTTTAGCTTTTGCTATATCCTCCGTCAAATCCACCTTTACAGAAAGTAGGCACTCCATCATATGTCTGAGTGTGTGAGTAAATATACCCTCAGCATTTGGATTGGTTTTTATTTCCTCTAAAACCTCCACGGCTTTTTCTAAACGTCCATGAAAAGAATCTGCATCCAAATAATTGTGCCATTGCGTTGGATTTCTAAAACCTTCTGCATCTTCGGTAAGATCATTTCTATAAGCTAGTATAAACTCTTTTATATGCTTACCCTTTGTCATCTCAGCATATTCATTTATATTACTTGCCACAATACCAAGGCCGTTGTTGTCGCGTGGATCAAGTCGATAACACTCTTTAGCAATATCAGAAAGACTCACCAATAAATTTAATGTGTGAGCATCTGGATTTGATAAATCATACTCTTCTAAAAGTTGGTGCTCCAAACTTGAAATTACCGTAATAAGTCCGTCAATTTGCGAAGCATTTATTTTATCCGGAGACAGAGCCCGCAAATACTCAACAAATTTTCCACGTTCAGCAGATAGATTTACTCTTACTTCTGGACTGTCCCTATCATCGTCCTCCGCATCAGCATCAAAAGTTTTTTCGTTGATAACCTCCAAACTCAAACCAACATTCAAGAGAATGTCTGATGTTTGAGCCTCTATATCTTCAACGGTCAATTTTTTATAACCAGGTGCAAAAGAATCCTCTTGCCCAGATTGCTTGGCAAACTGCCTCATCAAGGAACAAAGCCAGCTTAAATCAATGGCCGCCAAATCAATTCCCTCCTCACTTTCTCTCTTATTTACTGATCCGGTTTTTTCCCAATTTTCCATTTAATTCTTAATTTCCAATCGCATCTACTGCATCATCTGCTAGATTTTCTGCTTGTTTTGCAAGTGATTCTGCTTTTGTGTAGTCATTATCATCCATTGCATCTCTTGCGTCATCAAGCTTGTTTCTTGCGTCGTCTAACAAGTCGTTTGCGTCATGCACATCATCTCCATCATCATCAGCTTCGTTTATATCATCCTCAGCACTACTAATAGCATCCTCAGCATCATTGATAGCGTCCTCTGCATCACCCTTGTCGCCGTACACATCTTTTATAATATCCTCAAGAGAACTAACCACATCATCTGCTTTATTTTTTGCTTTTGAAAAATCTTTAGTCACAAAGGCAAGAAAGGCATCAAGTAAATCGTCCTTTGCATCACTTATATCGTCTCTTGCATTATCTGCATCATTGTCATCATCTATATCTTCCGCTGCGTCTTTTGCTTCGTCCAAAACATCAAAAGCTTCTTTTATAGAGGTGACAGCGTCTTTTTCTGCTTGAGTTACTACGGGAGTTGAGACTACTGGCGTAGGTAAAGTATTTGTAACTGAAACAACTGGAGTGCCTCCCATATTAGAAAGCTGAGAAGACAAAGAAGATGCAACATGCTCTAAATATTTTCCTTTGGACATTGGACCAAACGTTCCTGTTGTTAAAGAAAAATTCTTAGCTGTTTGCCAACGCATTACAGCATCTTTTGTAAGAGAACCAAAAGTATTTGATTCTTGCCCAGGAGAACCCACACCACTTTCAGAAATCTTAAATCCCTCGGCATTTAAATATCTCTGCAAACAACGAACATCCTCACCTGTAACACCGAGTTCTAAGTTTCTTGAAAAATCACACTGCACAACACTGGCGTGAGCTTGTGGTTTTGCAAAAGAAAAAGTAGCAACAAATAAAACTGCAACCAGTGCAGAAAAACCAAAGAATTTTTTTATTTTTGTGTAATTCATATTAGTTATAATGATATTTTTATATGTATACATTATAACGCATATTTAATAACGTGCTATACTAAATT
>CAYTVX010000017.1:0-15004 GCA_964441885.1 uncultured Candidatus Saccharibacteria bacterium
CCCCATGCTCTTCAGGCACATGCTCTACCAACTGAGCTACCTCGGCATATGTAAACTACAATAACAGAACCGTAAATGAATTTCTACCAAGACAGCTACCTCGGCATATGTAAATTTATTGAAATAAACTGTTTACTTTCATCACACCATCCTGCACCCCGCTGTATGCTTCCAATAACTGCTCTAAATACGGCTGAACAAAATAATATGCACCCACAGAAGCACCGATGATAAGAAGCCAATACATAATCTGCATCACCTGACCTATTCTAGCAGTCCTCTGTATGCTTCTCAGCATCTTATTATTCTCTCGCGAAAGTGCAAGCGTTTCCTCTATAAGCTCTCTTTCTTCTGGGTTCATACAAGAGGGATTATAGCAGAAAATTGAAAATGTGCCACCGGTAGGAATCGAACCTACATCTATCCCTTAGGACGGGACTGTTCTATCCATTGAACTACGACGGCGTTAATTAAACACCACAACAAACAACAAATTATTGCCTCGACTTTATGATAGCCTCTACCTTTGCAAAATCTTCTGGATAATCAACATCAATATTTTCATCAGGACTCATCACTACAACATCTGCCTTGTCAGCAACATACTGACGCTTCATAAATTTTGATTTTGTAAGGTATATCGCACCGTTTTCAACAAAAAGCGGAATTTGCCACTGACTATTTAGTTGTTTCTTTGGATAAAATCTCACCCACCCCCCCTCATCTTCAATCCAATAATGACCCTTGTCATACGAACCACTGAACACAGAATCAGAATCTCTGTCTTGGGCAAGTTTTATAGCTTCTTCAATACGTTCTTTTTTTAATAGAGGTGACGTAGGATAAAGAAGTAAAACATAGTCTGGTACATAGTTTTCATTTTCTTCAAGCCAATCAAGTGCATGCTGAAGCACTTCTCTGGTAGTTACCTGATCTTCTGTGAGAGCTTTTGGACGAATAAAAGGAGCTTCTGCACCATACTTTTTTGATACTTCCTGCACATCAGTTGAATCTGTTGAAACAATAACTCGATCTATGCCCTTTGCAGATTTTGCGGTTTCAAGAATATAAGCGAGCATTGGCTTTCCACATAAATCCTTTAAATTCTTGCCTGGTATACGCGTAGAAACCCCCTTGGCTGGAATAATGGCACAAATTGTAGGTGTTTTTTTCATTGTGATTACAATATCACAAAGCCCCGTTTAACAAAAGTACTATATTTTTCAAAACATTTTCTGTGGCATTTTTCGGCCAAACCACATTTTTCCCAGAAAAAACACCATTTTTATAGTCCAAAATCTTTTTTTGCAAAGCATCTTTTTCTGTCACAAGATCCGTCAAACCAAGTCTGTTACTTATCAATTTATCTTCTCCAAGCAAACCGGGCTGGTAGCTTATCACTGCCTTACCCGCAATAGCTGCCTGCAAAAGAACTGGTGAATTCATGCCCACCACAATACCTGCCCGAGAAATAGATTCTTCAAGGCTAGAATCTACAGACAGGGTCACTGAGGGATTTTTAGAAATAAGCGAATCGTATTTTTTTGGAATATCTTTTGGGTGCAAACGAATCACCAAATTTAAACCATTGAGACATTCTTCCAAATCATTTATTGCATTAAATTCATCGTATCCAGAATCACTATAATTCCCTACTGTTTTTAATGCGCTTAATGGTTGAGAAACAAAAAGTATACTATTTTTATCCTCTCTGTCTTTTGTAATACTGTCTGCAAAATGATCGAAGTGCGGGTTACCTGTAATCATTATTCTTTTTGAATCAAACCCCTCAGCAACCATTTCATCGTGAGCAAACGCATCTGGCACACAAATAAAATCTGGAAGGTAGGCAAAATCTTTTTCTGTGTTTGAAAATCTTTGCCAATAGTTTGCCCAAAAGTCTAAAATATATAAAGATAAAATCTTTTTTGCTGAAAGAACGTTAAGATCATTTATTAATTTTAATATTCTCTTATCAAAGGTCTGTCCAGCACTTGTGCCTGCAAAAAAAAGCACAACCCCATCAAGGTGCGCTCTCACATTTTCATCCGTCATTCCTTCTCCATCAATAAAGGGTAAACCTTTCTTTATCCATATATCTCGCGCAGGACCAGTAATTATGGATAAAATCTCAAAGCCATTCTGGCAAAGCAAATCATAAAGAGCCACAACGGAATTTGCTCCGCCTGGATCATTGGCACTAATGAGTATTTTTTTCATCTCTATTTTTAATCACTTTTTTGAGCGCCTCAACAAATAAATCAACATGTTTTTTAGTAAATGGATACTGGCAGATATCAGTTAGAGTAAATTCTTTTTCATACAAACGCTCCACCACTGGGCACATACCCAGTTTATATTCTGGCGCACTGTATCCCTCATACTCAAAAGGAAAATGTGTATTATTGAATGCTTTTCGCTCTTTAAACACCGGCAACAAATATATTGGCTTTACATACCCCTTAGATAATTCAAAACCCTCTTTAGACATAGCTTCGATTAAACTATTGCGTGATAAGCCAAGCTCTTTTTCATTTATAAATAATGCGAAACGATAATATACGTGAGTATTTTTTTTATGAGTATGAGCTGGAACAATCCCCTTTATCCCAAGGATTTTTTTGTGAAGATACTTTGCCAATTTCACACGCTCACGATTTAAAAAATCCAAACGCGGTAGCTGAGCAAGCATCACTGCAGCTATAATCTCTGGCATTCTATAATTACTTCCAATAATTGGCCCAGCATCATATCCAGACATTGTATCCACAACAACCTCTCCATGATTCCTTACGAGCTGAGCACGTAACGCTATTTGATCGTCATTTGTAACAAGCATTCCTCCTTCACCGGCTTGAATGGTTTTATGAATATTAAAACTAAATATACCCATATCTCCGATTGTCCCAGTATATTTACCATTATATTTTGCACCAGGAGCTTGAGCGTTATCTTCAATAATTTTTAAATTGTGTTTTTTAGCAAGAATCAAAAGTTCATCATAGTCAGCAGACTGGCCGAGTAAGTTTACAGATATTATGGCTTTTGTGCGTGAAGAAATTTTACTCAATACAGATTTTGAATCTATACATAAAGTCTTTTCATCAATATCAGCGAAAATAGGCACAGCACCATTTAGCAAAACACACGTAGCTGATGCAGACATTGTATATGGCGGTACTATTACCTCATCTCCAGGACCAATACCAAGAGAAGCTACCGCAGACTGAAGTGCGGTGGTGGCAGAATTAAAAGAAACAGCGTGCTTAATTTTAAATTTTTTTGCAAAAGCTTTCTCCAACTTTAAAACATTCTCCCCACCAAGAAACTTTTTACCTGGACTGGCTAAAAATCCTGAAAGTGGACCACTCTTTAAAACCTTTGTGGCAAGAGCAATCTCCTCCTTACCAATATTATGAATGGGTGGCAGTGCTAATTTTGATTTTTTTTTCATTTAATTAAAGATTGAATATGTGTGTTTTTAGAGCCGTTTTGGGCGCTCTCTTTTAGGGCGCATAAAATCTCTAAATCCTTGATACCATCACGCAAAGTACTTACCTGCTCAGAACCCCCATTTAAACACTCTAGGGCGTGTATTATAGCTCCACCAATCATTCCTCCGGCTTGAGTTTCAGTCACTATGTGGTCGTCTCTAAGCTCCTGCAGACCAGCAAAATTTCTTGATGATTCTACAGGTAACCAGTCAAAAGTATAACCATAATTACGAATAAAAACAGCCCCCTTTTTACCATATATTCTAAATTCGTGTATACCATAATCTTGATTATCAAAACTCTGCAAAGATGCAACAACCCCCTTTTTGAAAACAAGTAAACCATCTATATTTTGATCTCCTTTTGGGCAGGTAAGATTGTTTTTATTTTCTATTCCCACCACCGAAACGACTTCGTCATCTAACAAATAACGCAATGCATCAACAGTGTGAGTGCCGTTATTTAACAATCCATTTGAATAATATGCCGTTACCTGCTGGATATCACCAAGTTGACCAGATGCTATTTTATCTTTTATTTTTTTAAATAAAGGAAAAAATCTGCGCTGATGGTTTAAAATTATTATCGTGTCAGTTCTTTCAAGATCAATTAGAGACTGCAATTGATCCAATGAATCGCTTAGTGGTTTTTCACATATCACACACCTTATTTTCTTCTCTACGCACAATTTTAATAATTCAAGATGTGTATCGGATGTGGTTGCAATAGAAACAATATCTGGTTTTTCTTTTTCAATACATTCGAGCACGTCACTATACAAAGAAACATTTGGAAAAAGAGAAGACGCCTTTTGAAGGTACTCTTTATTTATATCCACCAAACCCACCAATTCAAATTTTGGATTAGAAAAATAAGCACCAGCATGAGTGGATGGTTTTGGTCTAAGGGGATCAGCTTCTAAAAGAGCCCCTATTTTGCCTGCTCCGATAACTATAGCCCTGTAACGATGCGGTGTGTTTTCCATTTATATGTTATTGATAAGATTACCACCCTAAACATTGCTTTTGCAATCTTTAAATTAGCTCTGATAATTTTTTTATAAAAACGAGAAACATCACTTCTTTCAGTAATTTTAATAGGGATTTTTTTCAATCTAAAACCACGCATCATTCCCTCTACTAAAAGCTGGGTACCTATAGAGCCCAAGGTATCAAAATGTCCCACAGAATCATACACTTCACGAGAGTATCCCTTTAGTCCACACAATGGGTCTTTGATTTTCCACCGAATACTCATATAGAGAGCGAAAATTTTCTCTGTAAAATGAGTAATACTCGGTCTTTCACCAATAACAATGTCAGCCACATCATCTACGATTGGCTGAATGATACGCAAAATATCTTCTTCCTGATGTTGTCCATCAGCATCAAAAGTAAAAAAAATATCAGCTCCCAACTCTCTAGCCCTCTTAAAACCATCATCAATAGAACGATCATAGCCACCATTTACAGTATGACTAAGCACAACAGCGCCAGCGCTTTCCGCCTTCAGCGCCGTAGCATCTTTAGAACAATCATCTACTACCACCACACAGTCGGCGTATTTTTTTAAATTTACAACAACAGTAGAAATAGTACTTTCTTCATTGTACGCAGGCACAACAGCGATAATTTTTTTATTATTCAACATCTTCAAATTTTATCGGGGAACCTTTTGGTATATCGTGAACAGCCTTTTTACCAAAAACTTTTTTAGCATCAAGAGGTCTCACCCCCACAGATGGTCGCAAATACTCAATTTTATTTCTCTCTATTACATCACCAATATTTATATCTACTGTGGCATACATTCCACGACGCTGTATCACAACAGTATCTTTTTCTGATGGAGCAAGTTTTTTTTCTCCATTACCAAGGGCTTTTTCCATTGCACGAATACCTTGCACCATAGACTTAAAACCAACCGGATCCATCGCAAATGGATGATCTGGACCAGTGCGCGTACGATCATCTGTAAAATGTTTTTCTATTACCAAACCACCAAGAGCCACAGCGCCAAGTGGTACAGTAATTCCATCGAGTGGATCGTCTCCATTTCCAGCAACACCTATTGTATGATCTGAATACCCCACCAACACATCAAACGTTTCCCCAATAGTACACATAGCTTTTATTTGAGAATCCACAATTGGAGATGGATAATTTGTGACGCACTGCAAAAGTATTATCTGTTCATTACCAGTAGCGCGGATAGTTTTTACTGCCGCATCTATTTCTTCCATCGTAGAAGCACCACAACCAATGATCATCGGTTTACCAAGCTTGGCTACATATTCTATAAATTCAATATTATCTATCTCACCAGAACCAAGTTTATAAACAGGCATACCGATTTCCTCCAACAAATCTACCGCCTCAATATCATATGGACTGGAAAAAAAATCTATTTCTATTTCTTTACAATAATCAGATAGTTCTTTTATCCATTCACGAGGAAATTCTGCATCCTTGTAGACTTCAGTAACGGGCTTTTTCCATTTAGACTGAAAAGCAATCTTGAGATCTTTAAAACCCACATCAGAAACAATCTTGGGTGCTTTAAAATTTTGTATCTTAAAAGCATCTGCCCCAAGCTCCTTTGAAAGTTTCGCTAAATATTTTGCCCTTTTTAAATCACCGTCAAAATTAGAACCGACTTCGGCTATAATATAAACAGGCTTATTTTTGCCCACTATTTTTGATCCGATTTGAATATCCTTCATATTGCTTAAATACTAGTTTACTTAGAAAAACTACGCAAGATTCTCTCCACCTCAACTTCCAGGCTTGGCATTTCAATCTCCAAAACATCCTCCACGAGGCCCACATTAAGCCACATTTGTTTTGGACGGACTGGACCAGCAAGCGTATCCACCGACACAATACTTATTTTCCCAGAATAACCTGGAAAAACACCAATGAACATCTTCCCTATATCTGCTTTTGACAACGGCTTCCTAGAACCAAGATGAATAATCTTTTGCTTTGGATTAATTTCAACTAATTTAGAAATAATTTCTGCCAAAGTTAAGTTACTTAGTGGATTTATAAATACATCATCAAACAATTTTATATCCTTATTCAATTTTATAGTGTCAAAAAGCCATTCCGCAAAATTTTTACCACGAGAGCCACTTGGATGAATTCCTATGAGATTAATACGAAGCACTGTACTATTTTCATATTCAAGTGCCGCAGTTTCTCCCTCTAGTTTTGTTTTATTATAAATATTAGATGGATTTGGGGTATCTGTTTCTTTATAATTCCCCTCAAATCCAGAAAAAACCGATGCTGTAGATATATAAAAAAGATGAGCGCCCATCACCTTTGCCATATCTCGTACTAGAGATGTTGCGTGTACATTTATATTTCTGCATTCCCCTTCATGTTCTTCACAATAATTAACATCTGTAATCGCTGCCGTATGAATTACAAAATCAGCTTTTTGTATTTTCTCTGAAAAATCTTTTAGTGTTTTTTCATTAGTTATTTCTCTGGGCGCAACAATCACTTCCGCGCCAGTGCGGGCAAGGGTTTGTAAAAGTGTACTTCCAAGTAACCCCGAGGATCCTGTAATGATTATCTTCTTATTCATCTTTTATTTAAATTGCCAGTGTATAAATGCTTCAGGAAAAAGTGGGTTCGCACCAAAAAAATCTTCCGTAATTGCCAAAGACTGCCATCTGGATGGTGACGATTTCAGAGCTGACAAAAAATTGGTATTGTAATCATTCATATTTATATAAGCTTTACGCAAAAGAGAGAGTAAATCATCAGAATATGATTCATACAAAGGCTCGAAACACGCTACGTGTACAATATTATTCTTATATTTTTCTAGCTTTAAAAAGAAATCTTCTGCTTTTGGTATCATCTCTACAGCGTGATATGTTAAAACCAAAACTTTTCTACCGTGAGTTTTTTCAAAAATACTCCAATCTTCGTCATAAAAATTAAAAGGCAAAAACTCGACATGATTCCCCTTCGCTAATTTTTTCCCAAGTTCTATACCATTTGCTGATACTTCTCCACCAATATATAAATGTTTGGGATATTTTTCTTGTAATAAGAAAAGATTGTGTCCAAAACCGGCGCCAAGTTCAACAACACAGTCACACTCCTGCATAAGTGGAGCCATCTTTTCTAAAAATATATCTTGGTGATGCGCAAAAACTTCCCCAGCCTTACCAACAAACAATTTTTTATCCATAGAAATACACATTTCTTTGTCTGGTGAAATACCACGCTCAAACCAACGCATGTCATCAAACTTTAATGCTGGATTCGCCTCTAAATACTCGAGATATTTTTTATATTTATCTGTGTCGTATTCACGTAAAATCTTTGAAATATCCCTTGGCTCTTTTTTAAAAGATTCTAAACCAAGAAGACGTGCCGGCCACTTATTGTATTGTGGTAAAACTTGTATGCCGACTTCAATCATGAGAAAAAAGTTATTTTATAAGCTTAAGAATGTCCTTACCTTTTAGCCACTTATGATTCGTATCACTGGTATAGCTAGAAACTTTTTCATTTTTCTTACCCATCTTAGAATATTTGGTTGTATGCCGTTTAGTGTGACTGTCATTAAAAAATATTGGTGTGATTACAAAATAACCACCCACATCAAACGCCCTCACCGCCTCACTTTCAGTAACAAGTATTTCGTGAATTTTTTCTCCAGGTCTAATACCGATATCAATTTTTTTTCTTTCTGGGGCGATAGCATCGAAAAGATCCATAAGACCCATTGAAGGTACCTTTGGCACAAAAATCTCACCGCCAATCATATTTCCCAGAGCAAACATAACTAAATCAAAACATTGAGGTAGAGTAATCCAAAAACGTGTCATGTTTTTATCGGTTACCATAATTGGGTCATCCTTCTTGCCATTTAAAATAGTCTCGACAATACTACCCCTACTACCCAAAACGTTTCCATATCGTACAACACTAAACACTGTTGAATTTTTACCCGAGTATGAATTGCTTGCGATAATTAATTTTTCTGCGGCAAGCTTTGTTGCGCCATATAAATTGATTGGGTGAGCAGCCTTATCTGTAGATATAAAAAGTACCTTTTTTACCTTTTTATTTAACGCAGCTCTAATAACATTTTGTGTGCCGATAATATTTGTCTTTACGGCTTCAAAAGGATTGTACTCAAGAGCAGGAACCTGCTTTAATGCCGCAGCATGAATAATAATATCCACATCTTCAAACGCCCTCTCTAAACGCTCTTCGTCACGTATGTCACCCAAGAAAAAACGGATATTCTTATATTTTGCAAACTCCTTCTGCATCTGAAACTGCTTCAATTCATCACGACTTAAAATGACAACGGTCTTTGGTTTAAAATTTTCAAAAATATAATGAGCAAAACTCTTACCAAATGAGCCCGTTCCGCCGGTTATAAGTATTCTTTTTCCGTTTAAATTCAACATTTTATACGTGTTTTTATAAGTAAAAGTTAACCACAACTATACCAAAAAACTCGGTTTTGTCTATTTTTGTGGTGGGTTATTTATAAGCTGTACTATACGCTCACTTGATTTACCATCAAAAAGATACTGCTCTTTCATAAAAGAATCTGTCCTATTTATCCACAGATTACTCTCTGAAGGATTTTTCACCAAAGCAGAAAGGAGTGAAATAAGATCGCCCGCAGTGTGCGCGCACGGCACAACGACACCAAACACTTTCGGAAGTTCCACATCACTCGCCTTTAATGCCCAAAGTATAAGTGGCTTCCTAAGCACCATTGCTTCGAGCATCATCGTAGAATTTCCACTAATCACTACATTAGCCATACGAAGGACCGTTTGCGCATCCTCATCTGACACAATCGCAAAATTCTCCTTAAACACCGATTCAATCATTTCATAATAAAATTTATACTTTCCATATGTAGGTCTCAACTTAAATACGACTTGAATTTCTGGAATAGCATCCTGAACCCTTTTCAAATCTTCAATCAGCCCCATAAATTCATACGAGTTGAAATGCACTCTATACAAACCAGATATAATTGGTGGAACGATAAAAACTACAATCGGTTTTTTAGGATCAAGAGAGAGTTTTTTAATTAAACCCTCCTTTTTACCAAAACTTTCTTCATTTATATATTGATCAAACCTTGGAGAGCCCACAGGGACAATGCGATAAGATTCATAAGCATGGTTTCGGACATACGCATCTCTAGTAAGCTTGCCGTAGCCAGCCAAATATTCAGAGCCAAGTTTTGAAAAAACTGAACTCGGCTCAAGAATCTCATTGGCATGCTGTAGCTCTATTGCAGGTATCTGCATATTCATAGCGAGTTTTGCTGCCAACAAAAAATGATGCTGTCCACTAATCGTTGCTCTCAAAAGCACACGGTTTATGTGCGTTTTTTTAAAAATATTTTCAAGTCCATGCATATCAGCCATTACACGTTGTGAATAATCCATCATTCTCATAATGCCAATATCTACTAGTGACCAAAAAGAAATCCCATTATACACAAACATTTTTTGCAGATCTGTATTTTTACTAAAAACTTTCCAAGACTCAACAAAATTTTTCTGAGCAAGCTTGGTGCTCCTTTTTTCCCGTCCTGAAACATAGTTTTTTGAATGCATAAAACGAACCCTGTATTTAAAAATATTCTTCCACGAAATATTTTTAAATTCTGATTGCTCCATAAATACCAACTCCACATTATCCATTTTCTCTATAAAAGGCTCTACGTGCCACCAATAATCACTTATGAAAATCTTTAATGGTTTTTTACTAGAAACTAGACCGACAAAAATATTTAAAATTTTTAATATATATTTTACAAACCACTGTTTGGGTAAAACCATCGCCCGATGAGACTGCCTAGCTCCAATTACTTTTACATAAATAGATTTTTGTTCACAAAGCATCTTGAGCACATCTATCACTACAGAACTTTCTAAAATAGCAAATGGGCCAGCAGAACTAGGTGTCACAAGCTGAGTTTCTACAACCCAAATCTCTTTTACATCACCAAAAGAAATTTGGCTAAAAATATCAACATAATATAAAATCCTTTCAAGATAAAACTGAAAAGCGACTTCGTAAAACTCCCCTAAAGCAAAATCATGGTATTTAAAAAAAGAAAACTCTTTTGCTTCATACCACTGATGCGATAATTTCTCTATAAACAATAAAAGTGGAGTTGAGTCCCTATCTTTATCTATATATTCATTAATAGATTGAAACGGTAAATTTCTTTTTTTTAATTCTATTTCCAGACGATAATCCAAGGAAACCAAAGTATAGTCTCCAGAAACAATACTATCTGCTCCAAATTTTTTTAAAACTAAATCAATTTGATTGTCTTCATACAAAAAAACTAATTTGTCATTTTTTTTCATACTTTTTTTAATCCAGACAAAAATACTTTAGATCCACGAGTAACAACATTTACCGAGTAATTTTTTTCAAAGTTTTCAATTAAAATTTTATCCTCATTATTTTTCCACACATATGGGTGCAACTCGCCTGAAATCTCGTGAATATTGTGCCACCCGTTAAAAGAAGAAAAAACTTCAAATTCAGCGCCCTCAATATCAAATTTCAAAAAATCAACACTAGAAACACCGGCCAAAATCATAGCTGATTGAAGACTTATACACTTCACCACCACCTCCTCACCTTTTTCACCACGAGAAATAAGTGAGTTTCTCATATGAAAAGATGGGCTTTTGTAAAAAGTACGAGTTTCTTCTCTACCCGAAATTGCCATATTGTACGCATACACATTAGAAAATTGCACAATATTTTTTTGAAGAAGGCCGTAGTTTTCTGCGTCTGGTTCAAAACAATATATAGCAGAATCTGGATACAAAGTTTTAAAATATAAAGCAGTTAAACCGATATTTGCCCCAAGATCAAAAATAATTTTCGGTGATTCTAAACTATGTGATACATAATCCACTCCGCGACCAAAAACTTCTACAAGCACATGGGCGTCACCAAAACGCGAACTCAATTCTAAATCTACACACTTACCATTAATTCGTATTTTAAATTTTTTATACTGTATTTTATTTTTATGAAATAACCTAGAAGTAATAAGAAACACAATGAGTGTAAACTTACTGGTTACTGTTGCACCAATCTTGACGCCAACCATTATGAAACACAAAAGTTCCTTTAGTATATTTAAATATCTTTTCATGCTACGTGATTGGACACTGCCAAAAATCACAATTGAGAAAGTTGTCTACGTTTAGGCAGGAATATTTAAAAGCTGTGCTAAAAGTGGTTTATTAAAACCAATTACAATTTCATTATCAATCACGATAACCGGCACGCCCATTTGTCCGCTCATTTCAATCATTTGTTCTCTTTTTGCACTGTCATCAGCTACGTTAAAATTTTCGAATTCAATCTTGTTCTGTGTAAAATACTCTTTTGCAAGGTTACAGTAATGACAAGTTGGCGTTGAATATATTGATACTTTTTTCATATAAACACATTATATCAGCCCAAGAAAAAGATGCAAAAAAACTAATAAATTGAAGCCGCTGTGCCACGATGGACACAGCGGAAAAACATTCATTGCGTTCATTGCCCCATCCTCGAGAGGTCATCAGACTGCGACTTTGGTGGATCTTCGAGCCGATGCTGCGCGTTTCTCACCTTTGCCACAGCCAAACCAAGCAGTTCTTCCGCACGAGCGACCTGCTCCTTCTGGGGCATGTGTTTGTCATCAAAGTAAAGACTCCACTTCTGTGCGTTGAGGCCACGCCGACTTCCGTTGATGGAGACATCCCTGTCGTCCTTTAAACGCAAGTTGACGATCTGGTAGGAGCATTCTTTCTCTCCTGCCCACACCTCCCTCACACAAGCTTCAAATGTGCCGAGCTCCAGAACCACCTCACCCTTCCAAATGGGTAGTGTGTTAAAAGGAACTGGGACATCCGAACTCTTCACTTGTGGCGGATTGTCCACCTGCGTAGAGCCAAAAGACTTGGCCCACAGGATAAGTGTGAGAAGTGCCAGACAGACAAGCGCGACATACGCCAGTGGTTTTCTCTTTTTAAGGTTCATGCGAGAATCCTTCCTCTGTGTTTGCGAACGATTACAAACTCACGGCGAGCTTGTATATCTAGAGTTAATTATGCGGGACTTTACTAAAAAGGTCGATGATTATTGTCCACTTATTTCAATGGAAAAAACCTGTGACATCTTCCAAAATATCTTTCCAAAAACCAGATTCCTCCACCACATCCTCTTCTTTTTCTTTTGGATCCAAAACAAACACAACTTCTTCTCCCCCTCTTATTACGTTAAATTTTTTACGAATTTCCTCTTCTGTTCCCTTTTCTGTATTAAGTCGTTTCACCTCAGCGTTGAGAGCTATCTCTTTTTCATGCAAAGATTGTATCTCTGCAGAAATTTTATCAAAACTTCTCTTACTTTCTACCTTGGTTTTATATACTCCCCAAGTGGCACGTGCAAATATAACCAAAACAATAAATAAAATAAAAATAGTTGTCTTTGAATATATTCTGTTACGTACTTTTCTTTTATTTTGAAATTCTCGCTCTAACATGGTAGTTTATAGTATACTATCAATATAAACGCTAAACGATATGTTATTCCACAAAAGAAGCCAAAAAATCATAGGTAACGTATGGAAAGTAATCTGCATACTTATCATTGTAAGCATGATACTTCTATACACAGGTATTGGTAAATAATTTCTTACTCAGACTTTACCATCTTTAAAAAGACATCGTTTGGGATATTTACTTTTCCCATTGCTTTCATCTTTTTCTTTCCTTTTTTCTGCTTTTCTCGAAGCTTCATTTTTCGTGTAATATCTCCTCCGTACATATGCTGAGTCACATCTTTTTTAAGAGCTGAAAGTGTGCGAGATGAAATGATTCGGCCGAGCGCCTTACCCTGTATTTTTGTCACAAACATTTGTCGTGGCATAACATTAAAAAGTTTTTCTACAGCCTCTTCTGCCTCTGTTTCTACAGTACGACGAGACGTGACACGGGTAAAAGCCGGCACAGGCTCTTCTGCTACAAGTATTTCTAATTTGACCACATCGGCCGGACGCATATCTTTTATTTCATATGAAAGTGAAGCGTACCCAGCAGACACGCTTTTCAAAGTATCAAAAAAGTTTTTCATTAGCTCGCGCAGTGGCATCTCCATGTGGATCTGCATTCTATTGTCGCCAAAAGCATTTGTTTCCCCCACTATTGCTTCGTGATCATACAAGATTTGCATTATCGGGCCGAGATAGTCGGCGGGTGTAATAATGATAACGTCTACCCACGGCTCCAAAATACTTTCCAGTAAATGTTCGTCTGGAAATTTTGCTGGAGAATATATCATTTCTTTTTTACCGTCTTTGTATTTTACTTCGTACGTAATACTCGGACTTGTGATGACCAAATCTAAATTGAACTCACGACGCAAACGCTCACTAATAATTTCCAAATGAAGCATGCCTAGAAAACCACAACGAAAACCGCGGCCGAGAGTACCAGATGATTCTTCTTCAAATGTAAAAGACGAGTCGGAAAGGCGTAGCTTGCCTAGGGCTTGTTTGAGGACGATAAAGTCATCTTGACCCTCTGGATATATAGAAGACCACACTACGGGTCTAGGGCTCATATAGCCCGCTAGAGGAGGCAAAGTGTCCGTCTGAGACGCCACAGTATCTCCTACAGAAGCTATTCCAGACTCTTTTATACCAGTCACTATGTAGCCGATTTCTCCTGCAGAAAGTGACTCGCAAGGTGTCTGCGTCGGAGAAAAAGTACCCACTTCAAGTGCGCTAAAAGTACCACCCGCAATTTTAAACTGCAGTGGAGTGTTGCGCGATACAGACCCACTCATCACGCGCACATACACGACCACACCTTTGTGATTTGAATATTGAAAATCAAAAACGAGAGAGCGCAAATTTTTTGTTTGCTCCATAGATTGTTCAGAAATCTCTGGGGGTGGAATCTTGCGCACCACTTCTTGCAAAAGCGCCTCGACACCCTCACCCGTCTTACCAGACACTTCAAGAATTTCTTCTGGTAAACAACCTAAAAGTTTTACAACTTCTTCTCGCACTTTTTCTACCTGCGCGAGTGGAGAATCTATTTTTGTCAAAACAGGAATTATTTTTAAATGAGAATCACGCGCCATGCCAAGGGTGGTGAGTGTTTGTGCCTGCACGCCCTGCGTCGCATCAACAAGTAGGAGCGAGCCCTCCACCGCTTTTAGTGCACGAGATACTTCATATGAAAAATCGATATGCCCAGGAGTATCAATGAGGTTTAAAATATAATCCTGTCCGTCTAACTTGTATTTCATGCGCACCGGCTGCATTTTTATAGTAATTCCACGCTCACGCTCGAGCTCCATAGTGTCTAGCACCTGGTTCATCATTTTACGCTTTTCTATAGTATGCGTAATCTCAAGCATACGGTCAGCCAAGGTGGATTTGCCGTGGTCTATATGGGCAATAATAGAGAAATTTCGGAT
>CAYTVX010000018.1:0-10446 GCA_964441885.1 uncultured Candidatus Saccharibacteria bacterium
AAGGTATTTTTGTGCTAGTTCCCAAATATATTTTTGTGAATTTGGTGTAAGAAAAGAAAGAACCTCGTTTCGGGGTATCCATTTAAACGTGTGTGGTAATTCTTCCGGATTTTGTACCTTATCTTGCTCGTCGTTTAAGAGCTCAAAGAGTAATTCAGTTCCGTTTGCAATACGATTTTCTTTTTTATGATCAGCGTAGTATCCTGCGCGGGTTTTTCCTAGGTTGGCTAAAAATTTTAGATTTTTATATCCAGTCTCTTCTTTTATTTCTCTCAGTGCTGTTGTGATGGGGTCTTCGCCATTTTCAATACCACCAGTCACAAAAGTTTTCCAACCAAATTTCCCCCAGTCAAGGCATAGAGCTTGGTCTGTGCGCGGGTCATAGACTATTGCATGTATGGTGTCTCTCTCTACTATTGGCACCCCGGGTTTCAGACCGTTACCTTCATCTTCAAAATATGGAATTTCATCCTCTTCTTTCATGTTGCGTCTATTGTAACACCTTGATTTTAATAAAAAAGCGTTTGTGTTATCTACATTATACTGTTACTATCAACAAGGTCGTATTAGTTAGTTTAATTTCTCGTTTATTTTATGGATGATACAACAACCCCAGTGGTTCCAGAAATGGACCCTCAGACTGAAGAAGGAACAATGACTCCTCCTGCCGAAGTTGCACCAACTGAAGAAGCTGCTGCATAAGACTCTTACAAAGCCCGCCTCGTGCGGGTTTTGTTTTTGGTGCGGGTTTCTTAATCTGCTATAATCACTCAATATGAAAAAAAAGAGCAGTATCGTAGTACGTCTACCAGATGTACTTAGAATATTTTGGCAGGCAATACAGCCACAAAAGCTGTTTTTTTATCTTACCTTGTTTGGCTTTTTTACTGCCGAAGCATTGTCTATTATTACTCCTCTTTTTTATAAGAATTTTTTCGATTTATTGAGTGTGGGTGGAGATAAGGCGGTTGCCGGTAATCAAATTATTCATATTTTGTTTGGCATTCTTGGAGTAAGTCTTTCTACTTGGTTATTTTTTCGTGGTTCATTGTTTATCATGAATCGTCTTTCTTCTGGAGTGATGGCACGTCTTAGACAAAATTCGTTTGATTATATGATGAAGCATTCATATTCTTTTTTTGCTGACAATTTTACCGGCTCTCTTACACAGAGGTTGGGCAGGCTCGCTCGTTCTTTTGATTCACTGTATGACACATTGGTTTTTAATATCATTCCTATTTTTGTAAGTACTGCGGGAGCAATAGTGGTGGTATGGTTTCAGAAGCCGGTTATTTCCTACATCATTATTGTTTGGATAATTATTATAATGACTTTTAGTTTCTTTTTTTCTCGTTGGAAGTTGAAATATGATACTGCAGTAGCTGAGGCTGATTCTTCTACATCTGCACTTTTATCTGATGCTGTGACAAATCAAAATAACGTCACTTTATTTACAGCTTTTGCGCATGAGTCTCTTGCTTTTAAAAATAAAACAAACGAACAAGCAAAGATGCAAGAGTTTACTTGGAATCTAGAGTCTGTGGCTTATGCTGTGCAAGCTTTGTTTTTTATCTTTGTTGAATTTATAGTCTTTTATTATGGAGTAAAATTGTGGCAACAAGATCTTGTCACTATAGGAACTTTTGTTTTGATTCAGGTTTATTTACTTGGTTTGATGCACAGACTATGGAATTTTGGAAATGTCATTCGTGGATTGTATCAAAGTTTTGCTGATTCAAAAGAAATGGTTGAGATTTTAATGACCCCATATTCAGTAAAAGATTTACCGAATGCAGTAATGCTTGATGTGAAAAAAGGAGGAATAGACTTTCAGAATGTGTCTTTTGGTTTTCACGAAAGTAACTCTGTATTAGATGGAATAAATATTTCTTTTAAGGGTGGACAAAAGATTGCACTTATCGGTCCGTCTGGTGCGGGAAAATCAACTTTCGTAAGATTGTTGCTCCGAATGTATGATCTTACTTCTGGTAAAATTTTGATCGATGGACAGGACATTTTTGGAGTAACTCAGGATAGTTTGAGGAAAAATATAAGTTTGGTGCCACAAGATCCTGTGCTTTTCCATAGAACATTACTTGAAAATATTCGTTACGGCAGGCTGGATGCAACGGATGAAGAGGTAAGGAAGGCGGCAAAGCTTGCACACTGTGATGAGTTTATTGATGTTTTGCCTTTAAAATACGATACGTATGTGGGTGAACGAGGAATCAAGCTTTCTGGCGGTGAGAGACAGCGTGTAGCTATTGCGCGTGCGATTTTGAAAAATGCACCGATTCTTATTTTAGATGAAGCTACCTCAAGTTTGGATTCTCATTCAGAGTCTTTGATTCAAGACGCGCTTGAAAAATTGATGAAGGGTAAGACAAGTATTGTGATTGCTCATCGCCTGTCTACTATTAGAAAAATGGATAGGATTGTGGTGGTAGATGGTGGAAAGGTGGTGGAAGACGGAAATCACGATGATCTTTTGGCCAATGAAAACAGTTTGTACAAAAAACTTTGGGAGCTTCAGGCCGGGGGCTTTCTTACAGTGTAGCGTAGTAGTATAATAAATATAATGAATAAAAATTATATTGTTGCAATTGTTGCTGTTTTGGTTTTTATTGGTGGAATAGTGTACGTTGTTCTTCTTCCTAATACTGGAGTCGCGCCGGTGGTAGCGCCTACACCTGTGGTAGAAAACGTTTCTAGTACAACTCCAGATACGACATCACAAAATACGGGTACTACAAAGACCACAACAACTACCACAACCACAAATGTTACTACAACAACCCCACCTCCTGTCGTAGCTCCTCTACCCACTTCGTACACATTTGCTCAAGTACAGTCTCATAATTCTAAATCTAATTGTTGGAGTGTTGTAAGTGGTAAGGTGTACGATTTATCTTCTTGGATAGGTCAGCATCCTGGTGGTCAAAGTGCGATATTGAGTATGTGTGGTAAAGATAGTACATCTGCGTTTAATGATCAGCACGGCGGTCAGAATAGACCAAAAAACGAGCTTGATGGTTTTTTTATTGGTTTGTTAGCTAATTAAAAAAATATGAATTCATTTAAAATGCAATCTTTGGGTTTTGTGGTGCTTAGGGTTGGTCTTGCTTTAGTTTTTATTTGGTTTGGTTCTCAGCAGGTTCTTCATCCAGATAAATGGGTAGCTTTTTTGCCGTCTTGGAAATTTTTATATTCTATTCCAGCTCTGACTCCAGTAAAAATTGTATTAATAAATGGAATCTTTGAAATTGTTGCTGCGGTGCTTTTGATTTTAAATAGATTTACACGTATCGTCGCATTATTGCTCGCTGTGCATTTAGCCGGTATCGCTTGGTCTATTGGGATTAACGCAACCGGTGTGCGAGACATAGGCCTTACAGTAGCCACCTTTTCTCTTTTTCTTCTTGGTCCACAACGCATTTAATAGGATATAATAGTTTCATGGAAAAATTTGGATTAAATGAAGCTCCACAATTTACTTCTCCAGAAGAAGAGCTTCGTTTTTTACGTGAACAAATTGCTATAAAAGAAAAAGCTCTTGAAAAAACTGGCACAAGCATAGACAAAGTACAAGCTACTCACACTACAGTTGCAGAATATAAAAAACTTCCGACACAAGAAGTTTTACATCCTAATTTACAAATTCCAGAAAAACACCAAGAACAAATAGTACTTGATCTTGCACCAGAAACTCACGACGTAAAAATGGCAGAGCTTCTTGCGATTTTACAAGAAAAGGGAGTGAAGAATACTTTGGCTTTGGTAGACAAAATGCAAAACCCGCACATAGAAGATGATTTTCATCGTTTTCTTGTGGAATATTTAAGAAAGGGATATCCTGTTTCAGATTTGAAAGAAAAAGCGCCAATTTTCAAGGCTTTAAATATGGTGCTTTATGAAATAGTCCTTCCTGCTCTGCCTGACGAGGGTGGACAACAAAAAAATCTCAAGGAGATTGTTTCATCTATGGAGCAATTTTACGCTGGTATGCTTTCTGTGCCAGGTAAAGATAATAAGGGACAGAATTATTTTGCAATTGAAATAGCGATAGCCAACAACAGTGAAGAATTTATTTTTTATGCGTCTGTGCCTATTGATAGAAAAGATTTGTTTGAGAAAAATATTTTATCAGTCTTTCATAACGCTAGAGTTACTGAGAAAAAAGACGATTATAATATTTTTAATGAAGAGGGTGCTATTGCCGCATCTTATGCTTTGTCTGCCAAAAATTCAATTTTCCCACTAAAGACTTATGAGGCATTTGATTATGATCCACTCAATGTTATTTTAAATAGTTTTTCTAAGATAGACAAAGAAGGTGAGGGTGCGGCGATTCAAATAATTTTTAATCCAGCCGGAGATTCCTTACTTAAAAAGTATGAATTTGCTGTAAAAAGTATTCAAAAGGGGGTGCCAGTAAAAGAGGCTATAGATGTGGGATATACTGCTGGGCAAGAAGTTTTTAAGTCTATAAAATATGGACTGTTTTCAAAAATGAAAAAGAAAGATGATGTAGATACTGCAAATATGTCTGCTCAAAATGAGCCGATTATTAAAAGTATTCAAGATAAAATCTCGAGTCCTATTTTAAATGCAAATATTCGTATTGTTGCTTCATCTAGAACTTTGCAAGAAGCAGAGGCAATACTTACAGACATAGAGTCTTCTTTTAATCAGTTTGAAAATACCACAGGAAATAAATTGAAGTTTGAGCGAGTGAAAAAAGGTGGACTTACAAGACTGTTGCGGGATTTTTCATTCCGTATGTTTTCTGAAAACGAAATCGTACCATTAAATATAAAAGAGCTTACAACGTTTATGCATTTCCATACTAGTGAAATAAAAGGTGCCTCTCAGCTCAAACAAACAAAAGCTACATCAAGCCCTGCACCCGTTGATATGCCACAAGCGGGGATTGTGTTGGGTGTAAATAAGTATCGCGGTAATGAAAAGCAGATTTTTATGGGCGAAGAAGATCGTTTAAGGCATATGTATGTAATAGGTCAGACGGGTACAGGAAAGTCTACACTTCTTAAGAATATGATTGTGCAAGACATTATCGCTGGTAATGGAGTGTGTATGATAGATCCTCACGGTGTGGACGTTATAGATGTGCTTTCTATGGTTCCAAAAGAACGATACGAAGATGTTATTTATTTTGATCCAAGCCACACAGACCGACCAATGGCTTTAAACATGCTTGAGTACGATCCAAATTTCCCAGAGCAAAAAACTTTTGTGGTTAATGAGTTGTTTAGTATTTTCCAAAAACTTTATGGTGGAGTGCCTGAATCTATGGGGCCGATGTTTGAACAGTATTTTAGAAATGCCGCGATGCTTGTGATAGAAGATCCTAGCACGGGTTCTACACTTCTTGATGTGTCGCGTGTTCTAGCAGATAAATCGTACAGACAACTAAAGCTCGCCAACTGTAAAAATCCAGTCATCGTGCAGTTTTGGAAAGAGGTCGCAGAAAAAGCTGGTGGAGAAGGAGCTTTGGCAAATATCGTGCCTTATATTACAAGTAAGTTTGACGTCTTTCTGGCAAACGATTTTATGAGGCCAATTATCGCTCAAGAAAAATCTTCTTTTAATTTTAGGGAGATAATGGATGGAAAAAAGATTTTACTAGTAAATCTTGCAAAGGGAAGACTCGGTGATATCAACGCAAACCTTATCGGACTTATTTTGGTTGGAAAAATTTTGATGGCAACCCTCTCTCGTGTGGATTCTTTTGGAAAAGATTTTCCAAGCTTTTATTTTTATATTGATGAATTTCAAAATATCACTACAGATTCTATTTCAACCATTCTTTCGGAAGCAAGAAAATACAAACTTAGTTTAAACGTTGCCCACCAATTTATTGCACAGCTTGATGAAAAGATTCGTGACTCTGTTTTTGGTAACGTGGGCTCTATCGCAGCTTTTCGTGTGGGTAGTGATGATGCTGAATATTTAGAAAAACAGTTTGCTCCTGTATGTACTGCTCAAGATTTAATGAATGTGGACAATAGAAATGCGTATTTGAAATTGCTTGTGGGTGGTAAGCCGGTAAAGCCATTTAGTATTGAAATACTCCCGCCATCTCGCGGTGACATGGAAAAGGTAGATCAACTAAAACAACTTTCATATTTAAAATATGGTAAAGATAGGGCGGAGGTAGAAGCATCTGTAATGGCGAAGTATAAAAAAGATACAATTTCTCCAACGTTTCCAGCTATTTAAAGTAAATCGGGCCGGACACGCAGTGGTGTCCGGCCCGAATGTTGTTCCCATGCAAGAAAAGTTTGTGCTTGTACTCAGTGGCTCACGTGGGGCAGTACAGAGAGCTCAACCCCTTTTGCTTGGGCTTGGTTGTCTGAAGGACGTCGCACTCGCAAACCATCTCGCCGCAGCCCGGACATCCGAATGACGAGTAGGTCGTAATTGCTTCGCCCACATCCACACTGATTTCTGGTAGGTTGGCGAGAGCAAAGATGCGCGCAAAGACGTCGCCAATTTCCTCGAAGTACCGATTCAGCGTGTCTCGGTTGCTGAGCTTGCTCGAAGCTCCTCGGAAGCTGATGTTGCGGATCTCCACCACCTCGTTCTGAAGTGCGGAGAAGGCGTGCAAGACGCCACGTTCGGCATTCTTCTTGCCGTAACGCCTCGCAAGCATTCCTTGCCAGTCTGCGACTGTCCACCGTGTCTGGATCATCGATGAGTGCACCATCTCCTTGGGGTTGGGACGCTTGTTGGGCGGACAGTCGCACGGCTCGTGCCCACAGTAAGTGCAGTGGGACGGTGGGTACTTGCGCGATGTCGCTTCGATGAGGGCGATACTCACCGGTATGCCGAGTGAGGGTTCTGCGCTACCGAAGAAGTCGAGGATTGCGCAAGCTCTTGCAAACAAGCTTGCGACACTGACGGTCAGGGGCATGTCGTTCTTCTGACGGATGCGCTCGTCAAACATCTTGACCGCATCGTCAAAGAGATCGGTACGCTCACTCAGCGATTTGTAGTGGACGACATTGCGGATGCCGTACATCATGCGAAATCGATCAATCTCACTGCTGAAGGTTGTGTCGTGGGCTTGGCACGGCATTGGGTATTTCTCTTTTCTTGTATGGGGTGATAGGGAGGAACGAACAGAATAAAAATAACTTTAATTTTAATTGGTGTCAATGTTTGATATAATTCATTTTAATTATGCAAAATGAATCAACGAATGAAAAGTTTTCTGTAGAAAAAAGGCTGAAAAGTATGGGACATGCGTGGCGCGGACTTGGACTGTTTTTTAAAACTACACACAATGCTTGGGTACACCTAGTGATTTTTGCAGTTGTTATTTTTGCCGGATTTTATTTTAAAATCACTCAAGTAGAATGGTTCGCAATTATTTTGGTTTCTGGTTTGGTGTTTATGGCCGAAGCTTTTAATACTGCAATGGAAATAGACATAGATCTAACATCACCGGACTTTCATCCTCGTGCCAGAGACACAAAAGATGTAGCTGCTGGCGCTGTGCTCATTTCCGCTATCACAGCTGTCGTTGTCGGTGTTTTTATATTTTACCCGCACATCTGTGCTATCTTCTGGTAATTTTGTCAAAAATACGATAATCTCAAGCTTATGTCTAAACCCGGTAGTAAAGAAGATGTAGTTTTGCGCTTTGAGGGCGTGAGCTTTGACTATGGGCACAACAAGCCGATACTCGATGAAGTAGATTGCTCGGTCCGTCGCGGTGCAAAGATTACGATAATGGGTCAAAATGGCGCTGGCAAAAGCACCATTTTTCAGCTGATTACAAAAGAGATAAAACCTTCTGGCGGAAAAATAATTGTTTCAAATGGAATGACGATAGCAACAGCTCATCAGGTCATTCCTCGCGATGAGCTTGAGCTTTCTGTGCGAGATTTTTTTCTCAAGGCTTTTTCTGACGCTGTGTCTGCTGGCTTGCGCAGAGACTCTGGGAAAATTTATGATATAGATCCTAAAATAGATGAGGTGCTCGAAGTGGTCAATCTACACGCTCCACACGACAGACTTATAAAAACTTTTTCTGGTGGTCAGCAGGCGCGACTCCTACTCGCGGCGGCTTTGATTCAAGACCCAGATATTTTGCTTCTAGATGAGCCGACCAACAATCTAGACAAAGCAGGCATCGAGCATCTCACGGCGTTTTTGATTTCATATCAAAAAACAGTTGTGGTCATTTCCCACGAAGCCAATTTTCTAAATGCTTTTACAGACGGCGTCCTTTATCTCAACGTGTTTACAAAAAAAGTAGAGCAGTATGTGGGCAACTATTTTGACGTGGTAGCACAAATCACTGCGCGCGTAGAAAAAGAAAATAGAAAAAATGCACAGCTTGCAAAAGAGATTCAGGCCAACAAAGACAAAGCCAACTTTTTCTCAAACAAAGGAGGACAAATGCGTCTCGTCGCTCGTCGAATGCGCGACAAAGCAGAAGAGCTTGAAGAAGAAATGGTGGATATTCGCCGGGAGGACAAAATGATTAGATCTTTCCGCATCCCACATCAGCCGGAAATTATTGGCGACATTTTGACTATCTCTTCTTTTGGTACAATGAATCCAAAAACTCATAAGCCACTGCGCCGAAAAACAAAAATAGCTTTGCGTCGCAACAAGCATTTGCTTTTGAAGGGGCCAAATGGAATCGGCAAAAGTACGCTTCTCGAAGCGATAGCAAATGGCACAGAAGAAGGCACTGCAATATCAGAAGGTATTCGTGTCGGGTATTATCGGCAGGATTTTTCTACTCTGGATTTCAATCAGACTGTGTACGACTCACTGCTTTCTGTGATGGACAAGCATGTAGAGGAAACAATGCGATCTGTTGCAGCTGGATTTTTGATCACTGGCGACATGATTCGTACAAAAATAGGGGATTTGTCTGAAGGGCAAAAAGGACTCGTAGCTTTTGCGCGACTCGTGCTACAAAAGCCAGGACTTTTGATTTTGGATGAGCCAACCAATCATATAAATTTCCGACATTTGCCGGTGATAGCTGAGGCGCTAGATAAATATGAGGGTGCAATGGTGCTGGTAAGTCACGTGCCAGATTTTGTGAAGCAGATAAGGGTGGATGAGGTGCTAGATCTAGAAAAATAAAAGAGTGCCTCAAAAAGCACGCGTAAAAGCCTGCTGGCTTTTCTGCTCCGCTCGGCGCCGTCGCGCCTGCGCGAGTCTTTTCTCAACACTCTTTTATTTTTCTAGATTCTCAGCAGCATTTGACCCAGCCACAAAGCCTGTCGTCCAGCATAGCTGTAAACTGTATCCACCAGAAGGTCTATCTATATTTAAAATATCGCCCACTAAATAAAGGTTTGGAAATAGGCGAGAACGCATTGTTTTAAAATCTACTTCATCTAATGTTACGCCACCACTAGTGATGATAGCTTTATCTGTACCCAAAAGTCCGGCTACCTCTAGTTTGAGACTCTTAAGCAAATCTATTAGTCGCATACGCTCTTCTCGTGTAATGCTGTTGCACGGAGTTTCTGCACTTATTTTTGAAATTTCTATAATGATCGGTACGAGCGCTGATGGCACCAGTTCACCAAGCGAGTTTTTAAATTTTTTGTTAGTGTTTTCTTTAAAAATTTCTTGGAGCTTTGTATTTAGCTGGCCATGATCAAAATCAGAAAGTAGATCTAGAGAAATTATTACTTCGCCATATTTTAGAAGCTCACCTATTTCACTGCTCATATTTAAAATAGCTGGTCCACTGAGGCCTACATGTGTAAAAAGTATTCTACCTTTGCGTGAATCCTGTTTCTTATTATTTTGGAGGGTGGTGATTTTTACATTACTTACACTAATTCCTGCTACACGCGAAATCCATTCGTTTTTTATCGCTATTGGCACAAGTGATGGCGTGGGCTCTATGACAGTGTGTCCAATTTTTTTGAGCCAAATATAACCATCACCGGTTGAGCCAGTCTCTGGACGAGAAGTGCCTCCGGTCGCGACTACTATAGAGCGTCCGTGTATCATCTCGCCACCTTTTATTTTGACTCCCACCAAAACACTACCTTCTTTTACAATTTCTGTGACGGGGCAGTTGGATAGCACGGTCACTTCGCTAGCGCGTAAACCATCTACAAGCACATTCCACACAGATTGCGCGCTATTGCTCACAGGAAAAACTCGCCCTTCGTTTTCCACCTTTGTATCCATTTTTCGCAAATGAAAAAAATCGAGAGTTTTTTCTACGTCCCACTGTGAAAAAGCAGAGAATAAAAATTTGCTGTTTTCTTTATATTTTTCTAAAAATTTCCGTACGTCAGGTTGTGCGTTTGTGACGTTGCACCTACCTCCGCCAGTAATGAGGAGCTTTTTCCCGAGAGAATCATTTTTTTCAAGCAAAAGGACGCGCGCGCCTAGCTCCGCGGCGCGCCCCGCAGCCATCATTCCAGCGGGTCCTCC
>CAYTVX010000019.1:0-4049 GCA_964441885.1 uncultured Candidatus Saccharibacteria bacterium
CGCGCGCGCCTAGCTCCGCGGCGCGCCCCGCAGCCATCATTCCAGCGGGTCCTCCGCCCACTACTATTACATCCCAGACATCGTCTTTCATGTTTGTAAATTAGCCGATATCCTTTATTTTCTTTGAGAGATATTTTTCACTTCCATCAATTTCTTCGGAAAGTTCAATAAATATTTTGTATTCTTCTTCGGTAAGTTCACGTTTTGAACCAGCTTTTTGAAGCATTCTGAGGTATCTTTGCATATCTTTCTTGAGCATTTCAAATACAGCATGCATTTCTACTTCTGCTTCTGTCTTGTCTTTCTCCATGACACGTTTTAAGTTGCGAGATTTTCTGATGATAAACAAAATCAGTAGAATAAATAGGAGAATCAATACAAGAATCGTTATTCCTATAGAGATTATTTGAATTGTTTTTGTGCCAAACCACACCACCTTTGCTTCACGTACATTTACGAATACTTTTTCTGATGGTTCACTTTTTACATCTTTTGTTCGGATTGTTTCTGCCCATACCGCTACGTTTCCAATATTTCTGATTGATCCTGTGGTAAATGAGAATATACCATCTTCATTTGATCTTATATTGTAACTTTTTGCTTCCTTTCCTTCTTCTTTTGTCCAAAGTACGATGTCTGATTCTCCATAATATGACTTACCCTGTATTTCAAACTTTGAATTTACTTGTATGAATTCTGGATAAGTTGTGATTTTTGGAGATTTTGTTGCGGGTGCATTTACAGAAAGGGAAGTCTCGACATAGTTTTGAGCTTTGTCGTATGCTCGCACCACAAGATCGTATTTTCCAGCCTTCAAAGGTGAAAGATTGATTTTGTTTGTAGATGTACTAGCATCTGTTTCTGCAATTTTCTCGTCACCCATGAAGACTGCGTAGCTAGCTATTCCAGATAGCTTGTCTGTAGCAGATGCCTCTACAGATATAGTGTCGTTATCTTCTATGTTTGTATTTGCAACAAGATTTTCTGGTTTTGTAAGATCTATTTGAATTTTTCTACTTGCAATTGTGCCAAAGCCAGCAGAGTTTCTAAATCTAGCATTTATAAATAGCTTTCCTTCTGGGAGTTTGTCGAGAGTTTTTGTTTTGATTGCTGGCTGGTAGTTTACATATGGTACTGTGTCAGAGAATTTACTTAAAACGAGTTGTATGGCCAGTGTTCCAGATGGCAACTCCCAGTTGAAAGTGCCACTGGTTGAGTTGTACCAAGATTCTCCGTCTGGCATGTCTGCAGATGTGATTACAGGTGCTTTTGGAAGGGGGGCCTGGCTGATTACTGTAGCAGGAATCACCGGTGTTGTAGGGACGACGACGCCATCTGTGATAGTGATTGTACTGCCACGTGCCTGAGAAAATACGTTGGTACCCTTGCCATCATTTGCGCGTATTGCAGCTGAACCAAAAGATAGGTTTGCTGTGCCAGCTTTTTTTGCTTTAAAATTTACTTTTAAAATATTACCTGACTGACCTGAATATCCTGGGTTTGGAAGGCCTCCATTGAAAGAGACTATGCCCGTGGTATTGGAAAATGTTGGTTGTTCAATCCAGATACTTAGATTGGAACCGACTAGACTTATTGAGTCTACACTTACCAAATCAGCAGGAAAGAAAAGATTGCCCTCAGCATTGTTTATTTTTACTTGATCAGTAGATATGTAGACAGTCCCAGAAAAAGTCCCACCGGTAGAGACTTGGGATTTGTCTAAAACTAAATACATATCTGCAGCGTGTGCAAAAAATGGAAAAAGTAATATAGAGAAAAATACTGATGATGTGAAAAAAAACTTTTTTATCATTTACTTCTTTTTTTGTAAACAAAGAACCATGCACCGAAAAGAATTAATAGCAGTAGTGCAATAATTATAGCAATTTTTATAGAATGTGCACCGTCAGAATCTGGCTTAAATGTTGATATGCGTTCGTTGTCGGCATTATCTATTGCTTTTACTGCAATAATACTAGAAAGATTTTGGTCTTGGAGTATATACGGACTTCCTGATCTTACTGGTGCGCGAGAACCTTCTGTTATTTCATATCTGTTTATTCCAGAATCTTTGTCTGTAGCAAAAAAGCTTATAAAATATTTGCCACCATACACAGAAGCATCGTGACCGATTTCTATTTCAAATTTTTCTGGGGCAGTATCGTCGGCTTTTATGAGAGAGTCAAGCTCATTTGAAATATCTCCTGAGATTTGTACGGGTATCTGTACAGCATCTCCAGTAACAGCCATTTTTGTACCTTTTCCATCATTTAAATATGCAGTTGAGTTTACTAAAGTTATTTTAATCGGATTTGTAGAGATTGGTTTTACAGCTATCGTAAAAAGTCGCAAAGATTTTCCATATACACCAGCTGTAGTCCCTCCCACAAAAGATATTTTGTCACCTTCTAGTGATGGTTTGCGTGGCCAGAGATCAAATATTGATCCACCAGTGTTTACAGAAGTAATATCTTTTGGCGAGCTAAATTTTAGTGTACCTTCTACAGCATTTATTTCTTTATCTGTGTCAATCATTACTTTTATAATGCTTGTGTTGCCAACACTGATTGGTTTTTCAGGTAGGTCTATAAATATTTTTGCTGCGTGTGCATGAGATGGTAGCGCAGAGACAAAAAATATGGCGATTGCTAGATGTGGAAGTATTTTTTTTAGTATTTTTTTTGTCATAATTTAAAAAAATTATATGGCGTGTCCAGATGTGCCCCACTGTGAAAGAAGAATTGAGAAATCAATTGAGTTGACGTTATTATCATGATTTATATCCACACAGCTATTTGCAAATGGGGGATTTGTTTTCCAGAAAGCTAGCAATATAGAGAAGTCTACAGAATTGACGATGTTATCACCATTAAAGTCTGCACCCTTGCATATGCCTGTCCCACCAGATGATGAGCCTCCTCCTCCACCACCGCCCCCGCCGCCACCTCCACCAGAACCACCACTATCACTACCAGCAGACACTGTAAATGTTCTAGATGATCCTGAAGATTCTGTTCCAAAGTAAACTATAAGCTTGAAGTAATAACTTCCGGCTGAGCCCACTGTCGCTGTGAGATTTGTATTAAAGTCTTCGCTTGGATTTATATATTTTGCTCCAGTGCCATGATATGAGTCATCTCCACCTCCGCAGGCATTGCTTGCACTAGAAACAACACACCATTCGTATTGGTATTCATATCCAGCGAGACCTTCGTTGGTGATTGTTACGTTTGCGCTGATATCAGAAATAGAGTTTGCTGTAACACTGTTTATGATTACCTGAGCAGGTGATCCAGCTACTAGCCAGTAATCATTGTTTGTAAGTGTTTTGCCACTCTCAACTTGTGTACTAATAACACTTTCCCATACACCTTGAGTTGCTCCAGAAGCAACAGAGTATGTGTATTCATATATACCTGTACCTACAGATGTCATTGCTACGTTTGACACTGTTACGTTTCTAAGTGGATCGTAAAGTGTGATTGTTGGTGTAGCAAATGGGGAAGTAGGAACGCTGTTACTGTTTCGTATTTCGATTCTAGATCGATATGTTTCGCCGGCTTGCACCTCGTTGAAATCTGACATTACAGTAGTCCATCCAGAGCTTCCGCCGATTGCGCTAATAGCAGAAGCTAGAGAAGAGCTAGCAGTCAAAACAGTACTGTTTGTGTTGCTGTTTACAGCACTTGTGCCAGCTGTGATTGCTGAAGCCAAGCTACTTGTCGCTGTTTGCACATCAGACAATGTTGCAAGTGAACCTGATGTCAAAGCTCCGCTTGTTAGTGTTCTTACAGAATTTGTCCATACATCTGCTGCGAGAGTGCCGAAAGAGGTGAGTGTTCTACCGCTATATGACCAAATTGCCGCAGGAATTGTTGCAAACAAGCTTGATGAAGCTGTTGCAATCTCTGCGTCAGTGTTTGCGTTTACATCAGTCACTATATTTGCTGTCGCACTGTTAGTGTTTGCGTTTATGACAGCAGCCAAGCTTGTACTAGCAGTCAAAACAGTACTGTTTGTGTTGCTGTTTACAGCACTTGTGCCAGCTG
>CAYTVX010000019.1:4149-10219 GCA_964441885.1 uncultured Candidatus Saccharibacteria bacterium
CTGTTTGCACATCAGACAATGTTGCAAGTGAACCTGATGTCAAAGCTCCGCTTGTCAAAGTACGGACGGAGTCAGACCAAATATCAGAAACCAAACTACCAAAAGAACTCAACGTCCTAGTAGTACTGTTCCAAACAGCGTTTGCAATAGTGCTTGTAGCTGCGATTGTTGCACCTACTGTAAAAGTTTTATTTACTTTTACCAAATCACCATTAGAAATATTTCCACAAGTCATAAAAGTAGGCCAATCACCCTCACTTTCTCCAGCTCCTATAGAAAAATTGTAGTAAGTCCAGCCGTTTGCATTTGCTGTCATTGCTCCAGCGTTAAGTTTTATACTTCCAGATGGATCATAAACAGTTAGAGTACACCCAGCTGTGGTGGTAGCAACAAAATCATCATCATAAACAAATTCTCCTATTGTGATGGTGTCGCCCAGTGAGGCTCTTTGATAATCCGCATTAGCTATTTTTGAAAAAAATAAAAATAATCCAGAAAACAAAATGAAAAATGCAAAAATAGGTAATATTTTTTTCATGAGAATATTTGATTCAATAATATTTGATTAAAATCAATTAGTAAAGAAAGATATTCACATAATTTTTATTTATTTGTTTGCGTTACATGTTATTATATTTATAGTTTTTATGTTTTCCGTTGCACCAAATAAATTTTCTTTTCGTTTAATCAGAAAAGGAAAAATAAAAAAAGAAAGCGGTGAAAGTGTACCGGCGATAGGTGATTTCAACAAACGCCTCTTTTTGAAAGTACTCGGTACAGCTGGAGTGGGTGTGTTTGCTGCCACAATGTTTCCTAAAAAGGCAGACGCTCTCATAATGGGTAGCACACCTTCTTCTAGTGTTGTTGGTCTAAAAGATGATTCCAACACTCGTATAAATCCAGCAACAGAAGAAAGTCTACAAAACATTTTGAGTGGTCAGGGTGTAAATAAGACAACGACAAGCCTTAGTTCTTCTGGAAACGTGATCACACCTTCATCTGGTAAAAAATTACGTATATATAGTACGCGTTTTTCTTTAAGTGCTGATGCTACAAATGTCTCTTTCCGTTTTACGTCTGGTGGTACAGACAAAGAGAAGTATCTTTCACCAAAGACGGGCGGTCTGTATGGTTCAAATAATCACCCAAATTATATAGAAGGTGGTGTCAACGAAGTTTTTTATTGCGTTATCACTGGCACCACAACAGTACAGATAAATGTTGATTATTTGGAGGTATAATAATTTATAATTAAAAAATATTATGGCAAAACGAGCAGTAGAACACATTTTCACAGGAACAACAATACCTTATGATTCTTATGATTCCACAAAGACAGTTTTAGGTGATCTTATACAGCAATATTCAGGTGTTGATGCAACCGATAATTTTGCCGGTCCAATAAAGATTGGTGTAGCTAGACCAAATGAAACTGGTACTGCAATTCCTTCTACATACCCACACGTTGTATCTTGGATAAGTAAGGAAGGTTTTTATTCTACTGGTACGGTTGAAGTATCTGGTACATCTGTAACTGGTAGTGGTACTAGTTGGTTATCAAACGGCGTGCCGATCGGCGCTCGTATAGGTTTTGGTTCCACAGATATATCTCAGATTACAACTTGGTATAATATTACAGCCATATCTTCTGGTACCGAGCTTACTATTGCGACATCTGCTGGAACAATAAGCTCCGGTACATCTTTTGTTATAGATAAAGAGGTAAAAAAAGATTGGGTATTTTTGGCTGATATTGCTACAGCAGCAGCCACTCGTCGTATATCGTGTTTCTTGTATGATAGACTAACATCACAATTTACTTGGAGAGGTTTTATTACAATTACATATCCGACCGGTGGAGGTAACCAGACAATAAGAGGAATGAGAGTTGTATATGATACTTATTCTACTGGTACCATCGGTGTATCTGGTGCAACGGTGACAGGTAGTGGTACTTCTTGGTCTTCTACTCGTATGTCAATTGGTTCAAGAATCGGTTTTGGTAGTACAGACCCAACACAAATATCTACTTGGTACTATATCAACGCTGTCGGTGGCGACACGTCCATTACTATTCAAACAAACGTTACAGCCAGTGGTACAGGAGGTACTGCTGCAAATCTTTCTATTACTTCTGGTACAGCGTATGTAATAGAAGATTTAAAAGTTTTGACAGTTACCACAGCGGTTGTTATTGCTGCGGCGGGTCTTTCTATGGTAAACGGTCTTTCTTATGATGATTTTACTGTTGGAGGTACGACTATTTCTGCGGCTACTACAGTAGATAAGACAAAAGCTTGTTATTCTCTTGTTGATTTGGATTCATTATATTCAACCGGAACGGTAACTGTTCCTACGTCTACTACAGTTACTGGATCTGGTACATCTTGGGCGGCCGCAACACATTTAGGGTGTAGAATTGGTTTTGGTTCTACTAATCCAGCATCTATTACTACCTGGTACACCATTACCGCTGTTGGATCTGCAACTTCACTAACCATTTCTTCTTCCGCTACAGTTTCTGGTGGTACTTCTTATGTAATAGTAGGCGGTAACGGTATTTCTGGAGGATTGGCTTTGGATGATAGGGTTAGTTGGACAGAACAGTATGCTTATATTATAGAGGTTCAGGCTGCTACTACTCCACAAGTATATAAATATAATTTTAGAACAGATCTAACGACTCTGGGTGGTATAGGTGCAGGTAAATCATCTTCAGCGTGGGTTCTCACTACAGGAACTCAAACTGTTACTGGAACAGTTTCGCAGACAAACAATGGAAGAATAGGTGTTCTTGCCCATGGTCCGGGATCTGGCGTTAAGTGTCTGTATTTTGCTACTACAACAAGAATTTGTCGTGCACCTCTTTCTGATATTACTCAAGGAAGTACTACATGGGTATCTGACTCAATGACTGAAGTACCACCAGGAGGTTCTGCTACATATACAGCTTCCAGCTTGATGTCTAGTGTGGAAATCGCCGACCAGATAGACAGACTAATTATTACGTCTACTGGAGCAGGAACCACTACAGCAAATCGTCGTGCTTATATTACAAAATACGATGCTTCTGGATCATATGTTTTTGATCATATCTTTTTGGTTGAAACAGGACAACAAGACCAATCAACTGCTGATTCAGATTCTGTGCCACACCCAAGTCCACAGGGAGCACTTCTATCTGTATGGTCTCAGGCTGGTTTGGTGTATATGGCTCGTACCGGTACGGCTTCTACCACAAACATTATGTACGCTATTCCTCTCGGTGCTGATTGGCAATATGCCACAGGTTCTGTAAATCAGAGATTGATTACACCAGCATTATCAACAACAAACGCAACATTATTATCGAGAGTATATGTAAACAATGCTGACTATTTAGGAAATGCCGGCCTTACAGTATCTACTGATCCAATTAGAATTTATTACCGTACAAACGGTATTGATGATGATTCTGGTACATGGGAAATAGTAGATCAAACAGGTGATCTTTCTGAAGCCCTTCCTGGTACAGAAATTCAATTTGCAATTGAATTTAGAACAATAGGTACAACGTGTATTCCAAATAGAGTTTACAATCTATGTTTTACTTATGAAGACAATACTACAGATAGTCATTATCAGCCTTCAGTAGCCCAGTCTTCTATTTCAAGTAAAATATTTGCTTGGAGATTTGCCACTGCATTTGGCGGTACAGTACCGACGCTCAGAATTAGACTTTACAATGCAGAAACAGATACAGAACTTTTGGATGATACAACCACAGCAAGTGCAGAGGGTACTTGGCAAAAATCCACAGATGACGGAAGCAACTGGGGTTCATACAATACATCAGACAAGGCAAACGAAACTACATATATACGATATACACCCACATCAATACCAGATAACATAAAAGTGCGTGCTCTTCTAACACAAAACTAATATGATTCACATAGAAAAAGATCAAAATATTTTGGAAGAAAAAAATCTTAGAGTTTCTTCCGCGACCGGAGATTACAATGATACTGATTTGATAGATTTTTATGATGTTACTAACCCTGATGTTGTTGCGGGATCTTTTCAAGCCCAGTACATAAAGTATGGTGGCTTTATTTATAAGTTTAATGATCCGAAAGAATTAGGTGAGGAGATTTTAAAAATAGATCCAGAGTCTACTCATAGTGCAGCTTCTTTCGTGCGTATGAGTAATGAGCTTTTATCCCAAATGAATGGTGGAAATCTAAGCAACTCTTCTGTGGAGACAATAATGGAAGAAGAGGGAATCCAGCAAGAAAAGAAAATTAAAATAGAAGAAAGTATAAAAGAAAAAGCAGATGAAGGTGCTGAAGAACTTGATTTTGTGCCAGCTATTGTACCAAATCCAGATTCAGCCACTTCTACCACCACGCCTTCCATAAGTATAGATGATTCTCGTATTGAGGTTAAAAAAGTTATTGATGAGGCAACAGACGTTGTTAAATCTGTAAATAGAAAAGTAGAGGAAATATCAAAAACTGCAGAAACGATTTCTGATGTTGTTGAGAAAATTGTTAAATAAAAAATATGAGTCTTACAGATATTAATTTTTCAGAAGGAGAAATTCAGGATTTTCTTTTAGAATTACCGTCTGAAGTAAACAGTGACCCTCTTGAGGATATTGTCGTGGAATCTGGCGGAAGTCAGCTTTTATTGCTTGAAATACCAGAAGCTACTGGCGGAAATATCTTCATAATGTCAGAATAGTGGGGTGGATGGTCTAAAAGAAAATTTTAAAAAGTTCCTACCTTATTTAGAGGATTTACGTAGAAAACTCTATTTTTCTACGATATTTTTTCTTGCTATTTTTATAATAGGTTTTTTCTCGTCTGCTTTTATAATTAAGAATGTCGTGAACCTTTTTAAAATGAGTGGTGTAGTCATAGCCACAACTTCTCCTTTTCAGTTTGCGGATGTTGCTATGGATATAGGTTTTTTCTCTGCTATTATCTCTACTTTACCAATCGTTATCTTTCAGATTTTTTCTTTCGCTTCTCCTGCACTTACTGGCAAGGAAAAGAAATGGTTTTTCTTGGCCGTGCCTATAAGTGTGATATTTTTTCTAGCAGGATTTTTTTATGGTTTTTTAATTCTTTATTATTCTTTTGGTCTTTTGGCAAAGATAAATAGCGGTCTAGGTGTACAAAATATATGGGATGTTAGCTCTTTTCTGTCACAAATTTTCATCACTTCTTCGCTACTTGGGGTAGTATTTCAGTTTCCTATAATACTTACAGCCTTAATAAAAATTGGCGTTATAAGTAGAGATTTTTTGAGTCAAAAGAGGCGATTCGCTTATTTTTTAGTGTTTTTATTGGTATCTTTACTTCCACCTACTGATGGGCTATCATTATTAGCAATGGGATTGCCATTAGTTTTTTTGTACGAGTTTACAATTTTAATTAATATTAATAAACAAAAACATGTTTGGATTAGGAACTAGAGAGCTCATAATACTTGCGATAATATTTATACTTTTATTTGGTGCAAAGAAAATTCCTGAGTTATCAAAAAGTATCGTAGAAGCTATCAGACACATGCGTGGAGCTTTCAAGGATATAGATGAGCCAAAGAAGAAGTAAAACAATTAAATAAAATAAAAAAGAGTCTCTTTGCTAAAGCGCTACGCTAACCCGCTCAGAGACTCTTTTTTATTTACTAAATCCTACTTAAAAACCCAATTCTTTCATAAACATCTCCAGCTCTTCTCCCTTTATTTCTCTATAGCTACCCACTGGCAGTTTATCAATTTTTAAATTCATTATTCTTACGCGTTCTAGATCTGTTACTTCATTGAAAAGCGCTACACACATACGGCGAATCTGATGTTTTTTTCCTTCTGTAATAACAATACGGAAAAGATGGTCGTTTATTACTTTTACTTTACAAGGTTTTGTTACATAGTTTTCAGCACCTTCTATTTTTACGCCGGCTTCCATTTTTTCTTTAAAATTTGCACGCAGTTTTTCACGAGTCTTTACCACATATTCTTTTTGGTGAACATAGTCTGGGTTTAAAAGTTTGTCAGTGATGCGTCCGTCATTGGTCAATA
>CAYTVX010000020.1:0-9185 GCA_964441885.1 uncultured Candidatus Saccharibacteria bacterium
CCATAGTGCCGATGATACTCCGATGAGGGGGAAAGTAGGTAGCCGCCAGAACTAAGGATTTAAAACAAGACGACATTCTGCTATTATTAGAGGAACATGTCATCTTGGTCTTCAAAAAGAAAATTTTTGTATTTGTCCGTTTTCTTTATTTTTGTGATTCTGGTTATTGTTGTGCCAGCTTTTTTTGTTTGGTATGACAAACCAACTTGCTTTGATAATAATAAAAACGGAGATGAGTTTGGAGTAGATTGTGGTGGCTCATGTCAGCTTTTGTGTAGTTTTGAAGCGATTGAACCAGATATTCTTTGGAGTAGATCTTTTAAGGTAGTTTCTGGCATGTATTCTGCAACAGCATATATTTCAAATCACAACATAAATTCGGAAGCAATAAACGTTCCTTATGTTTTTAAACTTTACGACAGTCAAAATCTTTTAATAGCATCTCGTGAGGGCTATGCGTATATTCCAAAGAATAAAGTTTTTGGAGTGTTTGAACCAAATATACAAGTAGGTCAAAAGATTCCTACTCGCACCACGTTTGAGTTCACAAAAACACCCACATGGAATAAAAATACTGTTACACCGCCAAAGCTGGTGGTAAGCAAAAAAAATCTTACGCGTGAGGATATTCGGCCTCGTTTGGATGCCACAATTGAAAACAAATCGCTTATTCCATTTTCAAATATTGAAGTACTTGCGATCATCTACGATGGAAAAAACAACGCTATTGGAGCTTCTCGGACTTATATAGATTCTTTGGAAAAAGATCAGAGTAGTGATGTAGTATTTACTTGGCCAGCCCCTTTTGATACTCAGAGTGGTGTGTGTAAGGTGCCTGCAGATGTAATGATAGTAATAGATAGATCTGGTAGTATGGCGAGCGATGGTATAAATCCACCCCAGCCACTTACTGATGTGAAAAATGCGGCAATACTTTTTGTAAATCAGCTCGGTGTAGAAGATAAGGTCGGGTTGGTGTCTTATGCTGGAGAAGCGTCAAATCCGATTGATAGAGAGCTCACAAAAGATTTAGTTTCAGTAAAAAGTGCAATAGGTTCTATTGCTATCGGTACTGGTGTTTTGCAACAGACAAATATTTCTGATGGTTTGCAGAAAGCTCTCGTGGAGCTTGGAGGGGAACGTCACAATAGTATTGCCCGTAGAATTATTATTGCCCTCACAGATGGTTTGGCAACACGACCACTGAAGGTTGGGGATGAAAAATATCCAGAAACAACAGCAATGCTTGTTGCTGATGAGGCTAAAAAGGCAGACATTCAGATTTATACAATTGGGTTAGGGAGCGCTATAAATAAGGGTTTTTTGGAGAGTATTGCTTCTGGCCCAGATCATTATTTTGCGGCCGCAACAAGTAAAAACTTAGGAACTATTTATAAAGAAATTGCTACTTCTATTTGTAAAGACAGTCCTACTACAATAGAAGTGATTCCTTTGGTGCAACAAGGTCTTATTTAAGAAATGGGAAATTTAATTGGCACAACCTTTTCAAAATTATTTCCACGTTTTTTGCGCGAGCGTCTTTCGTCTGTAGACTGGATTCTTTTTTCCTCTGCGGTTCTCATTTCTTTTGCGGGTCTTGCTACTATGAATTCTTTTGTAGAAGAGCAGAGTCATTTTTTTGAAAAACAGTTGATTTGGATTTTTATATCAGTTTTTTTATTTTTTGTGGTAAGTTTGTTTGATTTCAGATTTTTAAGAAAGACAGGTGTTATTATTTCTATTTTTATTATATCTTGTGCTGTGCTTGCTCTTCTTTTTACATTGGGTTATGTGTCAAAAGGAGCGCAAAGCTGGTTTAATCTCGGAGCTTTTTCTATTCAGCCTTCTGATCCTGCAAAAATTGTTCTCATACTGCTTCTTTCTAAATATTTTACACGTAGACATGTGGAAATAGCGCATGTTCGCCACATTATTGTCTCTGCAATATATGCTTTTGTTTTATTTTTTCTAATTTTACTTCAGCCAGATTTTGGAGGCGCTATTATTATTTTTATTTTATGGTTTGGAATGGTGATGGTATCTGGAATTTCTAAAAAACACTTAGTCACCGTGGTTCTCATTGGAGTGATATCTTTTTGTGGCTTGTGGTTTTATGTTTTCCAAGATTATCAAAAGCAAAGAATTATGACTTTTGTTAATCCGCTCACAGATATTCGTGGGGCGGGCTACAATGCTTATCAATCAATGATTGCCGTGGGGTCGGGTCAACTTTTAGGAAAAGGTGTTGGTTATGGAACTCAGTCTAAATTAAAATTTTTGCCAGAATACCAAACTGATTTTATTTTTGCCGCATTTGCGGAGGAGTGGGGTTTTGTGGGCGTGATTCTTTTGTTTTTTTGTTTTGGGGTTTTGATATGGAGGATTTTAATAAACGCTCTTCATGGGGCGACCAATTTTGAGATGCTTTTTGGTATGGGTATTACTATTTTATTTATGACTCATTTTATTATAAATATTGGAATGAATATCGGTCTTTTGCCGGTTACAGGTATTACTGTTCCTTTTATGAGTTATGGAGGTAGTCATTTACTTACCGAGTTTCTTGGACTAGGTATGCTTATGGGAATGCGAAGGTATCGTAAATCTACAATAATACAAAGTTAAGAAATACGTATATCGATAAAGCAAAGGCTCCGATGCCTATGATGGCTAGCACGATGTTTGCTTGAGCTACAGTTTTTATTAACCCAGTTTTTATGAGAATCTTGCACAGGGTTGGAACATTTTCCATCTGTCTCGGTGCTTGTGCGAGCAGTGTGTCTTCTTCTTCAAATTCTACGTCACTCATGGCTTTAATTATATAATGCAATTGTCTCGTTGACCATTTCCTTTTGTGAAAAATTGCTGAGCACTTTTTCTTTTAGATTTTTTCCGTAAAGTATTCTTGCTTGCTCATTTTCCAATAAAAAAGAAAGTTTTTCTGCAATCTCGCGGACGTTTCCTTTGGAGACAAGTAGTCCATTTTCTATACCGTCTATTATTTCTGGTATTCCACCCACAGCGCTTGCGATGACGGGTAGCTGTGCTATACCAGCTTCAAGTAGCGTATAAGGAAGTGCTTCTGTGCGAGACGTGAGGGTAAATATGTCAAAAGCTTTCATATATATTTTTGCATTTTCAACAAAACCAACCAAATGCACTCGATCTTGTAATTTTTTTTGCGCAATAAGATTTGTTATATTTTCACGTTCTTCGCCGTCACTTACAATCACTAGTCCGCAGTCTTTGTATTCTTCTGATATTTGTGAGAACGCTTCGATGAGGTAGTCTAGCCCTTTGTTTTTGTGTAGTTCAGATACCGTGCCTATCCATACGCTGTGCTGAATAGTGCTCCCAATTTTTTGCCTTGCTTCAAAGCCGTCTTTTAAATCAAAGGTGTTGATTCCATTGTGAATAACTTTTATTTTTTGTGACACAAGTGGTAGGCGAAGCATTTGTGTTGAAAGGTTGGTGGAGACCGCGATGGTTTTATGTGAACAAAAAACAGTAAACCACTGAAGAAACATTATTATGGTTTTCGATAGTGGATTTCTATTTTCATTCCATGCCCAAGCGTGAGCTGTGAATATTATATTTTTGATTCCAGCAACTCTACCAGCAACCACACCGAGTCCGCCAATTTTTGTGCTATTTAAATGGATAATATCTGGTTTCTCTTCTTTAAATATTTTTATAAGTTCAAATAGTACTTTTAGATCAAGTAGGGGGCTGACGTCACGTTTTAGGGAAGTCATCTCAATAGTACGAATGCCCTCTTTTTTTAGTTTTTGAGCAAGTGTACCGCTTTCACCAAATGCGACCACAACATCAAATTTTTCTTTTGGCACAGAAGTAGCCAAATCAAATACGTATCTTTGGGCTCCACCAAAGTTTCCTTTGGTAATAACGTATAAAATTTTACGTCTATTTTTAGACATAAACGGTATTATAGCACGAATTTTAGCCCTTTTTCACCCTAGTAAAAATTATACAATCTGCTAATATAGAAACACACTATTATGACTATCTTGCGAAAAAAGGAGGCGCTTTTGCTTTTTGTGGGCGATGTGTTTTTCTTTTTCTTTTCTCTTTGGTTTATGCTCTTTGTTCGCTACGGAGAGATGCCGGAATGGAGTTTGTTCCGTGATCACTTTATCGCTTTTTCTTTTTTGTTTGTCGTTTGGATTGTAGTTTTTTTTGTTGCGGGTCTTTATGAAAAGCACACGCTTATACTTAGAAAAAAAATTCCAGGAACAATATTTAATGCTCAGCTAGTAAATACTGGTCTTGCTGTGCTTTTCTTTTATCTCATTCCATATTTTGGGATTACACCAAAAACAAATCTTTTCATATATCTTATCGTATCTTTTTGCTTTATTCTTTGTTGGAGAATTTATGGTGAGACTTTTTTCAGTGTTCGTAATAAACAAAACGCCATACTTATAGGGAGTGGAAAAGAAATGAAGGAATTGAAACAGGAGGTGAATGATAATTCTCGATATGATCTTTTTTTTATTTCTTCTATTGATTTAGATGGAGTAGAAAGTCTTGATTTTAAAGATGAAGTGCTTGAGCAGATTTATTCACAAGATGTACAGGTGATTGTGGCTGATTTTAAAAACAGCAAGCTTGGACCAGTACTTCCACACCTTTATAACCTTGTTTTTTCAAAGATTCGTTTTGTGGATATGAATAAAATATATGAAGATATTTTTGATAGAATCCCTCTTTCTCTTATGACATATAGTTGGTTTTTGGAAAACTTTTCTCTAGATTCTAAGCCGGCTTATGATGTGCTAAAGCGTATTATGGATGTTCTTCTGGCTCTGCCTCTTGGTGTGGTGTCTTTGTTGTTTTATCCTTTTGTGTATATCGCTATAAAAATGGATGATGGTGGGGTGATTTTTAGTATTCAGGAGCGTGTAGGTCAAAATAATCAGCCGGTAAAAATGTTTAAATTTAGAACTATGACTGTGGCTAGTGATGGCGGAAAGTGGGGAGGGGCAAATGAAAATAGAGTTACTCGGGTAGGTTCTTTTTTGCGAAAGACACGCATTGATGAACTGCCTCAATTATGGAACGTGATATCTGGAGGAGTTTCTCTCATCGGTCCAAGACCAGAGTTTGCGGAAGCGGTAAAGCAATATGAGCACGATATCCCTTACTATGATGTGCGTCATATTTTAAAACCGGGTCTTTCTGGGTGGGCACAGATTTATCATGACGATCATCCACATCATGGTTTGGCTGTGGAGCAAACCAAAGATAAACTTTCTTATGATCTATATTATCTAAAAAACCGCTCTTTTGTTTTGGATATTATCATTGCCCTAAAAACTATAAAAAAGCTTATTTTAAGAGTTGGGGTATAATTTAAAAAATGAAAAAAGAAAAAGCTGTTGTTACTGGAGGTGCGGGTTTTATAGGATCGCATGTGGTAGATGAACTTGTTGCGCGTGGTTTTGATGTACACATAATAGATAATTTATCTCGTGGAAATAAAAATAATGTAAACGAAAAAGCGACACTTCATATAGAGGATATACGAAATTTTTCTGATATTTTTCCAATCTTTGATGGGGCAAAATATGTTTTCCATCTCGCCGCCGAGCCACGTGTAGAATTTTCGATACAGCACCCAGTAGAATCAAATGATATAAATGTAAATGGAACACTAAATGTTCTCATTGCAGCTCGTGACGCCAAGGTAAAGCGAGTAGTCTTTTCATCTTCTTGTGCTGTATACGGTGATCAGGAGCAGATGCCACTTATTGAAAGTGTTTCGGCTGTGCCAAAGAGTCCATATGGTGTACATAAATATGTGGGTGAATTGTACTGTAAAATGTTTAGTGATATCTATGATCTAGAGACTGTGAGCCTTCGGTATTTTAATGTATATGGCCCTAGGCACAATTCGGAGGGTGCATACGCGCTTGTGATTGCAAAATTTTTTGCACTTTTAAGTCAGGGTAAAAATCTCACAATAACTGGTGACGGTAAAACTACTCGTGATTATGTAAACGTAAAAGATATCGTTGGTGCAAATATGCTAGCTATGGAAAGTGCGAGTGTGGGTAAGGGGGAGTATTTTAATATTGGTACAGGTATAGAAACATCTGTTTTAGACATAGCCAAACTTGTGGGTGGAGAAGTTGAGTTTATTGCATCACGCGTTGAGCCAAAAAGAGCTGTAGCAGATAGCGGTCTAGCTCAATCCGTACTCGGATGGAAGCCAGCTGTAGATTTAATGGGGGGGATAGAGGAATTAAAAAAACTTGCAAATATAAGCTAATCTTTAGTAATATGGGACTTTATGAAAAAATATAGAATATACTCAGTAGTACTCATTATCCTCTTGTTTGCAGTTGGTTATTTTGTATATGCGTCACAGTTTAAGCCAGATTCTTCTTTGTCACGTTTTGCTTTCAAGCTCGGACTTGATCTAAACGGAGGTACAGAGCTTGTTTACAAAGCAGATCTTTCCCAAGTAAAGGGAGGTGATGTAAACGCCTCAATGGGTTCTTTGCGTGATGTAATAGAACGCAGAGTTAATATTTTTGGTGTTTCAGAGCCGGTAGTGCAGGTAGAAAAATCAAGCTTAGTGAGCGGAGTGTCAGAGCAAAGACTTATTGTAGAGTTGCCAGGTGTGACTGATATAGACAAAGCTGTTGCTCTCATAGGTAAAACACCTTTGCTTGATTTTAAGCTGCAAGTTGAAAAAATGGGACCGTCTAAAGACGACCCAAAAGTTTTAGAGGCGCACATATCTTTTGAATCAACGGGTCTTACAGGAAGACTTCTTGATAAGGCACGCCTTGATTTTAATCAAACTTCTAGTGAGCCGGTTGTTGGTCTTGTTTTTAATAGTGAGGGAAAAGATTTGTTTGCAAAAATTACTAAACAGAATGTTGGACACGTACTTGCTATTTTTCTAGATGGAGAGCCGATTTCTACACCAGTAATAAGAGAAGAAATAACGAGCGGAGAAGCGGTTATCTCTGGAACTTTCACTCCTGATGAGGCAAAGACACTTGTGCGCAATCTAAACTACGGAGCGTTGCCAGTACCGATTGAGCTTGTCGGAACACAAACCGTAGGAGCTTCTCTTGGGCAAGACGCTCTTCATTCTGGTGTGCGTGCAGGAATGTGGGGATTTATTCTTGTGGCACTTTTCCTTGTACTCTGGTACCGTTTGCCGGGTTTTATTTCTTCAATCACACTTGTGATGTACATCGTCATCTCTCTTGCGTTATTTAAACTCATTCCAGTTACCCTTACTGCCGCTGGTCTTGCTGGGTTTATTTTGTCTATTGGTATGGCGGTAGATGCCAACGTTCTTATTTTTGAGCGTACAAAAGAGGAGTTGAAGCGTGGAAAAAATATTCATGAGTCTATGCGCGAAGGTTTCCATCGAGCTTGGCTTTCTATTCGTGACTCAAATATTTCAAGTATCATTACAGCCGTTGTTCTTTTCTGGATCGGTACATCTGCGGTAAAGGGCTTTGCGCTTACTTTTGGTATCGGTGTTCTTGTAAGTATGTTTACAGCTATTACTGCTACGCGCACAATGCTTTTCGCTATCGTACCAAAAGGTTCTGGAAAATTTGCGAGATTTCTTTTTAGTAACGGTCTTCATATAAAATAAAACTATGTTTGTCGTAAAATACAGAAAAATATTTTTTGCCCTCTCTACTCTTTTGACTGCTGGCGCTATCGCTTTAATGGTCATTTTCGGATTCAATTTTGGAATTGATTTTAAGGGTGGTTCTATTATGGAAGTATCATATTCTGCCAACTCTCGACCAGCTTTAGAGACTGTGCAGGGGAAAATAAACACTCTTGGTCTCGGTGGTTACTCAGTACAGCCTTCAGGTTCTGATCGTTTTGTGGTGCGCACTCGTGAGCTAAAAACAGAAGAAAAAACACAGCTTACTCAAGCGCTTTCAGTAGATGGTATAACACTTCCAAAAGAAGAGCGTTTCAATACTATTGGCCCGGTAGTGGGCAATGAGCTAAAAAATAAAGCGCTTATCGCTATCGCTCTTGTAATCATCTGTATTGTACTTTTTGTTACTTTTGCTTTTAGAAAGGTTGCGAAACCAGTAGCCTCTTGGAAATATGGATTTGTAACTATTCTTGCTCTTGTACACGATGTGATAGTACCTACTGGAGTTTTCATTCTTTTTGCACATCTTTATGGTGGAGAAATTGATTTGCTTTTCGTTACAGCGATTCTAGCGATTCTTGGATATTCTGTGCACGACACTATCGTGGTGTTTGATCGAGTACGCGAAAACTTACGCATAAATCACGACTCTCGCACAGACGAAGATTTTGAAATTACAGTTGGTAAGAGTGTTAGCCAAACTTTTGGTCGCTCAATAAATACATCTCTTACTATTTTCTTGGTACTTGTTGCGCTTTACTTTGTGGGTGGCGAAACAACTCGAAACTTTGCTTTCGTGCTTCTTGTGGGTGTTATCGTCGGTACATATTCATCTATTTTCTTGGCGTCACCACTGCTTGTGACACTCGGTAAAATTAAGTCAAAAAACTCCTAAAATAAGCTTCGAACGAGTTAGCGAAGTGCTTTAATGAAGAGCCTATTTTGCTAGTTTTTCTACCCCCTTGACTCCAAAACAGATATCTATATAATGGTTGAATCCCTATAAAAGATATAGGGATGTACTTTGAAATATTGAACGTATTAACACTACGTGCAAGTCAAATAGTTTATTCAAAAATAATTTAGGATTAAAAAGTTCTAGGCAAGAGAAAACTCTTAAAAACAGGGCGCACTTTAGAAAGATACTATTTTCTATTTTGTTCCGTTCAACAAAAATTTGTCTTTAAAAATAAATTTTTACTAAGAGTTTGATCCTAGCTCAGGATGAACGCTGGCGGCGTGGATAAGGCATGCAAGTCGAACGGCCCGCAAGGGCAGTGGCGAACGAGGTAGTAACACGTAGGTACTTCCCCCAAAGTCAAGAATAACCAGTCGAAAGATTGGCTAATACTTGATAGTCTCTTCGGAGTAAAGATTTATCGCTTTGGGAAAGGCCTGCGGGATATCAGCTAGTTGGTAAGGTAATGGCTTACCAAGGCTATGACGTCTAGGGGAGCTGAGAGGCTGACCCCCACCGATGGTACTGAGACACGGACCATACACCTACGGGTGGCCGCAG
>CAYTVX010000021.1:0-8688 GCA_964441885.1 uncultured Candidatus Saccharibacteria bacterium
TGCGGAGGAGGTGAGATTCGAACTCACGGGACCCTTACGAGCCCTCTAGTTTTCAAGACTAGTGCATTCGACCACTCTGCCACTCCTCCAGAGATTGCCTGCCAAAGCAGGCAATCGGTCTACATTTTCTATTGATTCTGTGCTGTATCCTCAGCTTTCTCTTCCGTTTCAGACACCACTGTATATTTTTTTGCTACGAAATACAAGTATATGATGTCGAGTATTCCTACAGTGTTTAGCACCAAAATAGCTATGAACCATTTTTTGTGTGATAGCTGAGCGGATCGCCAAAGGGCAAGTCCTTTCCAAGCTATGCTCCACAGCATTATGGCAAAAGCCAAAAACGGATGATTGGTAAAGAAAAGCTGAACGTTTTGTATATTTTCCATGAGCATGAGAGATATAATAGCAAAAAAATCTGATATATTATAGCTATGCGATACATGGGTATAGATTTTGGTAGCAAAAGGGTGGGTGTGGCCTTGTCGGACGAGGGCAATTCTTTTGCTCTGCCCCTAGCTGTGCTTCCAAATGACAAAAATCTCCTATCAGAGATACAAAAAATTTGTGATGCAAATGATGTGGGCTGTGTCGTAATGGGGGAATCAAAAGATTTTAGCGGAAAAGATAATCCGATAATGGAACAGATAAATAATTTTGTCGCAGAAATTTCTATGACTATGCCAGAAATTCGTGTAGAAATGGAGCCGGAGTTTTTTACGAGCGCACATGCAGAGCGTTTAGGAAATCGCCGACCAGATAGAGAGGTGGAGAGGACGCGTCAGAAAAAAGTTAAAAATGAAATGCTTGATGCTTCGGCGGCGGCACTGATTTTGAAAAGTTTTTTGGAGAAGCTCGACAATAATAAATAATAAAAAAATGATATCAATCGATGATTTTAAAAAAGTAGAAATAAAAGCTGGCAAGATTTTGACGGCAGAAAAAGTGCCTGAGACAGACAAGCTGGTGCGACTCACCGTAGACTTTGCCGAGGAATCTCCGCGACAAATAATCTCCGGTATTGCTATGCATTTTCCTGATGTATCAGTGCTTGTCGGCAAGACTTGCACTTTTGTCACCAATCTAGAACCACGCACAATCAAAGGCCTAGAAAGTAATGGAATGATTCTCGCACTTTCTACAGAGACAGATTTTTCTTTACTTGAGCCATCATCTCCAGTACCACCGGGAACTTCTGCACATTAATCAGTCCACACTCGCAGAAGAATAGTATATAATTGAGCTTACATGAGTAAGAATTTCTTTGATTTTTTTCCTCCGCCAAAATTTTTAGATATGCCATCTGTGGGTTTGGCAATTTCTGATACCAATCTACGTTTTGTGGAGCTCCGCCCACACGAAGGTGGTTTTGTTTTGGGTGATTATTCTGAACGACCACTTCCTTCTGGTGCTGTAGATGCTGGATATATAAATAAGCCAGAGCAAGTTGTGGAAGTTTTGAAGAGTTTAAAAAAAGAGTACAACTTAAAATTTGTGAAAGCTACTTTACCCGAAGAAAAAGCTTTTGTGTATCGCACCCAGATTCCCGCAGTTGCACCAGATGAAATGAGAAGTAGTGTGGAGTTTACCCTAGAAGAAAACGTGCCAATTTCTGCTGCGGAGTCTGTTTTTGATTTCACGGTTATACCTTGTGCCTCAATAAACAAAGACCCTGCGCATATTGATGTAGCGGTTGCTGTGGTGCCACAAAAAGTGATTGAGACGTATCTCGGTATTTTTAAAGAAGCGGGTCTCGTGGTGACCTCTTTTGAGCTTGAGTCGCAGTCTATGGCTAGATCTGTGGTTGAAAAAAATGATATCAATTCGTATCTTATTTTGAATCTTGAAAGATATAAAACTGGTTTTTATATTGTCACAGCGGGAGCTGTGCAGTTTACGTCTACAATGGTGATTACTGCAGATTCTTTGCCAGAGCTTGCAGAAGAGGTGAGTAAAATATATTGGCATGCGCGTGGGGATAAAAAAGAAAAAAATGGAGTAAAAATTTCAAAGATACTTTTGTGTGGTGAGGGATCAGCACGGGAGGGTGTAAAAGAATATATTTTTAATAATCTTGGTATTGAGATTGAAATGGGTAATGTGTGGAAAAATGTTTTTACTTTTGATAAGTATGTTCCAGATATTTCACAGCAAGATTCTCAGGGTTTTGCTGCAGCTATTGGTTTGGCAATAAGTTGATATGACAAATCTTTTACCACAAAAAGAACAGGGGATTATTCAAAAAGAATACAAAAATCGTAGGATGATTGTGGCTTTTACTACACTTTTGTTTACGGTGCTTGTGGGCACGGGTTTTTTGGTACCGTCTCTTTTGCTTTCCAATGTAAAACTCAAAGAAGTATCTTCTATTGCTGATACTGCAAGAAAAGAAAACGAAGCACAAACCGCAAACAATTCTGCGAGTGTTATTTTGCGCGATGCAGACAGCAAGCTCGCATTACTTAAGGCTGAGGCGGTAGATTATTCTGCTCATGATATTTTTGGGCTGGTTGTAAAAGACAAAAGTGCAGATATTAGAATAAAAGAGATGACGTATGTTCGTAGCACCACAGCGATAGAGGGAAGCATTGTTGTAACTGGTTTGGCAAAAAATCGTGAAAGTTTAACTAAGTTTTTACATCAGATGCAGGCTCAGACCATTTTTAAATCGGTTGATTTACCCGTTTCTAATTTTGCCAAAGATAAAGACATCGCTTTTTCAATGAATATTTCTGGGCAATTTTAAATAAATTAAAAAAATGACACTATCAACAAAACAAACCCTCATACTGATAATAATACTGGTGCTCATTGTTTTGGGTGGATATTATTTTTTGTTTTCTACTATAAAACACACAAATGAAAAGGCGTCTTTGTTTTCTCAGGAAATAGATTTATACGCCCAGCGTGAAGCTACATTAAAAAATACCCAGAAAATGGCCGAAGAGTTGAATACACAAATGGAGAAGCTTGGGTCGTATTTTTTACACACAAATGACACCGTACCTTTTATTGAACTCGTAGAAGGCGCTGGGGTAAAAACCGGGGTGAATGTAACCATAGGATCTATTTCTCCTGTGGTGACAGCTGATTCTACGGTGAAAGGCGAGATGATTGCTTTGCGCTTAGAGGCGAGGGGGTCTTGGAGTAATATTTATAATTTTATTTTATATATGGAAAACTTGCCATATAAGGTGAGTTTGGAAAAAGTTAACGTAAGTAGAAGTTCCTCAGTTCCTTTTTATTTTGCACAGAACGGCACTGCTGTAAGTGCTGTACCAGAATGGAGTGCTACCATAGAGATGAATGTACTAACGATAAAATAATTTTATGAAGATTACTTTACCAAAATTTTTTCAAGATTTATTTAAAAAAAGACCAAAGTCGGCAGGTGTTTTGATAAATCCAAACCGAGATTGGAAGATAATACTTTTTTCTTTTTGTATGGTAGCTCTCGCTCTAGTTTGCCTAAGTGCTTATTTGTTTTTGAAAATTGATCGTGGCGATATATTTAAGGCTGAGCAAAAAAATGAGAGTACTTCTGAGGTGGTAAATAGGGAGTTGCTTGATTCAACGGTTGAACGTTTTGAAGCAAAAAAAGCAAAACTAATTGAGATTGAGACAGAAAGACATATTTCAGCAGATCCATCTCTGTAGAATAAAAACAGTTTTTTCTTGTCCTCCCGGCAGGAATCGAACCTACATCAACGCCTTAGAAGAGCGCTGCTCTATCCATTGAGCTACGGAAGGAATATCGAAGTTATTCTGTCATAATATTGGCCAAAATCAAAGTTTTTTATTAGTAGATAAAGCCCGTCTTGTCCACCTATTTTCATAATCAAAAAGCTTACTACGATCGGTAGAATAAAAAGAAACACCTCAAATTTTTTTGAAGAAGGTTTTTTTGAGGCTAAGGTTTGAATTCCATATAAGGCAAGTGGGATTACCGCTATGAATTGTATGTAGAGTACTCTGTCTAAAAAAATCGGCCATACAAGCACAGGTAGGGTGGCGATAATCAGAGCTAGTATTTTATAAGTTGTTTCTTTTGGAACCACAATACTTTTTTTGAAGAAAGAAAAGAGCGCGTAGAATGCATATAACCAAAGAATGTTAAATGTTGACACCTCGCTACCAAACCAAAACTTAAAAGTGTGAACATTACCAAATCGCTCTTTGTTGGTTGAAAACCAGTTTACAAAGTTTTCTCCTCCTGAAAAATACATTGAGGTTAAAAAAGAGAGCTCTAGTATTACAAATGGTAGAGAAAGTAATAAAATACTTTTTGTAATCCTTTTTACCCCCCAATTTTTCCAATTCAATATGGCATATGCACCAGCAAAGCCTAAGCCAAGCAATCCCGTTTCTTTTCCTAGAAATCCAATAAATCCCAACACAGAAGCCAGCAAAAAATATCTGGCCGTATTATTTTTGAATGCTATTAGCGCTGTATATATTGTTGCGATACAAAAAAACCATCCAGATACATCTGTACCAAGTGCATATCCATACCACAAAGCAGGATAGGCGAGCATTGATATTATTGATCCAAACAAGCTATATTTTTTTGAAAAACCCAGCTCCGTTAGGACAAGGAAAAATAAAATATATGTACCACAAAAAAATATTGCATTTAGTGTGAGGATGAGCGCTTCTGGGCTTAGAAATAAGAGATACGTGCCTATGTCTGCGTAAAGAGGTTTGAATATTTTGTATGTTCCAAATTCGTTTAGCTGTGAGGTGAGCGGGTTTCGGAGATGTTCTATCTGAGAAATATAATCTTGTTTGTCTATATTTTTCGGACCAGAAATAAAAGTTATAAAAATAACAACGATAATCGCTAATGTTGTTATTAATGAGATATGGATATTTTTTTTAAAAAAAGAAAAAATCATTTCTATACACCCTTACTTTTATTTTCTGTCGGCAGATCTGCTTTTTCAAAGTATTCTTTTTCTTCTCCCACACTTTCAATATCGTATCTTTTATTTTCTATAAGACTTTTTGCTGCAAGGATTCCCATTTCTAGAGAGTGGTCTTGATTATTGTATCTAAAGCGCCCAGGTCTACCTATGTAGTAAAGGTTTTTAAATTGATCTAGATAGTTTTTTACATCAGCTAAGTATTTTTTGTAATTTAAATCGTAGATCGGATAAATATTTTTCTGGCGAATTAGGTAGTATTTTCTTACTTCTTTTTTTGTGAAAAGACCTGTTTTTTCTATGTGCGACATTGTGTATTCAAAAAGTTGTGTCGCGTCCATATTCCATATTTCATCTCCTTCAAAACAGAAAAATTCTATAAAGATTGATGTCTTACCTGGTGGACTCATAAGCGGACTAAAGTTTCTCATCTCACTGATTCTTCCTATGGGCATATTTTTAGCAGGGAAGTATATCCATTGGTCTGTTGTGATAGATTTTTTGTTGAGTGTGATAAAAAGATATGCCTGACTGCGGTGACGTAGGGTATCAAGAGATTCTATTACTTCTTTTGGTGCATTTGGCGACATAAGTTTTACAAACTCAGTAATAGGCACTGATTCAATAAGAGAATTGCATTCCACAATCATTTTTCCTGTGGGTGTTTGAAGTACCACCTCTTTTATTTTTCCAGATTCATGTCGCACCTCTATAGGAGAAGAGTTGAAAAGAATTTTGTAGCCCTCTTTTTCTAGTCGACCTCTGATTGTTTCATATATAAGTCCTGTGCCTTGATTTGGATAGTAAAACATATCTACCAGTGATTTTGGTTTTGTTGTGTTTGATTTTTTAAAGAGTCGGTTGAAAGTGTCTTTTGCAATGGTAAATAGATTGAGCCCCTTTATTCTTTGTGTTGCCCAGTCTGGATGGATTTCTCGCGCAGGAATTCCCCATATTTTTTCTGTGTAGTTGATCATGCTAAATCTGCCGAGAGATTTACCAAAATTTGCCACGATATAATCTTCAAAGTTTTTTATCGGTTTTTTGAAAACGCCGTATATTATCTTTGCAACAAAGTAGTCAACGCCCATTCTGATAGATTGAAAAATTCCTAGATTTTTAAAAGCTTGAAGCGCGTTTACAGGATAGTCATAAAATTTTCCATCAATAAACTGACGCGTTTGGCGATTTACTTTTATCCACTTTTCTTTTAGTAAGTCACCAATAAATTCATACAAGTATGGATTTTTGGAAAAAAATCTATGGGGCCCGTTGTCTGTATAAAAAGTGAGGTTGCCTTCTTTAAAGGTATAGGTTCTTGAGAGCCCGCCCACCGCGTCTGCTCTTTCTACTAGAATAAAATCTTTCTTTGCTTTTGAGAGTTCCATAGCGCTAGCCATTCCTGCTGGACCAGCACCAATAATAAGTATGTCTGTTTTTATTCGTGTCTCGGTATCATTCATATAATTTCTGTTTTATTTGTGAAGATAAATTTTTGGTAAAGAAAATATGTGGCCACAGCGATGAGGCCTGCTGATAGTATTTGTGCCACAAGGGGATTGAGGTGTGCCAATGAGACAAAGATAAAAACCAAGAGTGTATTTATGAGAAGATTAATACCACCCATTATAAAAAATTTTGTTGCCTGTGTTTTAATCTGACTATGATCTGTGTCGCGAAAAGCCCAATATTTTTGCATCACGAAAGATACAAATATGGCTATTATAAATGCCAATATTGATGATGTGATATACCACACACGAATGATGTGAAAGAGTATTGAGAATGTTCCTATATTTGTAACAGCGCCGATTCCTCCAGCAAAGATGTATCTGATGATTTTATAAAGACCCTCTTTTTTAGTTTCAAGCATTTTCTGTACAAATTTGATTTGGTGCGCGATGAGGGACTCGAACCCCCGACCTTATCAGTGTAAATGATCTGCTCTACCAACTGAGCTAATCGCGCATACTACACAAGCGTGTAAGTCGCCTAACAATAAACTATTTAGTTGTTTTTTTCAACTTTTCGGCCCCTCATTGTAAATATGCTATTATGTCTATAAGTAGATAAGTAATTATTCAAAAATATGTCAAACGAAATATCACGACAAATACAAGAACTCACAAGGTTGTTGTCCCAAGAAAGGGCTGCCGAAGAGAATCTAAAGCGTGCCCTTGAGCAAGCAGACAAAGATTTTGATGAGGCTCAAGAGGAAATTAAAAAAATTGAAGAAGAACAAAAGAAGCTTCCGTCTTTAAAAACGAAGCTAAGTTCTGCTAGAGGTAAGGCAGATAAAGCTAGAAAAGAAATTGATGAAGCGAAAAGAACAAGAGAGGCTACTAATAAAAAACTCGAAGATTTAAAAAATAAATAGTTTAATTGCACTGAATTGTATGCAGATTGAGGTTTTATTTGAAAATAAAAATTACGTTGTTATAAACAAGCCCGCGGGGCTTGTTGTTCATTATGATGGAAAGACAAAAGAGTCAAACGTCACTGATTGGGTTTTGGAAAAATATCCGCAGACGGCCGAGGTGGGTGAGCCTATAACCCTTTCAAATGGAGAAGTGATAAAGCGTCCTGGTATTGTGCATCGCATAGATCGTGATACTTCTGGGGCTCTTGTGATTGCCCTCAACCAAGAATCATTTCTACATTTGAAGGGAATGTTTCAGTCTCGTGAGGTACAAAAAACCTATCACGCCTTTGTTTACGGTGTTGTGAAAAAAGATGAGGACGTGATTGATCGTCCCATTGGACGAAGTAGAAAAGATTTTCGTCTTTGGTCTGCACAGCGTATGGCTCGAGGGGAGATGAGAGAGGCTATTACAGATTATAAAGTGCTTGAGCGGGGTAAGGAGGTTACTTTTTTGGAAGCCAAGCCGCATACGGGTCGTACACATCAGATTCGTGTTCATCTAAAAGCTATAAACCATCCAGTTGTTTGTGATAAGCTCTATGCTCCAAAGCGCGGAGCGATACTTGGATTCAAAAGACTTGCTTTGCATGCTCGTGCAATAGAGTTCAAGGATATGGACAGTTCTATTGTATCCACGACCGCCCCTTATCCAGAAGATTTCCTTCAGGCTATAGACTTAATTGCAAAAACTAAGGCTGTATGATACATTAGTCGCTACTATGAATAGTCACAAAATGACAGTTTCTCCGGTGGTTGCCGAGCGAAAAAAGCTCGACATCCGAGCAGGAGACAGTGTAAAAGTTTGGCAGAAAATTCAAGAAAAGGGCAAAACTCGCCTTCAGCTTTTTGATGGTCTTGTCCTTGCTGTAAAACACGGAAAAGAAGCGGGCGGTACATTTACAGTACGAAAAGTAGCTAGTGGTGTGGGTGTTGAGAAAATTTTTCCTATCTACTCTCCAATGATAGACAAGATCGAAATAGTAAAACGATCAAAGGTGCGACGAGGTAAGCTATATCATATTCGAGATGAAGCTGCTAAAGAGATCAAGCGACAGATGAGAAACACCAGAATCATAAAGCCACAAGCAGAAGATGAGGTGGCAGAAGAGGTTGCTAGTGTAGAGGCAGTAGAGGAAGCTCCGGAAAAAGTAGAAGCATAAATAAAATTAAAAAACGGCGCTTGCCGTTTTTTTGTTGAAAGTTGGGTAAATTTTAGGTATAGTGGGCAAACGGTTGCTGTGTTTTGTAGCCGAATGCGCAGGTGGCGAAATTGGTAGACGCACTACCTTGAGGTGGTAGCGCCTGTTATGGGCTTGGAGGTTCAAATCCTCTCCTGCGCACAGT
>CAYTVX010000022.1:0-8395 GCA_964441885.1 uncultured Candidatus Saccharibacteria bacterium
AATGGCGGCGAGGAAAGCCAGTGTGGTTGGTGTAAAGATCGTTGGGGTATATCTTGGCAGATCACCCCGCGCGCTTTGATGGAAGCTTTTTCCGCCGGCGGTGCCGAAGCAAAACGCGCTTTCGAAGCAATGATGAAAATGAGAAAAATCGACATAGCCGCTATTGAACTAGCACGGCGATCCTAAAACATATTATTTCTCACAACCAAGTTAAACTTTTAAGCAAATCCTCTAATACGTAGTAATTCGCGGAATCTCCATATATAGTTACCGCAAGATATTTAGCTGGCCCAGAAGGCAACGTAATAGCATAAGACAACCAAGAAAGACCTCCTGCTCCTTTCCAAGCTTTCTGACCCGCAATTGTCGTTTCAACCATAGAATAATCGGAAAAATAAGAAGAAGGGTTATCTATTATTGTCATTTCTATTTTATTCATGCCCTTGGCCCACCGGCCAGAATCACCTGCCTGATTATCAGAATAATTTAAAAGTTGAAGTGTGTTATATCCGGTTTGATTACCCTCAACACGCCATGTGCTAGGATATGAGAACTTAAATTTATATTTATCACTTACATAAGTTGAGATTTTGTCGTCAATCTTGTTGACAGTACCAGTGATAGTACGAACATGAGTAGAGGTATCCCCATTATCTACTGCAACTTTTGTTTTCTCGCTCACATCCGTTGATAAAGTAGATACTGATGGCTTTGTCCACATCAAAAAACCAGCACCTACTGCCACAACGCCCAACAAAATTGCAAGATACTTGTTCATATTTTATTAAGATTATAATTAATAATTTTCAAGGCTGGGGGACTTGGATTCGAACCAAAATAAATAGCTCCAAAGGCTATTGTCCTACCATTAGACGATCCCCCAATAAATTACACAATACTTTAAAAACCAGTATTTTTCAACCAATATTCAAAAAACCTAACACACCGCCACAATAGCCATCTCGAGGGGCAAATGAGAGATGTATGCACGAGGAGTATTTTCGTACGCAGTGAGCATTTCCAAAAGTACGGCTGATGAGATGTTTAAATCAGGCTTTGCACAGAGACTCTTGAGCCAAGCGAAATCTTCTTCTGAGACTTGTCCCGCAATCTGCTTTTCCATCGCAGGAGCAAAACGAAGCAAAAGCACGAAACGCATTTTTTCCAAAAGTAGTTTCAAAAAAAGCGTCATCTCTACATTTTGAGCAACAGCACTTTGCACAGCCATGAGAGCTTTTTCTTTTTCTTTGTGTGCTACTGCTTCTACTACTTCATTTATGAGCGTCGCGCGCGGAGCACCAGTGATTTGTGCCACTTCATCAATCGTAATTTTTTTGCTCGCGCTCGAGCCAATAACTTTTTGCAATATTCCAAGAGTATCGCGAAAAGATCCATCGCCAAGAAGTGCCATGAGATCGGCAGATGATGCATCAACAGAAAATCCCTCTTCGTGCGCAATATCAATGACAACTTTTTTGAGCAATGGCTGACTCGGCTTTTTGAAAGTAAAAGACTGACATCGAGACACCACAGTCTCTGGCAACTTTTCTATTTCCGTAGTCGCGAGAATAAATATGACATATGCAGGTGGCTCTTCGAGAGTTTTAAGGAGAGCATTGAATGCTTCTTTTGTAAGCATGTGCACTTCATCAACAATGTAAACTTTGTATTTTGATTCAAAAGGAAGTGTATTTACAGACTCGCGAATTTCTCGCACATCATCAATACCACGATTGGATGCCGCATCTATTTCATAAAGATCATTTGCGCTCGTGCCTATTTCGCGAGCAAAAATACGAGCAATACTTGTCTTGCCAGTGCCACGAGAACCAGCAAAAAGATATGCATGAGAAATATTTCCCTGTTTTATCGAACCCTGAAGCACACTCACTATATGATCCTGCCCTATCACATCCGCAAATTTTTGCGGACGATATTTTCTGTAAAGCGCGACGTCGTGGGCAGGGCTGTCTTTTTTCATGCGCTCATTATATCAGATTAAAATGGTGTGTATAAATATAACAACGCGTGGGGCTCTTCACCCTCACGCGCTGCTGTTGTCCGGTCGAGAAGACCTTACTTGCTACTTCTTCGTCCAGCGGGCCACGTTGGCGCGCCGGTTGTGCGAACGATTCTTCATAAGGTGTCTCCTGAAATGTGCAGAAAGTTTTGTGTTATCGAACACGCAACAATCGGCACGAGGAACTGGGGATTCAGTGATTATTTTACACGAGATATATAAATAATCCACCCCACGAACGCGAACGTTCGTGGGGTGTTGGGTCCAGCTCAGTCGCCGGTGACGGCGCCCTAGGAGGAGGCCAGCGCGCGCCGCTGATTGGAAATGATCATCTTGCTAGTCGTGTTCTTCTTGAAGGCAGTGAAAGCCGTCGGAGGGTTGAAACACTTCATGGAGAAGCTCCTGGAAAAAGCGTGCTTATCGATTGAAGACCAACGTGGTCAAATCGATGAAGCAAGAGGTGATCCTGTGTGTTGGGCTGGTGGAATCTTATTTCTACGCCAGCCCAACACGTTGTTTTTTGCCCGGAACTATACCCAAGGCGAGAGGTCCAGATTTCCACCATTTGAAGCCTGCATACTTGATGCAACCTGATGGGTGTGCCTGCGCCTTGGTTTGTTTCCCCTTTACCCTATCACAGTACTCAAATAATGTCAACAAGCTGAACGCTAGTTATTCACAGCTACATATTCCTCAATAATCGCCGATATTTGGTCTACATTTTCTGCTTCCATGAGTTTTACGCGAAGCTCTTTTGCACCATCCCAACCGTTTACATATGCTTTGTAATGTTTTTTCATTAATGCAAAATTTTTTGTGTCGCCGAGTAATTCTTCAAAAAGACGAGTGTGCTCTACCATCACGCGCAATCTATCAGCAATTTTTTCTGGACGTTTTTCTGGAGCAAAAAGCCAAGGGTTGCCAAAAATAGCGCGACCGAGCATCACGCCGTCTGCGCCACTTTCGCGCACCTTCTTTTCCGCGTCAGCTATGTCGAGTGCGTCGCCATTTCCAAAAATGAGTGTGCGAATATTTTCACCTTGAATTTTATTTCTTATCTCCACTGCCCTTTTCACCTCTTCCCATCGCGCTGGCACCTTTGACATTTCTTTTCTGGTGCGAGCATGCACAGTAATGACTGCTGGCTCTTCTGCTAACAATTCTGGCAACCATGTTTCCAATTCATTTTTATTAAATCCAATACGCGTCTTTACAGATACAGGCAAATCACCTGCACCCTCTTTTGCTGCACGAATCACCTCACGCGCGAGCTTTGGATTTTTTATCATCGCCGAGCCCGCGCCTTGCTTTTCAATAGTTTTGACTGGACATCCCATGTTGATATCGATGCCATCAAAGCCAAGCTTGACCGCGAGCTCCGCCGCCTTTTTCATCATCTCAGGACGCGCCGTAAAAAACTGCGCCACTATCGGTCGCTCAGATTCTGTAAAAATGAGGTCTTTCATAAGATTACTTTTCCCCTCTTCTGTTGCAAGCATGAGACCATCAGCGGACACAAACTCCGTCCAGATCACATCTGGCTTGCCGTACTTTGCGATGATGCGCCGAAAAGACGCGTCGGTGACGTCGGCCATTGGCGCGAGGACGAGTATCGGACTCGCGCCCTTTTCCTGCTTTAATTTTTTCCAAAATCCTTTCATAGGAGACTACCTTAACTTAAAATACAGTTTTTTACCAAAACGCAGATCAACATAATCTAGCTTCTCAATAAAATTACTTTTATCGGACACACTCGTCTTGTCACCCAAAAGTGACTGAAAATTTTCAAAAGTTACTGAAAAATCTTCGCGCGTAGTCAACAATATTTTTCCTCCAGATACAGTATATAGCTCCACATCAGAATCTTCATACAACACCGCATCTGTAATATGAAAACCCAGAGAGTCTATCTGTGTAATAAAACTAGAAACCTTTTTAAACTCTTCTGATGGAAAAAATTGTCGTGAAGCTGATGTATCAGCAAGAGTTATGAGTCCATAATATCTCACGTAAACATTGCCAGAAAAATCTGGGGCCTGAGAAAACACGAAACCCTCTTTGTCTATAAAGTAACACTCATCATGAAAAACTACCGTCTTGTCTACAATCTCACTAGAACACCACACAGCAAATGGCTTTCTCTCTTCCACATGCACCGCTATAGATTTAAGATTTTTAAAAGAAAAATTTACAGACTCCAACCTAAAAAAATCCTGCATAATACTCTTTTCTGTTTTACTTTTAGGATAGATAAAAATATTACTTTTTGAAAAAAGCTTAAAATAATTTCCTGAAATTTTTTCCTTCACGTAATCCCTTAGCTCTTCTTGGGTAAGCACGGCATTACCTGTTATTTCTATATTTTGAATTGTCAGAGCTGGAAGATGCGAAATAATTGGCGGAATAGCTAGTATTACAATAAAAACAAAAACAGCAACAGAAGATTTTATTTTAAACTGTTTCTTTTTTTTCTTAGCTAATTCTGGTGAGCGTAAAGTAGATTGCCGTTTAAACATTTTTCTTAATAACTCCCTTACCCATGTATTTTTGAAGAACCTCAGGAATAATTATTGAGCCGTCTGCTTGCTGATTATTTTCGATTAAGGCAATAATCGGTCGTGGTGTTGGTAAAGCTGTACTATTTAAAGAGTGCACAAACTTCATTTTACCGTCAACATCTTTGTAGCGTATATTTAGACGACGTGTTTGAAAATCGTGAAAATATGAAGCTGAATGTGTTTCTCTGTATTTTTTTTCTGAAGGCACCCACGCTTCAATGTCATATTTTTTTACCTGTCCAAGTCCTAGATCAGCACCGCAGTTTGCAACGACATGATAAGGAATATTTAATGCCTGCATTATTTCTTCTGCATTTTTTGTAATCTCTTCGTGATGCATCACACTCTCCTCATGGCTCGCTTCACAAAGAACCACCTGCTCAAGTTTAAAAAATTCATGCACACGCATTAAACCTTTTGTATCTTTACCGTGACTTCCTGCTTCGCGTCTGAAACATGGAGAAAACGCAAGCATTTTTATAGGAAGCTTTGTTCTATCTAAAACTTCGTCCATATAATAAGACATCGCACCCGCTTCACCTGTACCAGCAAGATAGTCACCGTCTTGAGTTTTATATAAATCTTCTTCTCCTTGTGGCAAATAACCCGTACCCAAAAGTGTTTCGCGCTTTACAAGTGACGGCACCATCATTGGTGTAAAACCGCCCTTCATCGAAAAATGATCCATCACAAATTGCCACAATGCAAAATTTAAAAGCGCACCATCATTTTTTAAAAAATATCCACGAAAACCAGACGTCTTTGCACCACGTTCAAAATCTGCCATATCCAAATTTTCCATAAGTTCAATATGGCTTTTTGGCACAAAATCAAATTTTGGAATCTCACCCCAAGTACGCACCTCCCGATTATCTGCATCACTATCACCTTCTGGCACAGAAATATCTGGAACGTTTGGCACTTGCACCATACCCATCTGCCAAGCATGCATCACCCCTTTCATTTCTTCTTCTTCTTTTTGAAGCGCCTCTTTTACCGTCTTCATTTCCTCAATAAACTTCGCCCGCTCTTCTGGACTTGCTTTGGTGATTTTTTCATTACACTCATTTTGCTGTGTTCTTTTTGACTCAATGCCCACCAACAGCCGGCGACGTTTTTCATCTATTTCTAAAAGTTCATCCACATTAAAATCAATGTGCTTTTTTCTAGCGGCTTCTTTTATGAGGTCTTTATTGTCTCTGATGAATTTTATATCGAGCATTTTGGGCGTTTTCTTTAACTATTCTTTAGAAATTAATGATACCAAATATAGTCTAATATTGGAATGTCAGAATACAGCAAAAAATTCCCTCTATATATAGTGTCGCCCGATGAGATACCTCCCCTTTTAAAAGAAACTCCCTATCCGCCCAAAAAGCTATATGCGAGGGGAAAACTGCCATGGGTCGATGGTAGGACTGATCAAAATAAATCTGGCGAGAAAAACGAGATAAAATTTCTCTCTGTGGTCGGGTCGCGCGCATATACCAGCTATGGCGAGGAAGCCTGCAAAAAACTCATCGCTGGCCTGTGCGGATACAATATATGTATAGTGTCAGGTCTCGCGCTCGGTATTGATTCTATTGCTCATCATTCAGCGCTTGAAGCAGGACTTTTGAGCGTAGCTGTGCCGGGCTCTGGTCTAGATCCTCGCGTACTTTATCCTCGCACCAATACCCGCCTTGCAGAAAAAATCCTCGAAGCAGGCGGTGCCATCATTTCCGAAGAAGATCCAATGTATCGGGCGACACCATACAGCTTTCCAAAAAGAAATCGCATCATGGCAGGCATGTCGCATGCAGTGCTCGTGATAGAAGCTGAGCTAAAATCCGGCACACTCATCACATCAAAATATGCAACCGATTACAATCGCGATGTACTCACCGTGCCGGGCTCTATTTTTTCGCGCAAATCGGCCGGGCCGCATATGCTCATCCGGCTCGGAGCAACACCCGTGTGCACGAGCGAGGACATTTTGGAAGCGTTGGGGTTTAATATTGAAAAAGAAAACTCGCAAAAAAATAAACCCACCCAAAAGACTCTCGCACTTTGTACGCCAGATGAGCGAGCTGTGATAGAGACACTTGCCGAGCCAATGACTCGAGACGCACTCATTCGTGCAGTCGCCGAAAAGCTCGGCCGGCCAATTTCAGAAATAAATTCCCTGCTCGTGATGATGGAAATAAAAGAGTTGATTGTAGAAAAAATGGGAGAGATTTGGGTTGTTTAGATTTGCATAAATAAAATATCTGTAGTATTAATTGAATCACATGAAACTACTCATCGTAGAGTCACCAGCAAAAGCAAAAACCATTTCAAAATATTTGGATGGCAAATTTACCGTGAAAGCTTCTGTTGGCCACATCCGTGATTTGCCAAAAAATAATAAAAAAGCCATCGACATAGAAGGTGGCTTTATCCCCCACTATGAAATCTCAAAAGGCAAAGAAGCTGTCGTTGAAGAAATAAAAAAACTGGCAAAAAAAGCTGACGAAATATATCTAGCGACTGACCCCGACCGCGAAGGCGAAGCGATCGCTTGGCATATCGCACAGGCGGCAAATATAAAAAATCCGCAACGCGTCGTCTTTCATGAGATCACAAAAGACGCCGTGCTAGAAGCAATACAGCATCCGCGCAAAATAGATGACAATCTAAAGCAAGCACAGGAAGCGCGACGTGTGCTCGACCGTCTCGTCGGCTACGACCTTTCTGGAATTATTTGGAAAAAGGTGCGCTATGGCCTTTCTGCTGGACGCGTGCAGTCTCCAGCACTTCGTATCCTCATGGAGCGAGAGCGAGAAATCCGCGCATTTATTTCACATAAGTTTTGGATTATTACAGCCGATCTAGAAAATGCCGCAGGTAACACAAAATTTAAATTACCTTTTGTTTGCGCTGAAGAGCCAACTGATTTTAAAGAAGTTGAGCGCATTTTGGCAGCTGGAAAAAAGGGTGCGTGGAAAGTAATCGATATAAAAGAAACAGAAGTAAAGCGTTCACCTCGCCCTCCATTTATCACATCTACTCTTCAGCAAGCAGCGAGCTCACGCCTAGGATTTGCTCCATCAAAAACTATGGGTATCGCACAAAAACTATACGAAGCCGGCCTCATCACATACATGCGTACTGACAGCACGACTTTAAGTAAAAACGCGCTAGGTCAAATAGCAGGCACAGTAGAAAGTAGATTTGGTAAAAAATATTTACAATTCCGAACATTTTCAAAGAAAAGTAAAAATGCACAAGAAGCTCACGAAGCCATTCGCCCTACTAGCTTTGCAAAAGAAAATGCCGGCTTTTCAGACGAACAAAAAAAGCTTTACCGTCTCATCTGGCGACGCACTGTGGCATCTCAAATGGCTGATGCAAATACTTTGCGCACAAAAGTGCTAGCAAATATTAATGAAGATACAATCCCCGACTTTAGTGTAAACGGTTCACGAATTCTTTTTGACGGATGGTATGCTGTCGATCCAGCCGCTCGCCAAGAAGACGTTGAGCTTCCAAAAATGTCTACAGGCGACGCGCTCAATTTAATAGAAATAAAAACTGAAGAAAAATCTACAGAGCCACCATCACGCTACTCAGAAGCGGGCCTCGTCAAAGAGCTAGAAAAACGTGGCATCGGCCGACCTTCTACATATGCAAGCATTATCAAAACTATCGTAGACCGCGGATATGTAGAAAAACAAAACAAAGCACTAGTGCCAACGGACACCGGCGACGTAGTGAGCTCTTTCCTTGAAAATAATTTCATGGACTACATCAGCGATTCTTTTACCGCAGAAATGGAAGACAAGCTCGACGAAATAGC
>CAYTVX010000023.1:0-3178 GCA_964441885.1 uncultured Candidatus Saccharibacteria bacterium
TTAAATTATTTTATGTACGGGGATTAAAAAAGTGGGCGGTAGAGGACTCGAACCTCTGGCATCAACAACGTCAATGTTGCGCTCTACCAACTGAGCTAACCGCCCTTTTACACACAAAATATTCTAGCACAAAAATCTAGATCGTTTTAACATCTGATAAATAAAGGACAAATCCTAAAGGACATTTTAAAACTCTGGAGGTGTAACGAATAGCGAACAGCGAGCGAGATGCTTCTGCTTTATCTTGGCTAGATCTGACTCAAGGACATTTCCTGAAGCACCTACCCCTTGCCATTTCATTACAGCGCTTATGTCTGCTTGAGAATACACCCCATCTACAATTAAACTAGCACCTTCATAGGTATTTAAATACTTTTCAAGTAATTTCACACTTTCAAGGTCATTTACTAAGCCTGCAGTTATAGTTTTTTCAGGCAATAGAATTGGATTTGAACAAGAGAGTATCTGAGTAGGGACTTCCGCCAAATCACAAGCTGCTTTGTGTATCTGCTTGATCTTTTGCAAACTTGTCATAAAGACATATCCTGTACCTTTTGTAATTCCCCATGGTTTTAATACTTCATTAGCGTACTTTTCCTGCCAAACAACCACCCGATTAAAATCATCCTGCGAATACATCCCGTCTACAGGGATATTTGCACCTTCGTATGTATTCAAATACATCTCCAAAAGCCTTACATCTGCTGGGTTATTATTTGCACCAAATTTTATTGGCTTTGTAAGATATGGAGAAACCTCACATGAAAGAGAAGTACTAGCTCCAAGAACCACTCCGACTGTATCGTTACTACTACCACCGCTACTGCTACGATGATGATTGCCACCACCTCCTCCGCCTCCGCCATTATCAGTACTATCGTCATTGATCAAAGTAATCGTAATAACCTTATCCGCAAGAGGATCAAACTCATCATCAGAAAGTGCATCATTTACAGAAATAGTTACAGTAGCCGTTTCATTTACACTTACAAAATCATTTACCGCGGTCACGGTAATCATCTGTGGAATATTCCAGTTAGACGTTGTAAAAGTGAGGGTTGCTGGAGAAACGGTAATATCATCTGTGCTAGCAGCGACAATATTAAATACCACCGTACTTGTCGGTTGTTTATCTAAAACAACAGTAGCAGTATCTGTCCCACCGTTTTCACCCAAAGACATCGTTGTTTTTGAAATAGTGAAGCCTGCGTCTAGTGTATTTCCACCACCACTTGAAAAAAGATAATGAATATAGATCGCGCCACGATTTACACCGCCAGCGTCATCCCAAAAAGCACCCACAGCAATGTCGTTTTTTCCATCACCATTCAGGTCACCCATGTTTGCAACAGAAGTACCATAATAGTCTTCATTATTTAAAACTGGTCCACCAGGAGTAGTCCCATCTATTTTTAGAGATGATTTTATAGATCCATCTGGATTCAAAAAATGTATATATATAATTCCCTGATTTATTTCACCATCCAATTCATTCTCTAGATCAGGAAATGTTTCAGCGCCTACGGCCACATCGTTTGTACCATCACCATCTAAATCACCTATGTTTGCGATAGTACCGTAATAATCAAGTGCGTGTAGACTTGGACCATTTGGAGTATCTGCGTTTATTTTTACAGTAGAAGCAATATCATTGTTGGCCTTCATAAAATGAATGTAAAATGCGCCAGTACTTGTACCCATAGAATTGTCACCCACAGCTCCCACAGCGATATCTCTCACTCCGTCGTTGTTTATATCACCAAGGTCTGCAATAGAAAGACCGTAATAATCTGCTGAGTCTATAGACATCCCAACAGGGGTTATGTTTGGTGTTGTGTTATTAAAGGTTTTTGTAGATTTTATAGAACCATCTGTGTTGAGGAAATGAACAAACATCGCTCCACCCGCATCCACACCACTAGCAAAATTAAACTGTGCACCCACTGCAATGTCGTTTTTTCCGTCACCATCACGATCACCAATATTTGCTATCGACGCTCCATATCTATCATCATTTGCAAGCTCTGGACCATTTGCCGTATTGTCATCTATTTTTTTAAAAGATTTTACTGAACCATCTGTATTTAGAAAAATTATATAAATAGCGCCTCGGTTATTTCCACCAACATCATCACCATATGATCCCACAGCAATATCTGTCACACCGTCTCCATTTAGATCACCGATGTTTGCAACTGAAACACCAAAAATATCGAGATCTGAAACGACAGGAGCTCCAGGGGTGCTGTTATTTATAACTGCTGTTGATTTTAGAGAACCATCTAAATTTCTAAAATGAATAAAAACTTCTCCTCTGTCTAAACCTCCCACATCACTACGATGAGAACCTACAGCTACATCGGTTGCACCATTACCATCTAAATCACCTAGGTTTGCAATAGACACACCGTATCTATCTTGATCATTCAAGGTTGGACCGTTGAATGTAGTATCATCTATTTTTTTAGACCAAAGAGGCGACACATCCGCAGGGATTTGATTTTGCAAAAGAAGTGCTAAAGGTGGAAAATTAATTTCTTCTGATTCTATCTCAGTTTCTACAACAACACTTTTCTCTTTGTGACCCCCACTGTCTTGATTTGATGAAGCTGTTGATACGGCAGTGTCATTGTTATCCTTTTTTACAGTCTCAATCACTGGATCAATTACTTCAAGAGGTTTTGTATCGTTTGTGTCAACAATAGTCTCTACAACACTGATACTGTCAGCACTGTCTAAAATTATTGTTGAAGAAAATACAGAAGCCGAGGATGGAAAGCCTACTACAAAAAACAATACTACCAATAAAAAAAGATGAGCTTTAAAAGCTCTAAACATAGAGAGTGAATAAGATTGAAATAATTTCATATAATAAGCACCATAAAACCTTTTACTAATTTGGTCAAGCTAGAATACATAGAAAGTGTGTTCTGGTTTAATTAAATCTTACTGAAACTGACCTTTTAATTAATTTTTAACATAAAGGACATTACTTAATGTCCTTTATGAGACACACAAATGTCCTTTAACTATAGTACGAACAGAAGATATCCCTACAAACTTTTTGCTTTTTATACAAAAAGTGTTATATTCTGTGAGTTATACGGCCCTATCGTCTAACGGTTAGGACAGTGCCCTTTCAAGGCGCAAACCCGGGTTCGATTCCCGGTAGGGTCAC
>CAYTVX010000023.1:3278-8359 GCA_964441885.1 uncultured Candidatus Saccharibacteria bacterium
CTGTGTATAACTTATAATGCGTCACTTTTTAAATAAACGTATAATTATAGGTACGTACAAGTCGTACAGAAATTTTATTAATAATTAGTGAATAATATTATGAAAGGACTTCACACGATCGCGTTTATATTGGTTATTATCGGCGGACTCAACTGGCTACTCATTGGTCTAGGAATGGGAGACAGCTTTAGTGTTGGCGCATTCTTGAGCGAAGGATTGGCAAACATCATTTACATCCTTGTAGGTCTATCTGCTGTGTACCTTGTTGCTACACACAAAAAGACTTGCAAATCTTGCAATACTGGCGGTTCAACAGGAATGTAATACCTCTCTTTTTAAGTTAAATAAAAAGGCCACCGTGGGGTGGTTTTTTTATGCTAGAATACCCCCATGAAAATATTGGGTATTGAAACAAGCTGTGACGAGACGGCCCTATGCATTTTAGATGGATTCGGTGATTTAAAATCACCTTCTTTTTCCGTACTTGGCACATCCCTCTTTTCTCAAGTTAAAATCCACGAACAATATGGTGGAGTTTTTCCAGCTCTTGCAAAACGTGAACACGCAAAAAATCTTGTACCTTTATTAAAAGATCTACTACAAAAAACCAACCTTTCAAAAAATCAGACCGCAACCAATACAAAAGAAAATCTAAAAACAGAGCAAAAAAATTACCTAAAAAAACTTCTTGAAAAGGAACCTGAACTTTTTGAATGCTTGGATAAATACATTGGAACCATAGAAAAACCAAACATAGACGCAATCGCAGTCACATTTGGTCCTGGGTTAGAACCAGCCCTATGGGTGGGTATTAATTTTGCAAAAGCCCTCAACTATCTATGGGATATTCCTATCGTGCCCATCAACCACATGGAAGGACATATCGTATCTGTACTCGCTTCAGCACAAAAAAATATTACCTTCCCGGCACTGGCGCTTCTCATTAGTGGAGGACATACAGAGCTTGTAAACATACCAAATTGGACCAAATACGAGGTTGTGGGACAAACACGAGACGACGCTGTGGGCGAAGCTTTTGACAAGGTAGCGCGCATGCTTTCTTTACCTTATCCGGGTGGACCACATATTTCAGAACTAGCAGAAAAAGAACGCAAAGAAAACAAAAACCCCGCAAACAAAACATTCTCCTTCCCCCGCCCAATGATACATTCTCATGATTTTGACTTCTCTTTTTCTGGTCTAAAAACTTCTATACTTTATAAAATAAAAGAGCTAAAAGAGCTGACACCAAAGATCAAGCAAGAAATAGCCTGTGAATTTGAAGATGCTGTGGTAGAAGTGCTTTTATCAAAAACTAAAAAAGCAATAGAAAAATATTCATCTCAATCACTTATTATTGGTGGAGGAGTAATCGCAAACACACAAATTCGCTCATCTTTCCAAAAGCTAGACGCTGAGTTTCCATCTCTAAAAGTGTTCGTACCAGAAATGTCACTTACCACAGACAACGCCGTGATGATAGCGATGGCAGGATACATTCAAATCCAGAAAGATTCTTCAATACTTAAAAAAAAACCAGAGACAATAGTAGCCCAAGGCAATATCCAACTATAATCAATGGGATTATGATATTATTTTACAAATAGGACCACATCATGGAAAAATTACTGCAACCATACAATCCACAAGCCACCGAAGACAAAATATACCAACTCTGGGAAGAAAGCGGTTTTTTCAACCCAGACATTTGTATAAAAAAAGGTGTTACTTCCCCGTCCGCCGAGCCTTTTAGTATTGTTTTACCTCCACCAAACGTAACTGGCACACTACACATAGGTCACGCCATGATGCTAGTAATAGAAGACATAATGGTGCGTTTTCATCGTATGAAAGGACACCGCACACTATGGATCCCTGGCACAGATCATGCCGCTATTGCCACACAGTCAAAAGTAGAAGAAATTATGTTTAAAAAAGACGGAAAGACTCGCCACGACCTCGGTAGAGATGATTTCCTAAAAAAAGTAGAGGAATTCGCACAAGATAGCCACGACACAATCGTAAAGCAAATAAAGAAAATAGGAGCAAGCGCAGACTGGAGTCGTGAAGCATACACATTAGATGATGCCCGGGGCCTAGCTGTACGTACTGCATTTAAAAAAATGTACGATGATCAACTCATTTACCAAGGTCATCGCATTGTAAATTGGGACCCCAAGCTTCAGACAACAGTATCTGACGATGAAATAGACTGGAAAGAAGAAACCGTTCCATTTTACTATTTAAAATACGGACCATTTGTTATCGGTACCTCACGACCAGAAACAAAATTTGGTGACAAATATGTGGTGATGCACCCCGACGACAAACGCTACGCAAAATACAATCATGGCGACACTTTTGATCTAGAGTGGATAAACGGGCCGATAAAAGCAACTGTTATAAAAGATGAAGCTGTCGATATGGAGTTTGGTACGGGCGTAATGACTATCACTCCATTTCACGACACTGCAGATTTTGAAATAGCAGAGCGACACAAGCTTGATAAAGAACAAATCATAGACTGGAATGGAAAACTTCTTCCGATCGCAGGAGATTTTGCTGGATTACATATTAAAAAAGCAAGATTACAGATTATAGAACGCCTACAATCAAAAGGGCTTGTAGAAAAAATTGACGAAAGATACACGCACAACATCGCAATAAACAGTCGAGGTGGTGGAGTTATAGAACCACAAATAAAAAAACAGTGGTTTGTAAGTGTGAATAAAAAATTCACTCTTGCTAATTCAAAAATTGACGGAATAAAAAGCGGACAAGAAATCAGCCTAAAAGAACTGATGAAGCATGTGGTGGAAAAAAAGCAGATAGAAATAATCCCAGAGCGTTTTGAACGTGTGTACTACAACTGGATTGATAATCTGCGCGACTGGTGTATTTCTCGCCAAATATGGTACGGACATAGGATTCCCGTGTGGCATAAAGGTGGAGAAATGTACTGTGATACGCAATCACCCTCAGGTGAAGGATGGGAACAAGATCCAGATACACTAGACACATGGTTTTCATCTGGACTTTGGACATTTTCTACACTTGGCTGGCCAAATGAAACAGAAGACTTAAAAAATTATCATCCCACAAATGTACTTGAAACTGGATACGATATTATTTTCTTTTGGGTGGCCAGAATGATTTTAATGAGTGGATATTTACTTGAAGACGTACCTTTCAAGACTGTCTATCTACACGGTCTTGTACAAGACGCCAAGGGAGCAAAAATGAGCAAATCCCTAGGAAATATTATTGACCCACTCACCATGATAGAAAAATACGGCACAGATGCCGTGCGCCTATCACTTATTATAGGTACGAGCCCCGGCAATGATAGCAAAATGTCTGAGGATAAAATCCGCGCCTACAAAAACTTCGCAAACAAAATATGGAATGCAAGTCGTTTTGTGCTCACAAATCTAGAGGGGTTTGATAATACAAAAAAACCAATACTATCTGAAGATGACGAGAAAGATTTAGCTGAACTAAACACTGTCGGCAAAGAAATTACAGAAGATATGGAAAAATACCGCTTTTACCTTGCAGGAGAAAAACTCTATCATTATTTCTGGCACACATTTGCAGATAAAATAATAGAAAAAAACAAAGTAAGACTTTCCGGTACTGACACAGGAGAAAAAAATGCCGCTCAATATGTACTATACAACATACTTACACAGTCACTTATTCTACTTCATCCTTTTATCCCATTTGTAACAGAGGAAATTTGGTCACTTCTACCGTATAATAAAGGTAATCTTTTAATAGTAGAAAAGTGGCCGCACAAATAAATCTTTATACGTTCATATTTGCAGCTCTTGCTGGTGTATTGCCCGCGCTTTTGTGGTTATGGTTTTGGCTTCACGAAGATAAAAAATATCCTGAACCAAAAAGACTCATCGCAAAAGCATTCTTGGCCGGAATGATTGCTGTCCCCCTTGTAATACCTTTTGAAAAAATTGCTTTTATATATTTCCAGGGTTCCACTGCAGCATTATTTTTATCATGGGCAACAATAGAAGAAATCCTAAAATTTGCAGCCTGTTACTTTGCTGTTTTCCATAAAAAAGATTTTGATGAGCCTATGGACGCTGTAATATATTTCATAACAGCAGCCCTAGGCTTTGTGGCTCTTGAAAATGCCCTATTTCTACTATCACCAATCCAAGAAGCTGGTTTTTTGGGCGCAGTAATCACCGGAAACTTACGTTTTGTAGGAGCCAGCCTACTTCACACCATCGCATCTGCAACAATCGGAGTATTTCTTGCTTTTTCTTTTTATAAAAAACCTCAAGTGCGCAGAAACTATATAGTTTTTGGGTTATTAACCGCGATAGTATTGCATACTGTCTTCAATTTATTTATAATAGACAGCAATGGTGAAAATACACTTATTGTATTTTCAGTTTTGTGGCTTCTAATAGCGGCACTTATGTTATTTTTTGAAAAAATAAAATCCTTAGCACCTTTAAACAATATCCAATAGCAATGAAACGATCATTCTTTGAAAAACTCACCGGCGCTGTAAAAGTAGATGATGATTTTGAGTTGGAAAATACAAAAAACTCAATGCCCACCGGTATACGTGTCAAAGAAGCAGAAGATGACGAAGAAACTGGTGATGGAGAACTCACTGTAGATGTATACCAAACCTCCACAGACATCATTATAAAAACAATGGTAGCTGGGGTACGTCCAGAAGATCTAGATATTAGTATTACTCGCGATATGGTAACCATCAGAGGAAAACGCGAATCAGAACGACTCATTCGTGAAGAAGATTATTTTTATAAAGAACTCTATTGGGGTAGTTTTTCTCGCACAATAATGCTTCCACAAGAAGTTGAAATAGAAGACTCTGAAGCAATAGAGAAACACGGCCTCCTTATTATCAAGCTTCCAAAACTAGACAAAAGTCGCCAAGCAAAACTCAAAGTTAGAAATAATTCATAAACAAAAACCCGCCTTGTGGCGGGTTTTTTATTGGTGCCGAGGGGCGGACTTGAACCGCCGACCCCATGCTCTTCAGGCACATGCTCTACCAACTGAGCTACCTCGGCATATGTAAA
>CAYTVX010000024.1:0-6832 GCA_964441885.1 uncultured Candidatus Saccharibacteria bacterium
GTGGATAATAAAATACTTCTCATGAATTATTTTTTAAACAAAACACTAGACAATGTACTAGAAAACCCAAATGTTTCTTTGGTATGCTGGAAAGGACTTGAGGGTTATCAAATAAAAGGATCTGTAGAATACGTAGATACTGGTACAATATTTGAAGAAGCAAAAGAGTGGGTTGTAAAAAATGTACCCGGTCGAAAACTCAAAGGCTTACTTATTTTAGAAGCTAAGGAGATATGTGATGTATCACCAAAATAAAATTATGAACGGATATAAAACAAACATAGAAAAAGCGTCACTAGAGAATGAAAATTTTCGCAAGGTGCTGTACACGGACAAAAATAGCCAGCTCGTGCTCATGTCTCTCACTGCGGGTGAGGATATAGGAGAAGAGATACATGATGTAGATCAGTTTTTGCGCATAGAAAAAGGTACGGGCAAAGCTATACTAAACGACATATCACACGAACTAGCAGATGGTAGTGTAGTCGTCGTACCAGCTGGAACAAAGCATAACGTCATAAATACTGGAGCAGAATCAATGAAACTCTACTCTCTATACATGCCCCCTCACCACAAAGACGGCACTGTTCATGCGACAAAAGCAGAGGCCGAGGCGGACAATGAGCATTTTGATGGCAAAACCACAGAGTAGGTATGGGTATACAAGGGACTAGCGCTAAAACCCTATTCTGCTAATATACCCTTATAGGTATTTTAATAGTTAATAAGAAAATATGGCAAAACCAAATTCAGCATTTATGAAACCCCTCAACGTTAGCCCAGAATTGGAGGCTGTTGTAGGAAAAGGACCAATGCCTCGATCAGAGGTGGTAAAGGCTTTGTGGGTATACATCAAGAAGAACAATCTTCAGGATCCAGCTAAGAAACGAAACATCGTTGCTGACGCAGCGCTCAAAGTAGTTTTTGGTGGAAAAGGTGTAGTAGATATGTTTGAAATGACAAAACTCGTTTCAAAACATCTCTCATAATTATCTACGATCGGTTTAGATCTAAAAAATAACCCAGATATACCTGGGTTATTTTTTATACACAAAAAAATTCCCTCACACTCACTGTGCTGTGATACAATTTATGTATGAAAAACTCTTCGCTCTCGTGGGAAGCCCTTGAACATCATCACGAAGAAAAAAATAATGATTGGTTTTGGGCAGTTGGAATTGTTTCTGTGTCTATTGCCGTTACTGCGATTATTTTAAACAACGTAATATTCGCTATTCTTATACTTATATCTGCCGTAACACTAGCGATACACGCAACAAAAAAACCACGAATGCTGAGAGTACAAATAGACGAACGCGGTATTACTGTAGATCGTTTTTTCTATCCATACTCCTCACTTGAATCTTTTTGGGTAAATGAACAAGAAAATCCAGCTGTTCTGCTGATAAAACTCAAAAGATTTTTTCTACCTTTTGTTGTAATACGCCTTGAAGATGTTCCTGCAGAAAATGTACGTGCGGAGCTAGATGGATTATTAAAAGAAGAAGAGCAACACGAGCCATTACTACAAAAAATAATGGAACGTTTTGGCTTTTAACTATTTTGTGATAACCTGCCTTTAGTTTTATTAAATCGCTCTCATAGTTCAATGGATAGAATGCGAGCTTGCGGAGCTTGCGATGTAGGTTCGATTCCTACTGAGAGCACAAAATTGTTTTGAAAATGCGTATGGAAAAGACGAAGGCGCAGGATTGCATCCTGCGCCCTTAACCCTCACCACGAACCTCCTGGTCGTGGCATATTTTTTAAACAGAACTAAGACCGAGCTACCGGATACAGTCCGCGCCTTGCAAAAAGACCCTGCAGGCGATCACGCTTTTTCTCCTGATTGTAGAACTGTGTTCCGATACTCCCATCGGAAGGATTTTTGAGCTCGGAGAGAAGCTCGTTCTCCCTTTGCATCACAACGAAAGCTTGCCAACAGAGTCTGCCCTGATTCCAAGAACCCATCTCTTCTTCGTGCCCCACCTGAAGTACGGCAACGAGTTCGAGAATGATTCCCGCATCATGATCCAAACTTTCTGTCACAATCTTTCTTTGCAGTGTACGCAAATCTGCGACCAACCCGAACGCCAAAAACAAACGGCGTGCGAAGAGGCCAAAGAGAAGTGACGCAACAAGAGTAATGAAAATCTCCCACTTCCACTCACTTGGCTTGGAGGCGAGAATGTACAGTGCCCCAGAGAAAGACAGGGCCGACACAGAGATCAGTCCGGCCTTGATCCACTTCCTGTTCCAGCGTCCCTCGAGCTCCTCTATCTTGAGCTGAATGACCTGATACCCTGCAAGCGCATTGATGAAAGCATCGCCACCACCCCAGAAAAGAAGGTCTGGTGGCACGCGGTTCTTTGCGACGAGCGCAGATAGCTCTTTAAAACGCACCATGAGTAACCTCCTTTGGGTTAGTGACAAAAAATTGACTGACACCACGGTCAGTTTCCGATGAATACTATGTAAAATTATAGAGCGTAAGTCAATACCAACAAAAAACCGGCGTTAGCCGATTTTTTTTATCATCGCTGAAAGCCTAGACTTCTTTCTTGATGCTGTATTTTTCTTGATAAGACCTGTCTTTGTGGCTTTATCTAGAGTTTTCTGAATTTGTGCCATAAATTTCTGTGCCTCTTTTTGATTTTTTTCTGCAACAAGCTTTCGTAGCTTCTTTAAAGCACCTTGTATCTCGTCTTTTTTACGCAAATTAAAAACTCGCTTCTTTGCAGAGTTTCTTATCGCTTTTTTTGCTGATTTAGTAATAGCCATAAATATGTATTTCTATATTGAAATGTATCGGATACAGTAACAAATATCGCTCAAAAAGGCAAATTCTGCTATCATTACAGCCATGATTTCTAAGCTTAAAGGAACAGTCGCCCACAAAGATCTACGATTTCTTGTCATAGACGTATCGGGCGTAGGATACAAGGTTTTTTCGACTTCGGCGATGATAGACAAGGCGCGGGACGGCAAAGAAATATCGGTTTGGACATATCTAGCTGTGCGAGAAAACGCGCTCGACCTATATGGATTTATGAGCAAAGAGGATTTGGATCTTTTTGAAATGCTCATCACCGTCTCTGGCATCGGGCCAAAAACTGCACTCGGCGTAATGAATGTCGTCCTCCCTGAAACTATCCGACTAGCCATCTCTACCGGCGACACAGCATATCTGACAAAGGTGTCGGGTGTCGGCAAAAAAGTGGCAGAAAAAATAGTGCTTGAACTTCGTGGAAAGTTTGAGGGCATGGAAGGTGGTGGTTTGCATTTACAAAAAGACTCTGACGCTATTGAAGCGCTCAAGTCTCTCGGATATTCTCAAAATGAAGCTCGTGATGCTCTAGCAAAAGTTTCAAAAGATATAGACAACGCTCCCGAAAAGGTAAAGCAAGCACTAAAAATACTTGGCTCAAAGATTTAAAATGCTCAGAACTATCAAAAAAATAATTCCTGCTCCGATATTTATTTTTTTTCAGCCTGCTTATCATTTCGTGCTGGCATATCTTGGAGCCATCATATACCGCTTCCCTTCTCGTAAGCTTTTTGTCATTGCAGTCACCGGCACAAAAGGAAAATCAAGCACTGTAGAAATATTAAACGCAATACTCGAAGAAGCTGGATACAAGACGGCTGTCACGGGTACGATTCGTTTCAAGATCGGCGACAAAAGCTGGCCCAATCTATACAAGATGTCCATGCCCGGCAGATTTTTTATACAAAAATTTTTGCGTGATGCAGTGAGCGACGGATGTACGCACGTCGTCATGGAGATTACATCAGAGGGTGCGAAACAATATCGCAACAAAGGCATCGACCTCGACGCCCTCATTTTCACCAATCTTTCTCCGGAGCATATAGAGTCCCATGGATCTTTTGAAAAATATCGCGATGCAAAGCGCTCTATCGGCTGGTCTCTCGTAAAATCTAGCAAAAAAGAAAAGTGGTGCATCGCCAACAAAGACGACGAGGAGTCTCAGCTCTACCTTTCCCTACCAGTCACACACGCCGTGCCGTTTTCTCTTTCAAAAGCAGAGCCGTACACTCTGGAAAAAAGTTCGATTGCTTTTACATATAAAGGGCAGGAAATGAGCGCGCCACTCACCGGACTTTTCAATATTTACAATGTGCTCGGTGCGGTCGTGTGTGCGGAAGCTGTGGGTGTGTCGCTAGAGACTATAAAAAAAGCACTAGCTCATATGCAGACCCCAAAAGGACGCGTGGAAAGAGTGGATGCTGGGCAAGATTTTGAAGTGATAGTCGACTACGCACACACAGCCGACTCTTTGGAAAAACTTTACCTTGCTTTTCCAGATCAGAAAAAAATCTGCGTAATCGGTAGCACTGGCGGAGGCAGAGACACTTGGAAAAGAAAAAATATGGGCGCTATCGCCGACAAATATTGCGACGAAATTATTTTGACCGACGAAGATCCATATGATGATGAGCCTAGATCTATTGTAGAAGATATGAAAAAAGGAATTTTCGACAAGCCAAATGAAATAATCATGGACAGACGTGAGGCTATAGCAAGTGCGATATCAAAAGCTCAGACTGGCGACGTAGTGCTCATTACAGGAAAAGGCACAGACCCATACATCATGCGAGCAAATGGTGAAAAAGAACCGTGGAGTGATAGCGAAGTGGCGAGAGAGGAGTTGGAAAAACGCAAAAACACTGTTTAAAAAGCACGCGTAAATCCTTGCTAGGATTTCTGCTCCGCTCGGCGCCGTCGCGCCTGCGCGAGGCTTTTCAAACAGTATTTTTACTTATTCAAATAGTACTCCCTCAACGCGCCATAAGTCTCCTCCGCCATCTTTTTTATTTCTCCATCTCTACCCTCACCCTGCAATCTCGGCTCAGCAATATACGCATACTCCACCAGCACCGCAGGAATACTTAAACTATCTCGTGCACCAAGAGCAATGAGATCTTTGCTTTGTATTACTCCCGCTTTTTCTACAGGTAGATTACTTTTCGGTTGAAATTTTGCGAGGCCATCATATATCGCCTGCGCAAGAGGCAGACTTTTAGTATAATTTTTTAAACTTTCGTCCGGTGCATACACTACAAACCCAGAATATTTTCCTGGCTTGTTTCTTGGTCTACCAGGATAATCATTGAAATGAATGTGCAAAATCACATCAAAACCCTTCTCTTCTGCCCACATGCTGGTGCCATACAAACGGTTGGCCACGTCTTCAGTCACTTTGTTGTGTATCACTGGGTCTAGGTCTATGTCTTTTCCCTCATCTTCTTTTTTTGATGTCTCTCGCCTCTCTTTTCTGTATGCGACAATTTTTTCTTCATTATCTTCAAAATATTTTTCCAGTTCTGGAACATAATCACCATTTTCCTGATTTATGCTCGGCGAAAAAAGTGCATCGTTTTTGAGCAAATCATACAGATCACTCGCAAGTATTCTGTTGAGCTCTACCTCGTCCACACCCATATATCTCGCACCACCCACATCATTGTCATGACCAGCCACAAGTAGGATTTTTATTTTAGGAGTGAACACTGTATCTGCAGCTACCATAGTTGGAGACTGTGTCGGTTTTTCAAGTAATAAATAAATAAAAACAGACAAAACAATAATTAAAAATAGGGTGTATCTTTTCATGGCAAGAGTATAGCATTATAATCACCATATGCCAGAGCTACCAGAAGTGCATACCACAGCGACGGGCCTGCAAAATGTGTTGCCGGGTCTACGTATCGTCGACGTATGGACTGATTACAAAAGCCCGTACTACAAAGGTAAAAATAACATCAAAAACGGTGTTTTCTTTAAAAAATTCCGCACACTTTGCGTAGGCAAAAAAATACTTTCTGCAGACAGGCGTGCAAAAAACGTGCTCATTCATCTGTCTGGTGGTCACACCATTTTAATCCACATGAAAATGACTGGCCACATACTCTACGGCACATATGGAATGAAGGGAAAAACTTGGGAAGCGCTTCACGCTGGCCCTCTGCGCGACGATCCATTTAATGCGCGAGTACATTTTGTGATGATTCTTTCAAACGGAAAACATGTCGCCCTGTCCGACACGAGAAAATTTGCAAAAGTGACAATACTCGACACGAGCACGATGCACGAGTCCCCTGACCTGCGCGAGCTAGGCCCAGAACCAACAGACAAAAATTTTACATTTGAAATATTTAAAAAATGTCTAGAGAAAAAACCACGCGGGAAAATAAAAACAGTTTTGATGGATCAGAGTGTCATAGCCGGCATAGGAAATATTTACTCCGACGAAATACTTTGGGAAGGCTCTGTGCATCCTGAGTCAAAACCTGAAAGCATACCAGACAGCGCACTCAAAAAAATGTACACGGCGACTCGACACCTACTCGCAAAAGGTATAGATTTTGGCGGAGACTCAATGTCTGATTACCGCAACGTGCACGGAGAAAAAGGAAAATTTCAGCTCGAGCATCAGGTTTATCGTCACTCTGGAGAAAAGTGCAAAAAACGAGGTTGCACTGGCACTATCCAGAGAAAAGTCATTGGCGGACGTAGCGCACACTTTTGCACTACTCATCAAAAACTTCTACAATAGGAACATATGAAAGAAGCTGGGCCAATAATAGTCACCGTGATAGTAATCCTTTCGGTAATGTTTATGCTACACAAACAAGGGCAACTTTTTACCAACACTCTGGAAACACAAAGATCTAACACAAGCGCCCAACAAAAAAACAACTCTGGAAACAACGGCGAAGAGATTCGTGGTGCAAATAGTGGCGCTCACGGATATTCGCCCTATTCACAGTATGTAAGTATCTACGACGTTGAAAACCCTGAAAGCGTGGC
>CAYTVX010000024.1:6932-8200 GCA_964441885.1 uncultured Candidatus Saccharibacteria bacterium
TGTCCAGAAGTACCAGAAGACGATTTACCAGATTCTATTAGTGACAGCGAAAATTGCACAGATTACATTGACTCTCTTTCTATCTGTGAAATTCCTCGCAACCAACTACCCACAATGTCTTCAAAATGTGAAAATTTTATTCGCGACACCTTTTCATACAATGGGTGTGTAAATCAATACAAAAACAGAAGTGATTTTTATAGATCAGAGTGGAGGGTGTTTTTAAAAAGCAATCCAGTTCTTTGGAAAGAAAAAGGAGATGTTATAAAACTACTTGATGCGCAAGGAGAACTGGTAGATTCTTTTAAAATTTAAGGATTCCAAAAAGTGTAACCCCCGCCGAAACAGATACGTTCAAAGATTCTTTTTTGCCCGCCATTGGTATTTCGGCCACAGCATCACACATTTTTAAAATAGACGCAGGAATTCCCTCAACCTCATTTCCGTACACAAAAGCCATCACTTTTTTAGGGTGAATTTTTTTATAATTCACCGAACCCCTACTTTGCTCTATTGCCACCACAAACACGCCCTCCTTATGTAGTTTTTTAATAAGAGCTAAGGTGGTTTTTTGATACTCCCAATCTACGCTTTTTTCTGCTCCAAGCGCTACTTTTGCCAGGTCTTTCCTCTCTCGCCCAAAGCGATCGTGTGGTGTGGGCGTATGTCCAGTTAAAAATATCTTTGAAACACCAGCGGCGTCTGCTGTACGAAATATAGAACCCACGTTGTGCACGCTTCTTACATTATGAAGTATCACGTATGCTTTCATGCTTTCACCATACAACATTTTAAGAGAGTTTGGTATAATCTCTGTATGTTAAATGTTTTTCCAAATTTATTGACGTATGATTTATTTGCCCCTCTTTTGTTAAGAATGATGGTAGGTTGTTTTTTAGTTTGGTGGTCATACAAATCACTTATATTACCAATTGGCGTGACACCAAAAATTACATCTATTTCAAAAACCATATCTATATCATTTATTGTATTAGGAATTCTTCTTGTTATCGGGCTATACACACAATTAGTAGCACTGTTTATTGTAATCATTGTGCTCATTACTCTTGTGTACAAATGGCATATTAAAAAAATGATGTCACACACAGATATAGTAATGTGTTTGTTTGTACTTGCGATTTCCTTGTCACTCATGGTTTCCGGACCAGGATTTTATGCTATAGATCTACCTCTATAGAGTAGACTTTTACGCTAATTCTGTTATATTTTCTTTTATTCGCGTGCGCGAAAAATATCCGCCTATAGCT
>CAYTVX010000025.1:0-8125 GCA_964441885.1 uncultured Candidatus Saccharibacteria bacterium
CCCATCGCTTTTTCGCGGGCGAGGCGGGTGGCTTTCGCTGAGGCGCCGCCGGCGACGAGGACTTCGAGCGCCGAGCCCGCAGTCTTTGCTACTTTTTTTATTTCAGCCATCTCAGCATCCTTAAATTTTCCTAAAATAAAATCACCGACGATAGCGTCCCCCGTTGGCTTTTTTATTTTCCCTGTCGGAGTCTTTGGAGAAATACCGACACGAATACGCACAAAAGCCTCTGTCTTTAACGCACGTATAATAGACTCAACGCCTTTGTGTCCGCCAGAACTTCTGTTGAAGGAAATTTTAAATTTTCCGACAGGCAAATCTAAATCGTCATACACCACGATTAGTTGCTCTGCTTTTTTTGTGCTAGTCACAAGTGGCCCCACACTCTGCCCCGATTTATTCATAAAAGTTTCCGGCATCAAAAAACGCACTTTCTCTTTTCCTATTTTTCCATCAGAAATAAGCGCACGAGTTTTTGAGTCTGACTTCCACTCTGAAAAACTAAAAGCTCGTGCAATATTTTCAAGCACAATCCTGCCTGTATTGTGCCTTGTGTCACGATATTCCTCTCCAGGATTTCCAAGTCCTACTACTATATACATAATAAAAATATTGTAACACAACCAGAACACAAAAAACTCTTGTGCAACAAACTCATTTGTAATACAATTTTCGCAGTTATGAATGAGCAACCCTCCATTAATCCAATAATAGAAGAACCAAAAAAGAAAAAGAGTGCGGGTTTTTTCATGGAGGTGATAAAATTTACCATCGTTGCCGTAATCATCGTTGTCCCGATCCGATATTTTATAGCTCAACCCTTTGTAGTAAGCGGTGCGTCTATGGATCCAGCATTTGAAACTGGAGAATATCTCATTGTTGACCAAATAAGTTACAGATTTGAAGATCCACAAAGAGAGTCTGTGGTAATTTTTAAATATCCAAAAGATCCATCAAAGTTTTTCATAAAAAGAATCATCGGCCTACCGGGAGAAACAGTAGAAATACACGGTAAAGAAGTGAAAATAAAAAACGCAGAAAATCCTGAAGGTTTTATTCTTACAGAAAAATATGTAGCTATAAATCATGAAAAGCAAGACGACCTTACTACCACCCTGGGTAAAAGCGAATATTTTGTAATGGGAGACAATCGCAGTGGAAGCTCTGACTCCAGAATGTGGGGTCCAGTAGATAAAAAACTTCTCATGGGCAGACCATTTGTAAGACTTTTACCACTAAGCAAGATGAGTTTTTTTCCAGGCGATGCACATGAAAATAAATAAAATATTTTAAAATGATACCAGGAGCAAAAATACCAGAAAAAAAAGTAAAGGTGCCAAAAACAGCACCGTATGCATTAAGAGAATTAGACAAAATAGCTGATATAGCTTCTTTCTTTGGATTCCTCCCTATCAAAACCCCGGAAATTACAAAAGATGATATTTCTAAAGCTGCACTTTTTAGAAACGGAGATCTAAAAAGGAAACAAGACGAAGACTATATCCTTCCACAACCAGAAGAAAAAATAGCAATTTTGCGTACATATTTAGAGCACAACATGCAGGCACTGCCTCATCCACTAATGCTATATTACAAAAAACCACTTGCAAGACTTGGAGAAAAAAAGAAATCAAATACATATCAATGTGGACTAGATATTATAGGTACAGCAAACAGTGTTGCTGAAGCTTTGGTGATAAAAACACTTTATGCGATTCTCACCGAACAAGGATTTGATTCTATGTACATAGAAATAAACACCTCTGGCGACAAAGACTCTATCGCAAGATTTGAAAGAGAGATTGGTGCATATATCCGAAAAAATACAACAAACATACCGGACGATCTTAAAACTCTGTTTAAAAAAGATGCTCTAGAACTACTCAGATGCACAGACGAAAGGTGTGCAGAAATACGCGAACACGCACCAAAACCAATGGGTTTTTTGTCCGAACCAAGTATTCAGCATTTTAAAGAAGTTTTGGAGTATTTAGAAGCACTCAATATTCCATATAAAATAAACGAAAATCTAATCGGTGATAAAACCTATTGTTCACAAACTATTTTTGAAATTCGTGGAAATAGCGCAAAAAAAGATCAAGAAAATATTTTGCTTGCTAGTGGTTGTCGTCACAATTATTTTTCAAAAAAAATTGGCTTCAAAAAGGACATTCCTATAATGAGCGCAACCATTTGTTTTAAAAAAGTTCCAGAAAATCTATACAAAATTACTATCAAAAAAATAATACGCCCAAAATTTTATTTTATCCAACTTGGTTTTCGGGCTAGATTAAAAAGCCTCACTATTATAGACACGCTCAGAAAAGCACGCATCCCTGTATACCACTCACTCACAAAAGATAAGTTTGTAAACCAGCTAAATACCGCTGAAAATCTGAAGCTCTCTCATCTCATCATAATGGGCCAAAAAGAGGCTATAGAAGACACTGTTGTCATACGACATATGGATACTAGGGTGCAAGACACTATCAATCTCTCTGACCTTTCCCACTATTTGCAGAAGTTGAAGTAACATGCTATTATCCTCTCCACTATGGCAATCAATATAGAAGTAGAGCGAAACGCCAACGAAAACGCTGTAAACCTCATAAAGCGGTTTACTCGTCGTGTCCAGGGTTCTGGCATCCTTCCTCGAGTGCGTTCTATCCGATATACAGAGCGACAGCCTTCAAAATACACAAAAAAGAAGCGTGCTCTAAAATCAATCCAGGGCCGTGAAAAAATGGCAGAACTCATAAAAATGGGAAAGATGGTAGAAAAGGTAGCTGGCCGAAGATAAAAAGTGAGTACAGAAAATACGTTTTCAATAATCAACAAAACAAAAGGCAAGCTTCCCCGCTTGCCTTTTGCGCAAATGAAAGATTCTGTGCTCGGTAAAAAATATATTGTGAGTCTGGTTTTTGTTGGAAAAACGACATCTCAAAAGTTAAACTTTCAATACAGAAAAATAAATAAACCAACAGACATCTTGAGTTTTTCTCTATCAGAAAATGAGGGTGAGATTTTTATAAATCCAGACAAGGCGCGTGCAAAAGCAAAAGAGTTTGGTCGCAAATACGATAACTATCTAGCCTTTCTTTTTATACACGGACTATATCATCTAAAAGGTTTGGATCATGGTAACGCAATGGAAAAGGCTGAGACAAAAACACGTAGAGTTTTCAACATATAAAATGCTCGTTTGCCATAGATGCTGTGCTACAATGTGAGCATATGGCGCGCAATATCACAGTTGGAATAGACATTGGAACCTACCAAGTAAAGGTGGCTGTGGCTGAGCAAATAAAAGGTGCTCACGGAAATGAACCGAAAATAATTGGCGCCGGTTGCTCCGAATCACGAGGACTACGTCACGGCTACATCATCAACTCCACAGATGTTGTAAAAAGTATTCATGAAGCAGTCACTCAAGCAGAAAAAACATCTGGCCAAAAAATCCGCCGAGCTTTTTTGTCTGTAGGAGGAATAGGATTATCAAGCTTAGTATCACAAGGTACTGCCATGATATCTCGCGCAGACAACGAGATCACAAATCTAGATGTTTCAAAAGCATTGGAAAATTGTGAAAAAGAAATTCCTTCATCAATTATTTTAAATAAAAAAATAATTCACGCTGTACCTATTCAATACAAACTAGACGGTAAACCAGTCCTCGGCCGACCCATAGGAATGAAGGGTATAAAACTAGAGGTAAAAGTCCTTTTCATTACATGCTTAGAACATCATTTAAATGACCTGATTCAGGCCATAGAAGAGGTGGGGGTAGAGGTAGTAGATGTAATGGCTTCCCCGCTTGCAGCTAGCCTTGTAACCCTTAGTAAAACACAAAAAATAGCGGGTTGTGTGCTCGCAAATATTGGTGCCGAAACCGTCTCTATTGTAGTGTACGAAAACAACCTCCCTGTATCCATAGAGGTCTTTCCAATAGGTTCTACAGACATCACAAACGACATCGCTCTGGGCTTGAAAGTTGCATTAGAAGAAGCTGAGCACATAAAACATGGAGCAGTCACCAGTACATCATATCCTCGCAAAAAACTTGAAGAAATAATCGGGGCTCGATTAGAAGATATCTTTAAACTCATCGAGGCACATTTAAAAAAAATAAATCGCGACGGCTTGTTGCCAGCAGGAATTATAATTACCGGCGGAGGTGGTGTGTTTGGAAGTATTAGTGTTGAAGAGTTGGCAAAACACGCGCTTCGCCTTCCATCACGCATCGCTTCAATTTATTTGGGAGCTGATGGAAAATCAAACATAAAAGATTCCTCTTGGTCAGTGGCATTTGGACTGTGTGTTTTTGGCCTTAACGCTGGCGATGAGGGCTCTGTAGGAATCAGCACATTCTCAGCTCTTTTCAAAAAGTTTTGGAAGTCAATTATGAATTTTGTGCACCAATTTCTACCATGAGTCGTTTCTTTAAAAAAGACCCCATCCTAGCCGTATTTTTCACAAACTCAAACAGCGAAAAGTACTAGTGTCAATATGTTTTCTTTTCCCATCTATCTGTTATGATGGTAAAAACACAATTAATTTTATGCCACAAATCAAACCTGAAGTAGAAGCTTTTGCAAGAATCAAAGTCCTTGGTGTGGGAGGTTCTGGAAAGAACGCGATCAACCACATGATAAACAGTAAAGTAAAAGGCGTAGAATTTATCGCTGTAAATACAGACGCGCAAGATTTACACAACACTCTCGCGAAAAAGAAAATTCACGTTGGAAAAAATCTTACACGAGGTCTTGGCACCGGAATGAATCCCGAGCTTGGACGACGTGCAGTAGAAGAAACTCAAGAAGAAATTCAAGAAGCACTCAAGGGTTCTGACATGGTCTTCATCGCAGGAGGTATGGGAGGAGGCACATATACAGGAGCAGCTCCACGTATTGCACAAATAGCAAAAGAGCTTGGTGCACTCACTGTGGGTGTAGCTACAAAACCATTCTTCTTTGAAGGACTCCAGAGAATGCGTTTAGCAGAACAGGGACTGGAAGAGCTCAAAAAATCTGTGGATGCTATTATCGTTATTCCAAACGACCGACTTTTAAATAGTATAGACAAAAACACTACAGCCAAAAATGCTTTTGCAATATGTGATGATGTACTAAAACAAGCAGTAGAAGGCATATCCAATCTCATTACGACTCCCGGAATCATCAACATAGACTTCGCCGACATCAAAGCTGTAATGGAAAACGCTGGACCAGCTCTTATGGGTATAGGTACAGCCACTGGTGAAAAACGTGCTGAGGAAGCGGCAAAAATGGCTATAAACTCACCTCTTTTGGAAATCTCAATGAATGGTGCAAAAGGAGTTCTTTTCTCTATTGCTGGTGGAGACGACCTTACAATGTTTGAAATTCAAGACGCTGCAAAAATCATTACAGAGTCAGCAGATCCAAATGCACGTATTATTTTTGGAACAGTGCGTGATGAAAAACTAAAGAAAAACGAAATCAAAATTACAGTTATTGCCTCTGGTTTTCCAGAAAATTTCGCCAAGAAAACTTCCCTATTTCAATCTGCAGAAAAAGAAGAATCCACCCCGCCAATCACTAAAGGAAAAAGCTTTACTCCACCGCCAGTAAAAAATGTTGCGGAAGAAGAGAAAAAAGTTGTCGCGGTAGAAGAAGACGATGATTGGGGTGTACCAGCATTTTTAAGACGATCAAAACTAAAGTAGACTTTAAAAATAAAAATGTACGATTTGGTTATTATTGGTGGTGGTCCAGCTGGTGTATCTGCTGGAGTATACGCATCTAGAAAAAGACTTAAAACAGTCTTTATTACTGCTGATTTCAACAGCCAAAGTGTCGTGTCAGAAAATATACAAAACTGGATTGGTACTGTGTCTCTTTCTGGACAAGAACTTGCTGATAATTTAAAAAAACACCTACAAGCTTACGCAGGAGATGTTGTTTCAATACAAGAAGGAGAGTGGGTAAAAAATATTGAAAAAACTCCAGACGGTTTTAAGGTGACAACAGACAAAAATACCTACGATACAAAGACAGTGCTCATAAGCACAGGTAGCCACCGAAGAAAGCTCGATGTGCCAGGAGCAAATGTTTTTGATAACAAAGGTCTCACCTATTGCGCATCTTGCGACGGACCACTTTTTACTGGAAAAGATGTAGTGGTGGTGGGTGGAGGAAACGCCAGCTTTGAAACAGCAGCCCAGCTTTTAGCGTATGCTAAAAGCGTTACTCTTTTAAACAGAAGTGAAAATTTTAAAGCGGACCCAGTCACTGTAGAAAAAGTCGTCTCTCACCCAAACATGAAAGTTGTCATGGGCGCTGTGCCCGTAGAAGTAAAAGGTAATAAATTTGTAAATGCAATTGTTTACGAAAATTCCAAAACAAAAGAAAAAATAGAGCTACCGATAGATGGAATATTTGTTGAAATAGGCTTAATCCCCTCTACAGATTTTGCAAAAAATATACTGACGCTAAACAAATACAACCAAGTTCACGTTGATCCACTTACACAACGCACAGATACTACTGGCATATGGGCTGCGGGAGACTGTACAGACGGACTCTACCATCAAAACAACATCGCTGCGGGCGACGCCGTAAAAGCACTTGAAGATATCTACCTATACCTACACGCTGGGAAAAAATAATCCCGATTCTAAAAAGCTAAAATAGTTGTAGCAACACCATCACTCGGCAACTCTACCCCACTGCTAATAATAGAAGTGTTAAAATAGATAAACCCAGCTAGTACCAAAATAACTGCTATTGCTCCTGCTATCATAGGAGGACGTTGAATCTTTATTTTAATAAAGACTGCGAGTGAAAGTGCGAACATGATAAATATTACCAAAGCCAAAAATATGTAGTCAGCAATCTCTTTTGGTGAAGTAACTATTTTTTTAAGTGGCTTAAGAAAAATATTCTGTACAACCTCCGCTTGCACCTCAGCCCCAAGAACAGTAGGAGCACTCACCTTTGCTATAGTTGGCGGTGCTGGTGTTGGAGTTTTGATCAAGGCTGGAGCCGGAGTTGAAGCTGAGGATGAGGATGAGGCCGGTTTTGCCACCGGTTTTGCTACAGCGACCACACTTGCCTGCGCAGGAATATCTTGTGGCGTACCAAAAAACTGCACGATAAACACCGTACTTTTACCTTTGTACACACCCTGAGCAACAGCCGTACCAACCTCTGAATAATTTCGATTTACAATATTTGCTCGGTGAAGTGGAGAGTTCATCCATGCCACATTCACATCTTTTGAATCCACAAAATTTACTGCAAGATTTTCCCCCGCATGTGAATATTTATATCCAGCTTGTTTAAGCCAATACCATGGCTCATGACCCTCTGGACTAGTATGCGCAAAATACCCCTTTAGAGCCATGTCGTTGGCCTTAAGCTGTGCAGCTTGCTCTAAAATTGGGTTTGGCACAAGTGAGCTCAAATTATTTTCTGCTCTATCTTTGTTTGTAAAAGAATCAAGTACTCCAGGTAATACAGAGGCAAGATAGTTATTGTGAGAAAAAAATAAGATATGAGAAAAAAGCACCAACTCAACAAGAACGGCCGTCAATACCAAAACCTTTAGAACTCTCTCCCTCAAAAAATGAGGCTCATGATTGTTGTCTTCCTGTGGAATGAAATACTTTTTTATAGTTTTTCTCATATCCATACTTTAACATTGAAACAACCGAAAACTTATACTTATTATTAGAATAGCTGAGGCATTGGAATGCCCGCTGAAGGACACGCTATCATATTAATCCATCTCTTTGTTGTCTTGTACACATAGCCAGTTGCATCTTTTTCATTATTCAAAAGACCTGCATCTGCCCATGGCTTTAAAATAAACATACTGTGCAGTAATTGAAAATCTTTTACTGCTTTAAGTGTCTCTGATTCATAAACACCAGTTATAGACAATTTAGAACCCTGATAAGTATTCAAAAACATCTGAAGTTTCTTTACTTCTTCTGGATTATTATTCGCACCATATTTTAAATACTCCTTGATAGTCCACTCGCTAGGATTAGAACATGTTGAAGCTCCGAGAACTTCTCCTACAGTTGTTGTGCTTTGAGCAGAAGAACCGCTACTGTGACGACCTCCGCCTCCACCGCCATTAC
>CAYTVX010000026.1:0-7709 GCA_964441885.1 uncultured Candidatus Saccharibacteria bacterium
ACTTTTGCAATGCCGGAGGGGCTGATAATGAAAGATGTGATGACTGTGCCTGGCACCGACGGACAAAAGATGAGCAAAAGCTATGGCAACACTATCGGCCTTTTTGCTAGCGATGACGAGATCATAAAAGCAGTGATGAAAATTCCGACAGACTCAAAAGGTGTAGACGAGCCGAAGAATCCTGACGATTGTAAGGTTTTCGCGCTTCACAAACTTTTTGCGACCGCCGAAGAGCTTGCTGACATCCGCGCACGATATGAAAAAGGGGGACTCGGGTACAAAGAATCAAAAGACATTTTGGCAAAAAATATTTCTGCGTTTATTGCGCCACTACGTGCAAAGCGCGAACAAATAGCATCTGACACAGAGTACGTTATCGATCTCCTAAAAGAAGGTGGCAAAAAAGCTCACATGAGAGCGGAGAAAAAGATGGAAGAAATCCGAGCGAAAGTTGGGTTGGCGTTTAATCAGTAATCAATAGAACAACATAACATAAAAAGAAACCACCGCGACGTGTAAACGTCGCGGTGATCTAAGTGGTCGAACGAACGATGTTCGGAGGGGGGGGCAGCTACTAGTTGATGCAGCAGCACCTCTCGTCCCCGCAGTTGGGGCAGAGCCGGAAGGGTCCTGATAAACCCCCATTCTCCTTTCGGGTGCCTGATCCACAGGTGGGACACTTCTCCAACTTGGGGTCAGTTTCCACCTCGACCTTGTCGAGGAAGCCCCACGTCTCGATCATGTTGTGGCCAGCACAGGAAAGAAAATTGTCCATACGACACGAGCGAAGACTCCAGCCGATCCATGCGGTCTTGAAGTGTAGGCGTGTCACTCTCGTGAGAATGCTTCCGATCTCGGGAATGCAGTGACCAGTTCCCGCAGAGTTGATGCTGATGAAAAGATTCCTGCCGATGTCACCTTGGTATAGATCGGTAGGAAAGAAAGCCACGACTTTCTTGCTGTTTGATGGCGGATCGTGTGGTTCTGCGGCGGCCTCAAGTCCCTCGCATAGTTCCTTCAGCCGGTCCTTTGGGTAGGCGTCCGGTATGCCGTAAACGTGAATGGTGATCATAATGCTCCTTTCAGAAGCTGTTCGTTCGACGTGAATGAGCGAGAAGTGGCTTGGGAGCCAACGGTAGTTTTGGCTTACTGTAATAGAAATGCAGCGCCTTGTCAAATAGACGATCCGGCCGTTTTTGCACATTGAAAAACATTAACAAACAAGCTATTCTTAAGCCCATGGAACGAACATACATAAAAGATTTAAAAGATTCGATTGACAAAGAAGTCCTCATAAAAGGCTGGGTGGATATTCGTCGTGATCACGGCAAGCTCATTTTTATCGACCTGCGCGATGCGAGCGGAAAAGTGCAAATGGTTGCACTGCCAAATCACACCGAGGCGCATGCACTCGCTGGTACAGTGCGCACAGAATGGGTCATAGAAGTCACAGGAAAAGTAAATCCACGCCCAGAAAAAATGGTCAAAGCCGAAGAGCTAAACGGCACGCTTGAGATAGAAATCCTCGGCATCACAGTCCTCAACGAAGCCCAAACTCCTCCTTTTGACGTGGGCTCTGACGGCCGGGACATCAACGAAGAAACACGTCTCAAATATCGCTACCTCGACCTCCGGCGCCCGAGAATGCAGGCAAATATTCGCAACAGATCTCGCGCTATTCAGTTTGTCCGAGAGTTTTACACTGACAATGGATTTACCGAAATCGAGACGCCGTATCTGACCAAGTCCACACCCGAGGGCTCTCGCGACTACATCGTGCCATCTCGCCTCGATCAAGGTAAATTTTACGCGCTTCCACAATCACCTCAGCAATACAAACAGCTCCTCATGTCCGCCGGCTTTGAAAAATATTTTCAGATTGCGCGATGTTTCCGCGACGAAGACACACGAGGCGACAGACAGCCTGAGTTTACACAGATAGACATAGAGATGAGTTTTGCTGTGCAAGAAGACGTGATGGTTATGAATGAAAAAATGATCATTGGCCTCGTCCACGCACTGTATCCAGAAAAAAAGATTTTGCAGACGCCGTTTCCACGCCTTTCATACAAAGAGGCGATGGAAAAATATGGCAATGACAAGCCGGACTTGCGTGCTGACAAAAACAATCCAAACGAGCTCGCTTTTTGCTGGATCGTTGATTTTCCATTTTTTGAAAAGACAGATGAGGGCGGCTGGACATTTACGCACAATCCTTTTTCCGCGCCAAAGCCAGAGTTTGTGCCAGACTTGCTCGCAAAGAAAAATATTGAGGGCATAGTGGCGGCGCAATACGACATGGTGCTCAATGGATATGAAATAGGTGGCGGAGGAATACGCAATCACACTCCTGCAATGCTTCGCGCTGTGTTTGAAATCATGGGCTATGAGCCAGAGAGGATTGAGAAAAACTTTGGCCACATGCTTGAGGCATTTGCTTCAGGTACGCCACCGCACGGAGGGCTAGCCTTTGGTTTTGACAGATTGATTATGTTATTGCAGAATGAGCCAAATATTCGTGAGATTATTGCTTTCGCCAAAACCGGCGAAGGCCGCGACCCAATGATGCAATCTCCGGCAGAGGTTTCTGCGGCGCAGTTGAAGGAGTTGGGATTGAAGGTGGTGGGGGAGAAGTAGAATCTTATTTTTATTATTAAAAAAATATGGAAACAAAAATTAAAGCTCTAGATACAACGTTTGGTGAATTTCACAAAACAGCATCAGATGCATATTTTATACCATCTTTACAAAGACCATACACTTGGGACAAAAAAGAGATAGAAAAATTTTGGGATGATATTTTGGATAATGAACCGGGTTATTATATTGGCAGCATTGTTGCCATAGTAGATGGAGGAACCATTAGTAGGGATCAAATAATAGACGGACAACAAAGATTAACGACTCTGTCACTTTTTCTTGTTGGCATAAGAGATTACATACAGAATAAAACATCTGAAGAATACAAACTAATCGCAGAAGATTTAGATAATTTATTAGTAAAATACGGCAGAGATAACAAGCAAATTCGCTTATCATTTTTTGACGAAAACTCAAGAAAAATGTACGAAGCTTTGGTTTTTAAAAATGAAATGCCATCCCAACCAACCAATAATCAGAAAAAATTTATAAAAAATATTAAAAATGTTAATGATAATATAAAGAAATATTCTCCAAAGTGTAGGATTAATGAAATAAGAAGTCTTGTTGATAAAATAAAAAAAATACAATTAATTTTTATTAAGTGTTCTGATAGAACATCAGCTTTTAATCTGTTCGAAAGCATTAATGCAACAGGAATTAGCCTAGCAACAACAGATTTGCTTAAAAATGCTTTATTTGAAGCACTTCATAACTCTGAAAAAGATTATAAATACATTGAATCAGGTTGGAAAAAAATGTTTGAAACATTCTCTGAAGACAGCTCTTATCTTAAAACATACATAAGGCATCATTGGATTAGTACTGTTGGCTACATTAGTCACGCTGGATTATTCGATGCATTTTTAAAAGAGTACAAAGATGAAGAGTTGAGTTATGCAAAATCCCTTTTTGACTTGGCAAACGTCTATTTATCAATCAGAGATGCCCGCACTGAAAGTCTAGACAAGTTAACAACCAGAAGATACGAACTGAGCGAAATAAAAGAAACATTATCTTTTTTAAGTTTCCTTGGGGTAGATCAGGTTTATTCAGTTCTTCTTTATATTTATAAAAATGATACTAGTCAATTTATTAAAGATCTTAATAAACTTACAGCCTTTCAATTTTTATATAAATATGTTCCAGGAAGTCCTAGTGTTCCAGAAAAAAAGTTTTTTGCAAATTTCTGTGAAGGAAGAATATCCAGACAAGAACTTTTTAATGGTTTGTTTGGCTTGTGTGTTGGGCAGGAACAACAATTTATTGAAAACTTTAATGATCGAGTAAAATATGTCGAGGGGAAAAGTGGTGACATTCAGTTTGTTTTAGAAAAGATAATTTACAAAGAGGGTGGGATAAACAAATTTGCTGAACCAACTATTGAACACATAATACCGCAAGATGGAACCGATAGTGTTTTTAAAAAATTTAAATCAAGCAAAGACGAAGCGTACAAAAAAATTCACTCAATTGGTAATCTGACCGTAGTAGAAAAAACCGAAAACTCTAGTAAGAGTATTTTTAATCAACACCTTAAAGAAAAAATTCCACACTATAAAAATCATCAAGTTACTTTGAATCAAAAAATAGTAAAAGATTATGATTTCCTTAATGATCCAGATTCTTCTATTAAAAAGAGAGGGGATCAAATATCAAAATTAATATACAATTTATTTCTTAATACAATAAAAACTGGAAAGTGGAAGTAGAGTCTCTCTTTTAAAAGATGCTATAATTGTTTGTAATGGTAGTCGCCGAACGAAAGATACTTTCCATAGTTAAGGAAAAACCATACTTCATAAGCGGTAATTTTGTCTTGTATAAAGGGGACTGTTTGAATATTTTGGCTCAGCTACCAGCAAATTCTGTAGATATGATCTTTGCTGATCCGCCATACAATCTTTCAAATGGTGGCTTTACAGTGCATGCAGGTAAAATGGTAAGCGTAAACAAGGGAAATTGGGACAAAAGTAAGGGTTTCCAGGATGATTACAACTTTCACTATCGATGGATGGAGGCTTGTAAAAGGGTGTTGAAGCCAGGCGGCACCCTTTGGGTTTCTGGTACGTATCACTCGATATATCAATGTGGACATGCGCTTCAGGCACTCGATTATCATATCCTCAATGACATCTCTTGGTTCAAACCAAACGCTTCGCCAAATCTAAGTTGTCGTTTTTTTACAGCTAGTCATGAGACAATTATCTGGGCACGCAAAGAAAAGAAAGCAAAGCACACTTTTAATTACAGCCTGATGAAAGATGGCGATTGGCCAGAAGACAAATTAAAAAAGCCAGGACTACAGATGCGTTCTGTGTGGTCTATGGGTACCCCCAGGCCAGAAGAAAAGAAATATGGTAAACATCCAACACAAAAGCCCTTAGATTTGCTAAAACGCATTGTTCTTTCTAGTACGAATAAAGGAGATGTGGTGCTCGATCCTTTTTCTGGTAGTGCTACTACTGGCATTGCTTCTGCCTTGCACGGTAGGAAGTATATAGGTATTGATATGGAAAAGGAGTATTTGGAATTATCAAAGAAGAGGTTTAATGATTTGAAAAAATGAAGATAATTACTAGACAGGTTGCGATTGAAAATCTGAAAAAATATATTGGACAAGATCTCAGGAAACTTGCTTTAGAGCATGGGGTTACGACTTATGAGACCGGTAAGCAAAACAAGGGCTGGAAGGGATTAGTTTTAGAGCGTCTTGCTGGCCTAGAAAATAATATATCTAAAGCCCCTAATGGATTAACTTATGAACTAAAATCTGTAAGTTTCCATAATAAAAAAGAAATACTGATTCCAAAGGAGACAATGGCTATCACAATGATAAATCCGGAGGAATTAAAAGCCCATTCTTTTTTTGAGAGCCACTGTTGGGCAAAATTAAAAACCATAGTATTTTGTGCTGTTATGTGGCACGGACAGAATGCAGAAAAAGCTGAATTGATAAAAGTGACAAGTTTAGATTTTGCTGAGACTGATGAATTGATACTAGAAATAAAAGCAGACTACGATTTTATAAGAGAGAAGCTTATTAAGAACGGTTTTGGATCATTAACTGGTAAAGATGGAAAGTGGATACAAGCAAGAACAAAGGGTGCTGGCCATGGTTCTACAAGTAGGGCTTTTTATGCCAGAACCAGTTTAGTTAAGAAGATTTTTGAAACGGCAAAATGATAGAGCGTGCTAAAAATCAAATAATTTTTTTGAGTTTTGTATCTAGTGTAGTTGGAATATTATTTTTGAATAGCTCAATTGTCCCATCAAATCTCCCAACTCCAATTGGTGTTGGGACCGGGGTTATCTCTATTGGTTCATGTGATCCTCTACTACAAAAAGATTGTCGTTACCTTGCTAGTATTGATACTAAGAATGCAAAAATTGGTTTAATGTTTGAGTTGATCGCTATTTTTTTACCTCTGTCTATTTTTTTATTAAAGAAACACGATGATTAAATCATGAAAAGATAAACTTTTTTACCATGCCACCCCTCCTCACAAACGAATACACTGGAAACTCTGGCGTTAAATACATATTTGAATACTATGATTCAGATAGTTTTGACCATCTGCCGAAAAATAGCATAAAACAGTGCTATGCCGTGGCTTTTCATGGAGATAAATTTTTGGTTGTGAATAATATTGAAAAACCAGGGTCGTATACTTTGATTGGCGGAAGTGTAGAAGAAGGCGAAAACCCAAACGATACTATCGTGAGAGAAATAAAAGAGGAATCAAATATGAAGTTGCTCGACTACAAGCTGATCGGCTATCAAAAAGTGACGGACACAAGGGGAATAGAAGAGCCCTCTTATCAACTTAGATATTTTGCGCGGGTGGAGCCCTACGGTGATTTTGTCGCTGACCCTGCGGGAAAGGTGACTGAAGTGATAGAATGCACTAAAGACGATTACAAAAAATATTTTGATTGGAGAGAGATAGGTGAGCGGATTATAAATCGGGCTTTTGAGATGAAGATACTAATAATTTAAATAATAAAAAATGTTCGGAATTATTTTTTTGATGATTTTGTTTCTTGTAGGAGTTTTTCTTTTTAGAAAAACTAAGTTTATTGAACATCATACTCCTATTATAAAAGAGAGGAGTATTGTGGGTTATAAAAAGAAATTTAGAATAATGAATGATTCTGAATCTGCTTTATTTTTTGAATTAAAAAAACAATTACCACAGAATTATTATGTTTTTCCAAACATGAGAATGGCGGATCTTGTCCATGTTGCGCATGGACCCGGTTTTTATAAAAGAAGGGGCAAGGTTTTACCAAGACATGCTGATTTCGTGATTTGTGATTCAGATTTTAAACCACTTTTTGTAATTGAATTAAATGGTGGTTATCATGATCATCCGGTTCAACAAGAAAAAGATCGAGAAAAAGAAGCAATTTTTAGAGAAGCACTTTTGCCACTTGTAATTATCCGTGTAGGTGAGAATTTTTCTAAGTCTGTTGAGGATATTTTAAAAGGATTCTTGGAAAAATCTGTTTAAGGGGTAAAAATGTGAAGAATTTTGTGATTTTGAACCACAACAAAAATCAGTTATCATTAGCCGTATGCTCACCGTAAAAACCCCTGTATTTGAAGGCCCGCTTGATTTGCTTCTGTCGCTCATCGAAAAGCGCAAGCTTTTTATAAACGACATCTCGCTTTCAAAAGTTACCGACGACTATATTGCATACATCAACTCGCCCGAAGGCAATCAAAACATTTCGCTTGGCGTACGCGCGCATTTTATACTCATCGCCTCGACACTACTCCTCATCAAATCAAAATCTCTTTTGCCTACACTCGACCTGACCGAGGAGGAGCAGGTCAGCATAGAAGATCTGGAAGCTCGCCTAAAAGAATACAAGCGCATCAAAGAACTCAGCGCGCATGTGCGCGAGCGTTTTGGTCGGCAAGTGCTTTTTACAAAAATTCCGCGCAAAAATGTGGCGCCGGTTTTTTCTCCTGAAAAAAGTATTACGGTCGCCGGGATTTTTGCTGCGATACAAGATGTCATAAAAAATATTCCGAAAGTGGAGGCGATACCAAAAGCAATCGT
>CAYTVX010000027.1:0-7419 GCA_964441885.1 uncultured Candidatus Saccharibacteria bacterium
TGAAAACTAGAGGGCTCGTAAGGGTCCCGTGAGTTCGAATCTCACCTCCTCCGCAGATTAAAAAAAATTAATTAAAAATATTATGACAAAAGCTGCTGTAATGCATATTGGCGCAACTAAAAAAGATATGGGAGATACGTATGACTATCTAGGGAAAGTGATGCGGTATATGCCAAGCTACGTAGACCTTACCAACTGCATTTGGAAAGAAGAAACAGACACTTTAGCAGATGCTCAAAAAAGAAAGTTTGATTTTCTAATAAACGGTCTTGGCTTAAAGCCAGGAATGAGTGTTCTTGAAATTGGATGTGGGTGTGGCCGGCTAGGTAAATATTTGAAAAGCATTGGTTTGCACTACGTGGGTATCACACCTAGCCATGAACAAGTTGAGATTTGTCGCGCAGCGGGGCTCGAAGTGTATGAGACTCTCTATCAGAATTTTCATCCTAAAGAAAAATTTGATGCAATGATTTTTATGGGACCTACAGAGCATTTTTGTACTCCAGATGACAATGGTCATCAAGCAGAAATTTACCGTCAATTTTTTCAGTTTGCAAAAGAATATACAAAAGAAGGGGCAAGAGTTTATTTGCAATCAATGATGTTTCCGGAAAATAAAATACCTGATCCAGAGAAAGTGTTTAACGCGACAAAGCCAAGCGATCCGCTCTATTATAGTTATCTTTTGACATGGTTTTATCCGGGAAGCTGGCTTGGCACCCTTAGTCAATATGACGAAGGAGCCAAAGGTCTCTACAAACGTGGAGAAACCATCGATGGAAGAAAAATGTACATAAAAACAATGACAATGTGGGGAAAAGAAATTTATGCCCTTAACCCATTTCGAAAAAATGATTGGCTCAAGTGGTTCACCATATTTGAATGTCTCGCACGGTCTCTAGTAAACAAGAGGTTACGGATGCAACTCAAATCTTTATCAGTTTCGGCAAACAAAAAGTGTTTTGAGTATGAGACGATGACTCACTATTTCGCAATTTGGGAACCAGTAAATTCTATATAATACATTCCAACACCCTCTACGAAGGCCCGCCAAACACTAGGATTTATTCCTCCTGCCTTATCTTTACTGAAAAGTCAGAGCTATTGGTGTATTTCATTGCCCTATCATTTATATAATAACGAATACGAGCGTCTTCAAACGATAGATCCGTATCGATGAGACCGAGTTCGTGTGCAAGCCTGTCAGAGTTTGCAGGAAGAAGTATGCGTAAACTAAAGAAAGGAATTTTTTTGGGAGTGATTTTGTTGATATGAGCTACTATGTTGGTCGTGCAGGTGTTGGTGATTGTATTATAAAATTCGGGGCTGGCTTTAATAGCGTTCGCTCGATGTATCATATCTAAAAATAATGCCCGAGCTTTTTGTTTGGTGGTTTTTGCAGGATACAAATACACAAGATCCATTCGATAATTGGATCGTAGCTTGATCACATCCTGCTCACTTGCAATCACATACATTAATTCATATTTATTGAAAAGCCCTTTAATGGGATCGTACGCCTCCCCTTTTTCTTTACGTATTTCAACAGAGATTGAAACAAATTTGTCACCTTCAAATTCAAAGCTCAGAAACGTATGCGCCGAGCCGGGTATTCCAGAAAAAGGCTCCACCACATACCAAACTTTCTTAATTTTATCTAAATCAAATGTTTCGTCATAATAGTCTGCGGTGTAGCTTGTTGTAGATGCATATGAAAAATTTCTAATATTGTGAATAGACACAAGGTTGCCACTGATTTCAGCGTGCGGAAGGATTGACTGATCATCATTCCAAACTCTATCGTTTGATGGTTTTGTAGAAAAATGTACAACGGTAAATACAAGGACGATAAGGGCCACCATCGTAAGGAAAAAATAGAGCGCTATTTTCAACCATTTCATGAACGTTTTCACTATTCAAGTATAGCAAGGAGTTTTGTTTTTAATGAATGAAGTAGATCATAACACCCCAAAAAACCTACACCAGATCTTTAGGCTTTCTTTGTATACTTCTTAACAATTTTCTCAATAGCTTTTTCTGCCTTTCGCATTTTTGGCAAAGCCTTTGTTTTTATAGTCTTTTCTGCTTTTGAAATAAGAGCTTTGGCTTTCTTTCTGTTACTTTTTCCTTTTGGACCCAAAAATGCATACCCCACCGCACCAGCTGCTGCCACCCCTGCCCCTATCGCTACCTTTGTGCCCACAGACATTACTTTTTTATTTTTTGCCATATATATTTTAATTAAATTACGTTACTTAATATTTTTGCGTGCTGTTTTTTTCTTTTTCCCAAATAGAAATCTAAACACCGCACTGTCTTGCACATCTTCTATCATCTCTTTTGTTGTGTCCCCTATTTCCTCTACGTCTTTTTCTATTTTTTCCATAATACTAGACAAGGCCTTGGTACTTCGAATCAGGTAATACAAAAATATTGCGACCAAAATCCACAGCACCATAAATCCTAGCGACGATATAAAGAAAAAGATTTCTGATTGAGCTAATGTATTCATAGGGTCTAAGTATACACCTAATGCATGTCCATGGCCTCATCCATCGGCATTGTATTATCGTCCTCCACCTGACTAAAAATGTCTGGATTTTCTGCACCGTCCACCTCAAGCACAGCCCAAGCGCCTTTGTTCATGCGAGCGAGAGCGTGATCCACAAGTAAGTATTTTCCTGGCACATCCACAGTAAACTCCACAATAGACGCTCCGCCCGGAAGCACCGCTGTGGTCTGTACGTTTTTGAAAATCGCAGAGCCTTCACCTATCGCCGCCTCAGGATATACTTTGTCAAAGATTTCACCAATGACGTGGAAAGAAGAAATCAGATTTACTCCGCCATTTCCCACATACATCCTTATTTTATCACCCACCTTTGCATGCATTCTTGGTGCGCCTTCTATTTTTCCATTGAAAACTACATAATTTGGATTGCCAGCAAGCATTGCATCTCCATCAAAAGGCACGAGTCCTTTTTTGCCCAGCTGTCCTTCTGTATAAAATTCTCCTTGAGCGATGTAAAATTCTTTATCCACTTTTGAAAGCGCTTGCGCTGGATCTTTTGGATCTACCATAATGAGCCCGTACTGTCCGTGAGAGTTGTGTGTGCTTACGTTTGGCATTGCACAATGATAGATATACAAACCAGGATTGAGCGCCTTAAATTTAAAAGTCTTTGTCTCCCCAGGAGCTACGTGTGTGAGGACAGCTCCACCTCCAGGACCAGTGACTGCGTGCAGGTCAATGTTGTGATCGTGCAAGCTTGACGGGTCATTTGTAAGGGTGAGCTCCACCGTGTCACCCTCTCTGATACGAAGCATCGGTCCAGGCACCTGTCTGTCATATGTCCAGTAGTTAAAGAAAATACCTGGAACAACTTCCGATATCACTTCTTGTGCACGCATACTGATGCGTACGACACCATCAGCATCTGGCTTTTGTGGCTCGCTTGGTACAGCTGAGGGGTCTGCAGAAATATCGGCAACTTTTACAAAATCTTTTTCATGTAAAAAGAAATCAAATATTTTTGAAAAAGGAATGGCTGGTGGAATACCTCCAGGAGCATGAGAATGCATAAAAGCAGGCATAGCAAAATCAGGCGCGTATGTTTTGTTTGAAATCATTCCAGAGAAAAAGGCAAAGACGAAAAGTAAAATTGGGATATAGATACCTGGTTTTTTTAAAAGACTATGAATCTCTGGCTTTTTGATGAGATGAATAGCAAGCACAATAAGCGCAGTCACCCCCACCACCGCTGACAAAATTTCAAAAATAAGATATGTAAACATACTTTTTCTAATTATTTAATAAGGAATCTTACACTCTTCAAAACAATGCGCGTCTCTGTTTAATCTATAAACACGCTCTCGTCCGCGAGGATTACTCTCTACAGCATTTACTGAAAGCAATACCTGTAAATGGTGTGTGATTGTGGGCTGGCGCAGTTTTGTCTGCTTTGTCAGCTCCCCCACAGTCATACCTTCTTTTGCCTTACCAAGCATACACACCAAGCCGTACCTGCTTTTTTCACCCACAACCTTAAAACAATCTGGACAAAGCTCCTCTTCTCCAGACACAGTATGTGGCACCCAGACTGGTCTTGGGCGTGTTTGCTCTTGCTCCTTTTTATTTTTCGTGTTCGTATCTCTTTTCCCCAACTTTTTATCATTCATAGATGTATATCTATATTATAATTCATAGACCATTATCAATATAACATATCTTTTATTTATGCCAGCTACAAAATCCACAACAAGAAACACAATAACGAAAAGAGACGGCACGATCGTCATGTTTGATACATCAAAGATTGCACTAGCTGTAGAAAAAGCAATGAATGCTGTTGATGGATTTAAAAAGGGTGTGCCAGAAAAAATCACAAAAGCTGTAGTAAAAAAAATATCAGAGTCACGCAAAACAATCCCCTCTTTTGTGGTCACTGTAGAGCGTGTACAAGACTTTGTGGAGCTGGCTCTGATGGAAAACGACTATCACGACGTAGCGAAAGCATATATCTTATATCGCGAACACAGAGCACAGATGCGAAAGCGGGATATTTTTAAAAAAAGAATAAATTTAAAGCCACATGAATATCCAGAGTTACTAGAATACGTTGACGCCATTCGTCACTCATACTGGATTCATACCGAATTCAATTTCACTAGCGATATTCAAGATTTTAAAGTACACACGACCGAGCCAGAAAGAAACGCTATCAAACACGCAATGCTTGCCATCGCTCAAATCGAAGTATCAGTAAAAACATTTTGGGGAGATGTGTACAAAAAAATGCCAAAGCCGGAAATAGGTTCTGTTGGTTTTACTTTTGCAGAAAGTGAAGTGCGACATCAAGATGCATATGCGCACTTACTTGAAATTCTTGGTCTAAATAGTGAGTTTCAAAAAATAAAAGATATTCCAGTCATCACGGAACGCATTACTTATTTAGAGAGATCAATAAAAAATGCACGCAGTGACGATCCGAGAGAATACACCCAAGCGATTTTATTGTTTTCTCTTTTTATAGAACATGTGTCCCTTTTTTCGCAATTTTTGATCATAATGTCGTTTAATAAACACAAAAATCTATTTAAAGGTATATCAAATGTCATAGAGGCAACATCAAAAGAAGAGCAAATCCATGGACTTTTTGGCATAGATCTCATAAATCTCATCAAATCAGAACATCCAGAATGGTTTGACGATGCGTACAACAAATCCATCATCGAATCATGCAAAGAAGCATACCAAGCTGAGAGTAAAATAGTAGATTGGATTTTTGAAAAAGGAGAGGTGTCTTGCATCCCAGCAAAAACAGTCAAAGAGTTTATCAAAAACCGATTCAACAACTCTCTCAACTCTATTGGTCTATCACGTGTATTTCCTATCGACGAAAAGCTACTTGCAGAAACAGAATGGTTTGACGATGAAGTCATAGGAACAAAACATGGAGACTTTTTTGTAAAACGATCGATCAACTACAACAAAAGAAGTCAGAGTATTACTGGGGACGATTTATTTTAAAAAAACATGAATACAACCACAAATATAAAATGGCTAAATGAAAACAGTAGAAAGTTTCTTGCAAAAGGATATTTAAAAGACGGGCAAACAGCAGAAGAAAGATTGCGTTTCATTGCGAATAGAGCCGAAGAAATACTCGCCATAAAAGGATTCGGCAATAAATTTTATGACTATGTGTCAAAAGGATACTACTCTATCTCCACCCCAATCTGGGCCAACTTTGGATTGCGAAAGGGTTTACCTATCAGTTGCTTTGGTTCGTATGTTGGTGACGACATGGGACAAATCCTTTTTACTCACTCAGAAGTAGGAATGATGAGTAAGTTTGGTGGTGGCACATCTGGATATTTTGGTGCATTACGTCCACGAGGATCAAAAATTACCGACAACGGCGTATCGTCTGGGTCAGTCCATTTTATGCGTCTATTTGAAAGCATGGTTAATGTAGTCAGTCAGGGCTCCACACGTCGTGGACATTTTTCTCCGTATTTACCCATAGAGCATCCGGACGCAGACGAGTTTTTAGATATAGGAACAGAGGGCAATCCAATACAAGAGCTCACTCACGCCGTCACTGTTACAGACGAGTGGATGAAAGAAATGATTGCCGGAGATAGCCAAAAGAGGTCTTTGTGGGCAAAGGTATTACAGCGTCGCTCACAAATGGGATACCCGTACATTTTTTTTACAGATACAGTTAACAAAAATACAGCTGATGTGTATAAAGATAAAAAATTAAAAATACACGCTAGCAATTTATGCAGTGAGGTTTTATTGCCATCATCATCAGAATGGTCATTTGTCTGCGACTTATCATCAATGAACCTTTTGCATTACGAATCTTGGAAAAACACAGACGCAGTAGAAACCCTTGTCTATTTTCTAGACGCAGTTATGACAGATTTTATCAACAAACTCGAACAGCTTCGTGATTCATCAGAAAAAGAAAGTCGAAACGCTTTTCTATTTATGGAGCGTGCTTACAATTTTGCAGTGGCAAATCGTGCGCTTGGCATAGGCGTCCTGGGCTGGCATTCTCTTTTACAAAGCAAAATGATTCCATTTGAAAGCATGGGCGCCAATAAGCTCAATGTAGAAATATTTAAAACACTACAAAAACAAACCCTAACAGCATCAAAAAAACTCGCAAAAATATTTGGTGAGCCGTCCATACTCACTGGCTATGGCAGACGCAACACCACGCTTTGTGCCATAGCTCCCACCACATCTTCTGCTTTCATATTGGGGCAAGTATCCCAAAGTATTGAGCCGGTATGGTCAAACTGCTATGTAAAAGATATTGATAAAATGAAAGTCACAATAAAAAATAGTTTTCTAGAAGCACTTCTAGAAAAAAAAGGGAAAAATGATAAAGAGACTTGGTATAGCATTCGTGACAGCGACGGCTCGGTCAGTCACCTACCCTTTCTAACAAAAGAAGAGAAGGATGTGTTTAAAACTTTTGCAGAGATAGATCAATACGCAATCATTGAACAAGCTGCTGTGCGACAGCTGTACATAGATCAGGGGCAATCAATAAATTTAATGATTAATCCAAAAACTCCCACAAAAGACGTAAACGCTCTTTATATTGAGGCATGGAAACAAGGAGTCAAAACTCTATACTATCAACACAGCATGAATGCCGCACAAACCCTAAACAGAAAAAAGCTTTGCGTGAGCTGTGAAGCATAGATTAATTTATAATTAAATTATAAAAAATATGGAACTAACATCAGAAATAACAAATGCGATACTGTTTGCCACAAGCAAGGCTCTGGCGACCACTGGAAAGCACGGCATAAACGTAGTGCCCGTCTCCACGGTGCGCTTAGTGGATAATAAAATACTTCTCATGAATTATTTTTTAAACAAAACACTAGACAATG
>CAYTVX010000028.1:0-7266 GCA_964441885.1 uncultured Candidatus Saccharibacteria bacterium
TTGACCACGTGATCTACGAGCGTGTGAGTATACCCCATTTCGTTGTCGTACCAAGCGAGCACCTTTACGAGATTGCCTCCAACAACGCGTGTAAAAGAAAGATCTGCGATAGATGCAAACCGACTTCCTTTTATATCAGATGAAACGAGCTGTTCTTCTGTTGCGGAAAAAATATTTGCCCAACGCGCTTCGCCTGCGGCTTTTTTCAAAATTTCATTTACCTCTTCTTTTGTAGTGTCGCGCTTTGCGATAAAAGTAATGTCGGCAATAGAACCCACAACAACAGGCACGCGCATAGAGATACCGTCAAACTTTCCAACAAGCTCTGGAAAAGCTTTTGTTACGGCGATGGCCGCACCAGTAGATGATGGCACTATGTTTTGTGCCGCCGCTCTACCCTCACGAAAATCTTTTTTACTTGGACCGTCTACTATAGACTGGCTCGCTGTATAAGCATGCACCGTATTGAGCATCGCTTTTTCTATGCCGATAGCTTCGTGAAGTATTGCGATGAGCGGACTAGCAGAATTTGTAGTGCAAGAAGCGTTTGATGTGACAACACAGTTTGCAAATTTTTCTTCATTTATACCCATTAAAATAGTTGCGCCATCTGCAGGAGCTTCGTCTTTTGCTGGAGCGGTAATTACGACGCGCTTTGCGCCCGCAGTGATGTGCACCTTTGCACTTTCAAAAGATGTAAAAAATCCTGTGGACTCTACCACCACATCTACACCGAGCTCTCCCCAAGGCAAAGCCGCCGGCTCTTTTTCGCTAAAATATTGCACCGTCTTTCCATCTATAACTATAGATTTTTTGTCAGTACCTACAGCTACGTCAAAAGGAGTCACACCATACGCAGTGTCGTATTTGAGCAAATACGCAATATTATCTATATTTCCAAGATCATTTATCGCGATCACCTCTAGATCTTTTCTGCCATGAGCTACTTTTATAAATGCTCGCCCTATTCGCCCCGCACCGTTTATCGCAACTTTTATTTTTTTCATTTTTAATTTAATTATTCTGCAGAAGTTGGGGTCGTGGATTTTGCTTCTGGACTTTTTGCATTACTGTGCGCTCTACCGTCTACTTCATAACTTGTATTTTGTGCTTCAAAAAAGTTTACTAGCTCAAATACATCTGTAGCAGTACTCATCCACTTTGCTGGATTTGTTACATTGTAATGTTTTGGAAGTCCTAGCTCTTCTAAACGCCTATCAGCTACGTATTGAACATACTGATTTACATAATCTGCGTTTAGACCCAAAATTCCACGCGGGAAAAGATCTTTGTTGTATGCAACTTCAAGATCAACCCCCTCAATAACAATATCACGAATTTCATTTGCAAATTCTTCTGTTAGAAGCGCCTGGTTTTCTTCTAGAATATTGTGGATTAAATTTATTCCAAACTGTAAATGTAAGCTCTCATCACGCAGAACCCAATTTATCATTGAGCCAAAATTGCGGAGCTGGTTGCGCTGACGGAAAGAGAGGGCAACCATAAATCCACTGTAAAACCAAATGCCTTCCATCACGATATTTGTGGCCACAAGATTGCGAATGAAATCTTTTTTACCTTCTACTGTAGTGATATCAAGAGTGTCTTCTGTCATTCTCTTCATGTATTTGCTGATATATGCTTCTTTTGCAAGCATTGATGGCACCTGTAAATGAAGGTCGAAAATTTTCTCGCGATCAAATGGGAAAGTTTCGAGAACGTACTCAAAAGCTACGCAGTGATTTGCCTCTTCCCACATTTGTTTTGCCAAATACAAATGACATTCTGGAGATTTTAAATAAGGATAAATACCAAGCGCAATAGATCTATTGACGATAAGCTCTGCAGGATTGAAAAATGCCATCAAAAATTTTACGGCGTGACGTTCATCTTCTGTCATCTTTTCCCAATCTTCCAAATCTTCTTTGAGTGCAATTTCATGTGGAAACCAAGTATTTCGCACCGCTTGATTATATAAATCATACGCCCACTTGTAGTTGAGCGGATGCAAATTCATATCTTCTGGTGAAGCTTTTCCTAACAACATATATCTTTAAGTATTATTCTTTTTTCTAATAAAACCGACTTACTGACAACTATCACAAATATTCGCTTCAGCTGGATCATCAGGAACGTGCACTTTAAACTCCTGCTTTGGCACAATAGCTGATGCTACCGATGCAAAACCTTTCATTTCATGCTTTTCCTGAACTTTTTCAACTGGTTTTTCTACAATTACTGGCGTTGGCTGTTGCACTACAACAGGCTCTGCCGTATGTGCCACAGTAGCTACAGGTATTATTTCTCCAAGTGGAAGTGGTGAGGTGACAGCACCCACTGCAGCAAACGCTGGAGTAGAAAGCGCACCAGCTCTCACAGAAGAGAGTCCTGCAAAACCAAGCTTTCCTATTTTGTGTGCTTTGTTTACAGCTACAGTACTTTGCTCTGCTGTGTGGCGAGGCTTCATGTGTAAATAGTATGTGGTCTTCACACCCTTCTCCCACGCACTCATATATAGATTCATCGTTTCATCGATATCTCTAGTATCTAAATAAATATTTCTTGAAAGCGCTTGGTCAATCCATTTTTGTGCACGCGCAGCTACTTCTACATAAGCATAAGGAGATGTGGTAAAAGAAGTTTTGTACAAATCTTTAATGTGCTGAGGTATTGCTTCTATTCCAGCAATATCACCCTGATGCTCAATAATGAGTCCTTTGGTTTGCTCCCAGATTCCCATGTTTTTCAAATCTTTCACAAGGTTGTGATTGATATCTAGATATTTTCCTGAGATTTTATTTCTAGAAAAAACTTGAGCAAAACGAGGATCAATACCGAGGGTGGTAGCTGCAACAAGACCGATGTTTGCATTTGGTGCAATTGCCATGAGAGTTGCATTTCTCATTCCATTTTTTACTTTTACTCTAAGTAAATCCCAATCAAGACCCTTGTGCTTACTTTCTTTTGAAACAGTGAGAGGAATTCCTCTATCATCCTCAAGTGTTTGAAGTGTATCAATAGGAACCTTTCCTTTTGACCATTCTGAACCGGGGAAATTTTTATAACTTCCTCTTTCTTGCGCAAGATTTGCACTTTCATCTATTGCCATATAACTAATGAACTCAAAAATTCTATCTGCAAAATCCCAAGCGTGCGGACTATCATAAGGCATTCCGAGGCGCTCTATAGTATCTGAAAATCCCATCACACCAAGTCCACAAGCACGATTTTCCTGATCTGATTTTGTAGCTTCTGGAATTGGCAAGACATTGATATCCACGAGATTGTCGAGCTGACGGACTGCCGTACGAACACTGTCTTCAAGCTTTCCCCAATTTACTTCTTTATTATTTATATGCGTAGCGAGGTTTACAGAAATTAGATTACACACAGCAACATTTTCTCTGTCTTGCGGAAGACATATTTCTGTACACAAATTAGACATGTGAATTGTGCCGGTATTGTTGTTGAGTGCGCGTAGATTTACAGTATCTTTCCAATTGAGCCAAGGATGTGCTGTAGACTGCAAAGAAACAAGTATCTGTCTCATTTGCTCCTGTGCAGGCACCTTTTTAAATACACGCATTTTACCAGCAAGTGCCATTTTTATGTACTCTTTGTATCTTGCACTAAATTTACTTCCGTAAAGCTCACATAGGTCTGGTGTTTCTTTTGGATCAAACATATACCAATCTTCCCCAGCCTTTACCCTCTTCATAAATTCATCAGAAAGCCATGCGCAAGTATTTGCTGTACGCATTCTCAAATAATCATCTCCCGCATTGTGCTTCCAATCTAGAAAGTCTGGAAAATCTAGATGCCAATTTTCCATGAAAAAAGTAACTGCGCCTTTTTTCTTTCCTCCTCTTTGAATAGCACGAATAGCTGTATCAATAATTTTTGCAAAAGGTGTTGGGCCTGTAGATGTACCGTTGCTTGAAGTAAGTGGAGAGCCGGCGGCGCGAAGCTTTGTAATAGAAACTCCAAGTCCTCCAGAACCCTTTGAAAGTTTCATCACGTCTGCTACAGATTTTGCAATGTGATCCATATCGTCATGAATTTCCATCAAAAAACAATTTGAAAGTGATGGACGCACACTACCTGCGGCGATATTTGTAGAACCGCCAGCAAGATATTCAAACTTAGACATTTTGTGGTAAAACCTTTTCGCAGTAGCTGTTGGATCTTTTTCATTGTATGAAAGTCCCATCGCAACACGCATAAAAAAATATTGCGGAGTTTCTCGTGGAGTCTGATCAATATTTTTTAATCCATATCTATTTAAAAAACCAGAAAGACCTGCGTACTGGAAAAGATCATCACGATCAATGTTGAGTGCGCCAGCAAGATCTTCTATCTTAAACTTCTCCCACATATTTGGGTGGAGTTTTCCCTCTTCAATTCCTTTTTTTATATAACCTGCAAATGCTTCTCGGTGTTTTTTCTTTAAATCATTAATGTCATCCTTATCATAATCACCTATCACCTTGCGATAAACAGTCTTTAATAAAAGTCGTGTTGCAACTTTGTCGTAGTCGGTGTCATTTTGTACGTTTTGCAACGCAGCATTTATGGTCGCCTGATCAATCTCATCAGTAGTGATGCTATCATAAAGAGTAAGACGTGTTTCTGTGGCAATTTGAGTCACCATTCCTATCGGATCAAGCATTCCTTTACACGCACGCTCGATAGATCTGTTGATTTTGTCTGCATTAAAAGACTCCTGTGCTCCGTCTCTCTTTTTGATTTTGATGCTCATAATTTTTTGGTGCGTTAATAAAGTTTTAAAAGTTGGTCATATCATTTTACATTAAAAAAGTGGTCATAAGAACAGTGGATAAGACTGTTTTGCGTGGTTAGAAAATAGAAAGTTGGCAACGTAAAGATGCAGAGCAAATGAGCCTTATATAGCAAAACAAAATGGGTGCTTTTTTGTGAAAATAAAGAAAAAATAAAAAAAATATCAATTTTTTGTAAAAAAATACGTGAAAAGGGCGGGTTTCTTGCGAAACCCGCCCGGTTTTTTGTTTTTTGAAACTCTGAATCGATTCTCACGTCACTTCACGCACGGCCGGCGCACTTTTGAGTTTGCGCTCTCGTGTCTTGATCGTCTTTCTCCTGACTAGGCCCAGCAATCCAAACAAACGAATTGCATAGTAGCTCGGATCAAACTCCCACCACTTGTGCTGCACCGTAGCACAGCACTGATCGTGATGATGGTTGTTGTGCCACCCTTCTCCACCAGTGAGTATTGCTACCCACCAGACATTGCCAGCCTCATCGCCAGATTTGTAGTTTTGGTAACCCCATACGTGAGTCGCAGAATTTACGAGCCACGTGATGTTCCAAAAAAACACAGTGCGCACGAGCACACCCCAGACGATGAAATTGACCCCGTTTTGGTATCCATCAAGCACGTCGCCGTCGACAAGCCCGATGCAAAAACCAATCCAGAAAATGATGACGACATGTGCCGCCCATACCAGGAGCCAGCCGTTGTACTTGTGCATCCACACATGAAACGGATCCCTCTGAAGATCTTTAGTGTTTTCGTACACCGCAGACCCCTCAATCGCTGGATTGAAGAAAAGGAGCCATCCCACATGTGACCACAAGAAATTTACAAGTGGCGTGTGAGGATCTGGACGTGTGTCAGAGTGATGATGATGCCTTCGATGCACCGACACCCACCAGACGCTCGAACCTTCGAGGTTGCAAAACGCAAGCATTGTGAGCAAGCGTTCAAACCACCTCGGAGTCTCAAAGCTTTTGTGAGTCAAAAGTCGATGATAGCAGACACCAATACCAATCCAACCAAAGAGGACGACTCCGACAGGCACTGAAATGAGCGCACTCCAAGAAAAAAACCACGGAGTCCACCCACAAACAGCGCACAAGATACCCCCGAATACGAGAACATGGAGAGTCACGATAAAGATTGCGCTCCCCCACTTGATCGATTGAGCACCTTCGGGCTTCTGCAGAGGATCCACACCAGGCGATACACGCAAGGTGTCCGTAGACATGGTCATGGTGACCGCCTTTCTTTGTGAAAGTAATTGTGAAAAATAAAAATGAACGCAGACTCTATTATAACACGACGCTATCTCCTATTTTTATTTTATTTTTTTCTACAAAACCAGCGGGAATTTCTAAGACATACAGAGCATTTTGAGGTGAAGTAAATGTTTCAGGAAAAGATTGTGGTGTTGCGCCCTCTTTTATATTTATCACGCGTAAATTTTCATCAATCCACACGATATCTATAGAAAATTTCATATCTTTCATCCAAATACTCGCAAGTTGGGGCTTTTCAAAAACAAAAAGTAGTCCAGAATCAGGCGCGAGTGACTCCCTACCAGAAAGGCCGAGCGTCCTTTTTGCATCTGTATCAGCAATTTCAATATTTACATGCGCACCACCAATAGAAAAATCATGTTTTGATGGAAAAATACAAACAAGCAGGATGACAGCAATAAAAATGTATATAGCAATATATTTTTTATTTCTCATCTTTCTTTGGATCGAGTGTGAGACAGACAGAATTGATACAATATCTCTCGCCAGTCTTGGTCGGGCCATCTGGAAACACGTGGCCGAGATGCGCGCCACATTTTTTGCAAAGCACTTCGGTGCGAGACATTCCCATATCATTGTCTTCACGAGTCTCTATGTTTTCATTTGAAATAACACTGTCAAAGCTCGGCCAACCAGTGCCAGAATCAAATTTTGTATCAGAAGAAAAAAGTTCTGCGCCACAAGACGCACATTTGTATGTACCTCTTTCTTCTGAGTCCCAATATTTTCCAGAAAAGGGCGCCTCTGTCCCTTTTTCGCGCATCACCTTATGTTGTTCTGGAGTGAGATCTTTCATATATTTCATTATATCAAAAAATAAGCCGGAGATTAACGCATTTTTTTGTACCTAAAACATTCCATCGTGTGATCGTGTATCATTCCCACCGCCTGCATAAAAGCGTAGCAAATAGTAGAGCCGACAAATTTAAATCCGCGGGCTTTCATGTCGGCGCTCATTGCGTCGGATTCTGTGGAGCGTGGTGGTAAATGTTTGTAAGTCTTCCATTTATTTATCTTCGGCTTGCCACCCACAAACTGCCAAATATATTTATCAAAACTGCCGAATTCTTTTTGAACTCGCAAAAATTGCTGTGCGTTTATAACTGCTGCGCGGATTTTGAGCTGGTTGCGAATGATGCCAGCGTCTTGCATAAGTGACGCAATTTTATTTTCATCATACTTGGCGAT
>CAYTVX010000029.1:0-6818 GCA_964441885.1 uncultured Candidatus Saccharibacteria bacterium
CGACTCACTGCCTCCGCGATATTTTCTTTTACATAATCAAAGTTGATAGGATTCATTCCCATAGTAGTATCTTCCACTGTTTTTTTGATTAAATGACGCGCATCTTGGAGTAAGTCTTGAGACTCTCGCAAGTATACAAATCCTCGGGAAATAATATCAGGAGATTTTCGTAGCTTTCCAGTCTTTAGATTTATGCTTGCTATGATGACAAACATTCCGTCTTCAGCGAGCATTTTTCTGTCGCGTATCACCACGTCTTGCATATCTCCAATAGAAAATCCGTCCACCATCATCATGTTGCTTGGAGCAGTTTCTTTTAGACGCACAAGCTTTGTGCCTTTTTCTTGTATTTCTATGATAGTACCGTTGTCAGGAATGATGATGTTTTCTTCCGGCATTCCTAGAGCTTCAATCACCTGAGCATGCAGTCGGAGCATATAGTGATTGCCGTGAATAGGCATGAAAAACTTTGGATTTACTTTTTTAAACATCCACTCTAGTTCACCACGATTGCCGTGACCTGTAGAATGAATGAATACATCAGATGTTCTGTAATGAATTATTTTCACACCTTGTCTTGCGATATTGTCTTTTAGTTTTTGCACTTTCTTTTCGTTGCCAGGAATAATAGAAGATGAAAGTAGGATAGTGTCGCGTTTGTTTATTTTAAAACTCTTGTGAGTTTTGTTGGCCATACGAGCGAGCACAGAAAATTCTTCTCCTTGTGGACCAGTAGCGAGTACGAGTACTTTTTCTGGAGGATATTTTTCCGCGTCTTCGATAGGGATGATCGTGTCTTTTTTAGTCGTAAACATGTTTGCAAGTTTTGCAATTTCCACGTTTGTCTTCATACTTCGTCCTTCTACAATTACCTTTTTTCCATATTTTTCAGAAATCTGGATGATTTTTATGATGCGCTCTAGCTGAGATGCAAAAGTACCAATGATGAGTCGGCCTTTTATATTTTTAATAATCTCCTCGAGATTTTTGTGCACCAATTTTTCTGGAGTAGAAAAGCCCGGGTTTTCTACGTTGGTAGAGTCGTTCATGAAGAGCAAAACTTTTTCTTTTTGAAATTTTGCGTATTCTTTTTCCTCCGCTTCTGTAGGAATGCCGTCATCATGATCTAGCTTTGGATCACCAGCGTTTACGATAGATCCATATGGTGTCTCAATGATCACTCCCATAGAGTCGGGGATAGTGTGAGTCACTGCAAAGAAACGCACAGATAGATTGCCGATCTTGATACGGTCGTCTTTTTCTACAACCACTATTTCAAATGGTGCAAGATGAGGAAACTCTTCTTGTCGCTTTCGGATCATCAGAGTCGTCAGATACCTAGAGTATAGAGGCGGGTTGCCGATACGAGGCATGATAAAAGGAATGCCTCCGATATGATCGAGATGTCCGTGAGTGATGATGACTGCGCGAATCTTGTCTTTTCTGTCTTCTAGGTATTTTGTGTTTGGTAAAATGTAATCTACTCCAGGAGTATCTTCTTCTTTAAAACCAAAACCCATATCAAGCACGATAATATCGTTTCCATACTCAATAGCGGTCATGTTTTTTCCCACCTCTTCTACGCCTCCAAGTGGAATGATGCGGATGCTGTCTCCTAATGGCGGAATTATATCATTTGGTTTTCTTGCTTTTGGAGCTGGGTCGCGACGCATTCCCATTGGGCGTCTGCTGTGATGTCCTCCCGCTGGACGTCGTCCACCCGCACGAGGAGTGTGTCCCACAGCACTTCTGTGTCCTGTAGGTGCATGTGGTGTTGTGGGCGTAGTTGTCGTGCGCGCAGGCATCGTCGCCGCAGGCATATCTGGAATCTGAATTTCTGTTTCGTTTTTCATTGTTATGTTAGTTTTTTAATAAATTAATAAATTTTTAATCTTTCACAAATATTTTCCATACATTGTTTGTCTCTATATACCAATTTTGAATATTCATAAATCTTTCAGATGGTGCGGTTGCCTTGCCAAGTTCTAGATTGTGAATTTTTGATGGCACCAAGTATATGAAGTCTGGAGAGTATGTGAATATTGCTGGTATTTCTTCTGAGATTAATTGTTCAAAACTTTTATATTTTTCTTCTTTTATATTTTTGTCTGTTGTAGAACGCATTTCTTCTAATAATTTATCGGCTTTGATGTTTGCATACATTGCTATATTGAGTCCGGGATCATTTCTTTGAGATGAATGCCAGAAGGGGTATAGATCAAAATCGTGCCCGATGACTTCTCCAAAGAGTAGGGCCTCATATTTTCTTGGGCGAATAATGTTTTGATTTAAGTCACTAGTTTCAAATACTTTGATATCTACCTTCGCACCAATTTTCTGCCACTCTTCTTGGAGTATTAGCGCTGTTTGTTTCAATTCTGGCGCATCGCCGGTTGAGATAGAAAATGAAAGAGGGGTAGTATCTTTTTTGGTCTTTTTTTCCATTATTCCCGTTGACTCGTTTAGGGTCCATCCGTTTCTACTGAGTACTGCTATTGCTTGCTCTGTTTTGGAAAGATTGTTTGTGGAATTTGTTGTTGTCGCATTTTGCGTAGATTCGTTTTGAGTATTTATAAAAGGAAGTGGTCCGTCTATTTTTGTGCCATAGCCGTTTAGCACTTTTTGTATTATTTCATCTTTATCTACTGCAGTGTTTAGTGCCACTCGCACTTCTTTGTTTATAAAAAGTGGTGCTTGATTTTGATTAAAAAATAGGCCGAATACTCTTGGAAGTGAAGATTGAATTATTTTTGTATTACGTTTAATGATATCCACTGCTTTTTGCGGAGGAATGCTGTTGATACTCTCTACGTATCCGTTTTCGTATGCTTCTATGGCGTCATCTTCGTTTGCATAAAAACGAAGTATTATACTTTTTATGTAAGGCTCACCTAGGGCATAGTCACTAAAAGGGGATAGTTCGTAAGATATTGGTAGACCACCAGAATTTCTTTTTACCTTTTTTATTTTATAAGGACCAGAGCCAATTGGTTCTGTGTTAAACAAACTTGCTGCAAATTGATCTGAATCCAAATTTTTCCAAATATGCTCTGGCAGTATTCCCATTGTTAGGTTTTCTATAAATGGGGAGTATGGTTGTTTTAGGATAAATTTAATTTGTTTATCGTCTATTCTTTGTATAGTAATGCCATCCCAGTTTATTCTTTTTGGACTTTTCAAACTGCTATCCTGAGCTCTTTTTATAGTAAACTCCACATCACTTGTGGTAACTTCTTCTCCGTCTTGAAAGTATATGTCGTCTTTTAAGGTGACTGTATATTCAAGTCCATCTGTAGAAATATTGTATTCTTTCGCAAGGTCGTTTATTAGGCCGTTACTCGGTGTATTCTTTAGTAAGCCAGAATACACAAGTGAAGCTAGGTCTTCATCTGCATCAGATGTAGCTAAGATTGGATTGATAAAACGTGGTGATCCCACAATACCTTCTTCAAAAGTTCCACCACGACTTGGTACGTCTACAAGAAAATATTTATTGACACCCCAGATTATTGTAAGTCCAGAAAATACAAACAAAACAAGGAAAAAGAAAAACACAGTTTTCTCTGTAAATGAAAAAGTTTTTATAGCTGTTGCGAATTTTTTGGAGAGTGAGCTGTAAGCTCGATTTCGAGGGTTCATATATTAATGAGCAAACAAAATACTGTTTGGATTTTAGGGGTTTATTTTAGGAAGAGTGAGAGAAAAGCTGAAATGACAAAAAGAAAAGCTGCTACTATTGTTGCTATGAATAGGGTTTTTTCAAAACCTCGTTTGGTGTGAAATCCGGAGCTGAAACTGTCACCACCGCCAAAAGCACCACCAAGGCCGGCCTCTGATCTCTGTAAAAGGACCAAGATAACCACCACTATTGATAGCGCGATTTGCACATACGGTAATATAGAAGCAATCACTGTCATTTAGAAGATTATACAAACTTGGGCAAATAATGCAACTGGTGTATTCTAAATATATATGAAAATAACAAAACTTGCCCTTGTTACTCTTTTCTTCCTCAGTTTTTTATCAGTGTTCACGACGGTCTCTGCTCATGGTGATGAAACGCCGCAGAAAAAAGATCCATCAAAATCAGCACAGCTATATCAGGAAATTAATACATTTAATAGGAAAATAGAAATTGATGCCAGCGACTCGCTTAGAGTTCAAGAATTACGTTCCGCACTAAAGGATCGAAAGGATGTGATGCTAAATCTTGCCGAAGAAAATCCAACCCTTTTTTTGAATCTAGGTCTGCCAAGCGCGACACGACAAAAGATTTCGCCATCACTGCAGGCAGACTTGGAATCAAATGTTTCACTAACAGGAATAATTGAAGAGGTGCACGTGGATGATTTTAAAAATCCAGAAAATTCTTATTTCAATTATTATCTTAGAGTTGGTTCAGAAAGACTGGCTCTGCATACTACGTCCCCAGTCTATTCACAATCAGGAGCAAAAGTGCGAGTGGAAGGTGTAAAGCTTGGCAGTACTGTTGTTGCTCTCAGTAGCAACATCAGTTTTCTAATGTCACCTCCGCCAGACTCGGTGGGCGAGCAAAAGACTTTGGTTCTGCTTATTAATTTTCTAGATTCGTTGCCAAACACTAAGACGGCAGAAGAAGTCCACGATCTTACTTTCAACGGCCAATTTCAGAATTTTTATAAAGAACAGTCTTATAACAAGACTTGGTTTACTGGAGATGTATATGGCTGGTTTACGTTGCCAAGAAATGATAACTGTATGTTTGTTGAATATCCTTTTGCGAACAACGAAGTCGCTTCTATCATAAAGGAAAATAATATTGATTTGGCCAACTACGACCGCCTTGTTCTTGCTGTAAGTGGAGTCTGTTCAGGGGGAGGACAGGGCACTGTTGGAAAGATCCAAGTCATGGTAGGAGAAAATACATACCCAGTATCTGTCGCGTGGGTTGGCGCTGCTCCGTACACTTTTGATTCCCAATGGGCTAGTTGGGCCTCATTTCCTTGGACAGTTTGGGATTTTGTTTTAAGTCATGAAATAGGACATAACCTTGGTGTAATGCATGCCAACAGCTGGGATTGTGAGGATAGCATAATGTATGGCAACTGTACTCACAGTGAATACGGTAATTTCTTTGATGTAATGGGCTATGGATTTTTTGGTCAGCATTTCAACGCTTTGTATAAAGAATTATTGGGCTGGATAGAACCATCAGAAACGCTCACCATTACAAATTCGGGTGATTACACTATAGGTCTTTTAAATTCAAACATTTCAAACAGTGACAAAAAGTTTGCCAAGATAAAAATGCTTCAATACGACCTTACTCCATTTTATTTGGAATTTAGAAAAGGCCTTGGTTTTGACAATACTTTAAATGATCCAGAATTTTCTTCCAATCAGCAGGGAGTGTTCGTCAATCACGCCATTCTACCAGCACCTGGTTGGCTACCTTTTCCTTTCCCAAGACTTCTGGATATGACCCCGGGAGATGGCTATTGGTGGGATGGTGATGGAGAACATATGACCTTAAACAGTGACACGCCCAATTTTATCGATGAAGGCAGAGGAATTAATATAGGTCCAATAACAAATGTTGCTTCTTCAACGATTACTTTTCATGTGAGTATACAACCACCAGAATGTATTCGTGGTCTCCCTTCTCTACTTAATTCATGGGCTTTTCCACATGCGATTGCTGGTGGCGATGGATTAGGCTTTGTTGTTTTCGGTAATAGTGATTCAATATCTTGTGGCGAATCTTTGTTTGATATTAAGACAAACTTACCAACATCTTGGCAGCCGACATTAGACCCGGTAGAGCCAATACCAATAATAGCGGGTGATGGTATCTCACAACAGTTTTCTAAGTATGTAGAATTTAAAGTTCCAATAGATGCAAAAGTGGGAGATCATTCTTATACAATCACCATCTCAAATCTAAATTCTGGTCTCAAAAAGGATGTTCCGTTAAGTGTAAAAATTTTACCACCCCCAATTATAAAAAAAGTTAAACCAGTACGTGGCCCCGTGATGGAATATGTAGAACTTTTGGTTTCTGGTTTTTCAAATGATGACGAAATATTCTTGGGGTGGCTTAATTTTCACAATGCAATAGGGAATCATTTTACCTATGTCTATCCGGCCAATGGTAGTAAAATTTCTTTCCTTATACCAAATTTTATAAAAGCATATGATTGTGTTGATGGGACGGACTGTATGAAGCCAGTTTTGCCAGGAACATATGATATTGATATTGCTGTAAATGGAGCGACAACCAACACCGTGCAGTTTGAAGTGATTGATTCTTTGTCTGACACAGCGAACAATGCAAAAGGAAGTTTTCTTAATCCGTTTATATTATTTGCCAATGTCCTCAGCGCAATCGGGGCGGTGTTTGGAATGTAGAGCTGGCGGTATGATATAATGGTGCATATGTATATATTTATAGTAATTATAGTTATTGTTGTATTTTGGTTTATGTTCACATATAACCACTTTGTGCGTTTAGTAAATCGCGCAAAGGAGGCTTGGTCTGATATAGAAGTACAGCTCAAGCGACGATATGATCTCATTCCCAATCTAGTAAATACAGTAAAGGGATATGCGACGCACGAAAGTAGTGCTTTTGAAAATGTGACAAAGGCGCGCGCGGCGGCTATGGGTGTTGGTGGTGCGGGTGCGGGAAGTCTGGCGGAAAAAGGTCAGGCAGAAAACATGCTCACAGGTGCATTAAAATCAGTTTTTGCTATCGCCGAAGCTTACCCTGATCTAAAGGCGAACACAAATTTTCTTGAGCTTCAGCGCGAGCTTTCAGATACAGAAAATAAAATTCAGGC
>CAYTVX010000030.1:0-6390 GCA_964441885.1 uncultured Candidatus Saccharibacteria bacterium
CAGCCAAGGTGGATTTGCCGTGGTCTATATGGGCAATAATAGAGAAATTTCGGATATTTTGCATAAATGCTATATTAACCTACTTCTGGATCTGGGCCAATAACCTTGGCCCTCCAAAACTTTTTATGCAAAGCTGTCCATACTTCATCTATTTCTTTATTTTTAAGCAGCTTCAACAAAACAACTCCACAGAAAATTCCTATCAACCCAGAAAATAATCCCTGCATAAAAATTCCCCAAAAAGTATTTATATTAAAAATCTCATCAAAAATGTCGAGATACCTGTAAGCTACAAAACCCATAATAATAGATGCGGAAAAACTCTGAAAAGTTGTAGATAAAACTGGCTGTGAAAATCCACGAAATTCTTTTTGAAATAAAAACCAATAAATAAGAAAACCAACCCAAGATCCAAAAGAGTAAGCTAGGGGCATCATAAGCACCGCACTGCCTGGCAAATCTACTACTTTAAAAAGTGACTCAATAAAAAACTGAAAGACTGGGATTGTGTTGAAAATATGGGTAAAAAGAAAACCACCGAGTATCATACACCCCGCAGAAAAAATATTTACAAACAAAGGTGTTCTAGTATTTCCACTTGAATAGTAAGCTCGCACAAACAAAAGCAAAATTGACTGCGGTATAAGAGATACTGCAAAAATGGCGAGGCAAGCAGCGGTTAGCTTGGTATCAGTCCATGTAAACTCTCCTGACCCAAGAATCGTTCGCACTATCTGTGCGCGCAACACAACAAAGAGCATCATAACCGGCATTGAAAGGAAAATAACGTGCCTACAACCAGCAATCATCTGCTCCATAAATTTATTTTTATCACCAGACACAAAATGACGTGTAAGAATAGGAAAAGCAGCAAGAGAATAGCTCACGGCGATAATACTCAAAGGCACTGACTGGAGATTGCTAGCAAAACTAAAAACTGAAATAGAACCCGCGGCCATAGCACTAGCTATGGCTATCAAAAAAAATCTAGCAATTTCTGGTGCTGACACAGTAAACGCACGAGGCAAAGAAATGAGTACAACTTTCTTTATCTCATCAAAACGTATTTTAAGTGTTGGTGTGGGAAAAAAACCATGTCGGATCACAAAAGGAATTTGAATTCCCACATGCAAAATCGCACCAACTATAACACCCCATACAAGACCTCTTACGCCATACGTCGGAGAAAAAAATATTACCCCAACAATAATTCCAACGTTGTAGAGTATTGGACTAAGGGCGTAAATAAAAAAACGATTTGCCATCTGAGTGATACTTCCAAGAAAATTGGAAACCCCGAGTAAAATTGGCGACAAAAGTAATATGCGACTAAGCACAACCAACTCGTTTCTACTTTCACCAGAGGCGAATACTGGAAACAATAAACCCAAAAGATACGGAGTTAGAAAAAATGCTATGACGCACACGAATACAATCAAAAAGAAAAATACTGAAAAAACAGAATCAATAAACTGTTTTGTCTCCTCTTTACTACGCGATACTTTTTCTATAAGAAATGGAATAAGTACAGATATAGACACGAGCGAAGCAACCGTAACAAAAATAAAATCTGGAATTCTAAAAGCAGCGTAATACAAATCTAGTGAATGACCAGCACCAAAATAATTGGCAAAAAGTCTATCTCTCACAAGAGCTAAAAGCTGAGACAAAATAGCAAAGAAACCCAAAAGATAAGCGGCTTCATGAAGTCCACTTATCTCTTTGTTTAGAAACTTTAGGATTTTGTAAACCATTTCAAGTCCTAATTTTCCTCTTCATCTACCGGCAACTTGCTACGTTTTTCTGGCTTGTCATCTACTGGCGGTTCAGCATTTGTAAACGAACTCCTGCCCTCATGTAAATTTTTTACAATCAAAGAAATCTCTGCGTTGTCTGGATTTAATTTTGCTATATCTTCAAACTGCAAAAGAGCATCTGTGCGCTTGCCTAGCTTTTCGTAACTCAGACCCAAGAAATATTTTGCATTTGAATACTGAGGGATAATTTTAACAGCGCCCTCAAACGCACGTGCAGCTCCAGAGAAATCTTTGTTGTTGTACTTCAAAAGCCCGAGCTCAAAAAGTACACCAGCGTCATTTGGAGAAATAAGGGCAATACCCTCCACAGAAGAAATAGCGGCTTTTGTATTACCCTCGGCTACCTCTATCTGTGATCTAAGAAATATAGCTTCACTATAATTACCCTTTTGAGCAAGTGCGCGAGCAATATATTCTTTTGCCTTGGCAAAATCTTTCCTACCAGTTTCAAGTCTAGCGAGCATTAAATTTAATGTTGGATTTTGTGGACTCTGAGCAATTGCTTCACCATAGGCTTTTTGTGCACTTTCATACGCCTGCTCTACACCAAGAGGAGTGATGGCTTGATACACACGAGCTAGAGCCGTCCAATTTTGATAATTTGCAGAATCAAACTGCACAGCCAAGCTCGCACTATCTACAGCATTACCAAGCACTCTTTGAAATTCATTTTTTACCTCATCTGACACCTGAGTACCTGTAACACTAGCCACAATATTATTTAAACGCACAATCTGAAGATCTGATAGACCTCTATAATATGCATCGTTACCCCAAAGTTTTATAGCACGTAATGCATAATTTTCTGAAGCATCTACGTTGTTGTCTCTTGAAAGAGATGCAATACTTTGTCCAAAATAGTAAGCTGACAAAGTTTTTTCAGCAAACACATAACCAAACCAAAGTGTCCCAACCATCACAAGTACGAGCGAAAGCACCATCGCAAAACTTGCTCGTGGATAAGAAGAAAAAGCAAAAGATTTTGACTTGAAAATCTTTTCCCTATGTAGAGAAGCAAAAAATAATCCGGTAAAGAAAAAGGCAAGAACTATAATAGACATACTTGGGGTATAAACCACCAACATAATCCACAAATACAAAGCCGTGAAAAAAGATGAAGCTGTAAGATAACGAAGAAAACTGTTTTCACCCTTAGCAAACAAAGATACAAAACCCGTGTACAAAAACAAAGCCAAAAATAACATCCATGAAGCAAAACCGATGACACCTGTGGTGGTTAGAAATGTTGGAATAAAACCTATTGTCGTACTAAATTCCATATCCCAAAAAGGAGTAAGGTTTATCTCAGCAGGTTTAAATAGTTGCCACTCTGAAGCAAACCTATTTGGCCCTGCTCCCCAAAAAGCATCCTTTTTTAATACATTTTTTGAAATATCAATAGTAGCACCCCAAGATGGGCGAGCTTCAAGACTTGAAAGATTGAACATCGCAGAAATAGAATTACCCACGCTACTGACAAGGGGTGTGAGGAAAAGACATGAAACTATTAAAACAATTAGAGTAACAACAGAAATTTTTCTTACATTACTATCACGTTTTGCAATATGAACAACTTCACCATCTGCCCCGATTTGTTTTACATTATCATTTGAAATTTGCTCAAAAGAAAAAAGATAAACAAAAAACAAAAGTGCTAACACTGCAAGCACAATCCACAAAAGATAAAAATTTATCACCACAAGAAAACAAAAAGCTACCACAAGCAATGTGCGAGAAAAGATTTTTAACAACCTGTTCATCGTTAACATTTCAATACTGACAATAGAAAGAACCAATATCGCACCAAAGAAGATCGCTAAATCATACCAGCCCCCCACCGTATTTGATGTGGGCGAAGTAAACAAGCCAAGGGAAAGCGCGTTTGGACCAAAGAATAAACGAACAATGTGAAAAAGAGAGATAATGGATGCTGTAGTAAAAAATGCAATATAAGAATAGAAAATCTTTTTTTCAGATTGAAAAAGAGTAAGAACTAAAAACAAGAACATACACATAAGGAATATAAAACCAAAAGTACCGGTTTCTGAACCATATCCCATAAGTGACATTGAAGGAACTTTACTAAAAAGCGCAGAGATTAAAATAGCAACAGGAACAACAGCCACCGCAATATATGTTTTACTTACTGGAAACTCAAACTTCCCTTTTCTTAATACAGAAACTAAAAACAAACAAAAAGAAACTATCACCAAAGAGAAAACCAAAATACTTTTACTGGTTTGAACAGAGACGTTCAGTGACGGGATAAAAAATATAGGGATTAAAAAAACCAAAAGAGTGATCAAAAATGAGGGTAAATTGTCCAAACTGAACATAGATTTTCGTTCCACTTCTACTATTTTATTCTCTTCCATATTTTTTAAAAATAAATGAGTTAATACTGGATATTATATAAAATTTTACCTCTTATTTCAATCCATTTTTATACACAAAAGCCCGCTTTAGGCGGGCTTTTTTGATGTGCTTGTCTTGTGTCTATAAGCCGAATTCTGTATCCCTTGCGGGACGACGATTATTTATCTGTCCATCTCGTTGCCGAGTGGATCAAGCGGCACTCTCTACTTTCGCAGAGCACGGCCTTGCATACAAGTAAGAATTTAGCCGTTGCAACTCACGCGTTACCGCGCAAGCTTATCCAAAATCGTTTTAAGGCGTCTTTGGATATCGCATCACTTTCGCTTTGCGACGTCTCTGTTCGCATCTCGCGGATTACTCCGGACGGGCGTTACCCGCTACTCTTGTCGCGCTTTTGACGGCGCGACTGTATGTTCGGACTTTCCTCTATGAGCTTGCGCCCACAGCAATCATCCAACACAAGACTTCAAATAAGATACCATACTTTATGTATTATTTCAAGCTCCTGCCCCATCACCTTCGCTGTCACCATCGCCAGCCGGCGCTTCAGTATCAGCGGGTGGAGGAATTTCTTTATCACTAGAATTTTCAGAATCATTCACAACCTCATCTACCGGAGGGGCTACCTCTTCTTCAGAATTTTCTTCACCAGCTTCTTCACCATTTTCCCCACCATCGCCATCCTGAGGATTTTGTGTTTGTGATGTTGTAGTGTCTGATCCAGCACCAGTGTCTGTGCTTTCTACAAATCCACATTCACCCTCTTCTGTCTTTGTTTTTCCATTTGAAATCTTTAGACAATATGGATCACCTGTTACTTCATCATACAAAGTAATACCGGCTGGCTTTTCTCTACTACCCACAGTAAGTGTTTCTGATACAAGCTTTTTAAATTGAGCAACGCCATCACTAATCACTACGCCCATATTATTTAAGTAAGAAACCAGAACATCTACAATTGATTCGCTTGAAGGATCAGACAATACTGAAGGGGCGCTCATTGTTTGAGCCTCAAGAGCAGATACTCTTTCTGCAAGCTCTTGTATTGCTTGTATTGAAAGGCCAGTGAGTCTTTCAAAATGCAATGTGAGAGGCTGGCCATCATATCCATAATCTACAAGCTTTGGGTCTATCTCCTCTACCTCTTCAGCAATAAGTCCCACAGAGTGTGGTCCATCTTCTGGACTATAAGAACCTTCTTTGTAATCAAAGTTTACTACACGCATTTGTGCGATTTTTTCTAGAGCAGAACCCTCTGACAAAGTTTCAATATTTTCCTTAAATCGAATTGAAGAAGGAGTACATGTACCACCTCCAGCATCTGTAATATCTTTTCCGGTGGTGATACAAACCGCATTTCCTGTAGCAGAAGAAGTAAGACCGTTCATTGCCACAGTGCCTACCACTGAAAATGTACGCCATGGAGTAGTGGAACCCACACCAAGACTTCCGGCTTGAGTAAACACCGTTGTGGTTGCAGAATTATTTCTAAGTTCCAAAATATTACCTGTAGCACTCGCGTGTAACTGTGTCACGGTAAGGGTCGCGTTTGAATCTGCAATGTTTCTGTCTATTATACCTCCACCATTCGTAGTTCTAAATCTTGAATTATTTGCTGACGACAGATTCACCAAACCACCGTTTGCATATATTCTTCCGCTAGTTGTACTATCTAGATAAACACCAGAACCAACAGAGATATCATCATCCGTTTTCAATACACTAGCAGCGGAACGATATAGATTGGTATCATCTCCAAAATTTATACCAGCCGCAGCGGTGGTACCCGCCACCAAAGAGATTCTTGCTTTTGGCACACTCGTCGCAAATCCAGAATATGCATTGCCCACATCAAAAGAAATCAAATAAGCAGAAAGAGAGGAATTGCTGTTTGCTCTAAATAAATGAGCGTATCCATTTTGCATTCTCATTCCAAAGTTTGAATCTGTGGTCGCCGTATCAACCAGCACAAACTGTGGGGTAAGATTTCTAATAAACAGATTTCCACCGTTTATAGAAAGCTTGTCGGTGGATAATGTTGTTGTAGTACCAATCATCACCTTTCCTCCATTATCTATCAAAAAGCTGGTTGCACTAGAAGATCCAATTGCAAATGATGGTCCTGTAATTCCATCTGGATTAATTGAAAACTGTGCCCATGGAGACGTAGAACCAACACTAAGTCCACCGAAATATC
>CAYTVX010000031.1:0-6331 GCA_964441885.1 uncultured Candidatus Saccharibacteria bacterium
TTTTTTCTACGTCGACGATGAGTGACTCGCCAGTGATTACATTTCCTTTTCGAGACGACATTTTTCCACTCGCAAAGCGAAGCATGCCGTGCCCAATGTGACGAGTTTTGTTGGCGATTTTTGAGTCGACAAATTCGAGCACCTTGAGCAGGACTTTAAAATATTCATTTTGCTCGTTGCCGGTGATCACCACAGACAAATCAAAATCCGCTTTTTCAAATTTCATTTTGCTGAGGCCAAGCTCTTTGGTCTCATATGTCGGAAGACCTTGAGAATTTACAAACACACGTGTATGGAGTCCATACTGCTCGCCCTTAAACACAATCGCACCATCACTTTTTTCAAAAACACCTTTCGCCAAAAATTCTTCCACCAAAAACATTCCAAGCGGAGCAGTCTCACTTTCAAAAAAATAATAATCAAACTTTGTACCAAGCTTTGCGTAGATATCTTCAAAATGATCCAGGCTCACCTTTCTACCCCAGTCGTACAGCTCGACGACTTTTGGATCTGATTTTTCGTAAATTATTTTATTGAGCGTGTCGATTTCTTTTTTTGCACTTTCATCATCTTCATACGCGTTTGAACCATGCACATATGCATTGCCAAGAAATTCTGCTTTTGTGACCAAGTCTTCTTTTACATGAGGCATGTCAGCAGAAAGCTGTTGCATACCCCAGATAGCCTTTGCCACATGAGGACCCACGTCGCCTTGGTAATTGGCGCGTTTTACCTGAGCACCACTCCACTCTACGATACGAGAAAGAGACTCACCAATAACATTTGGCATCAAATGACCAATATGAAACTGCTTGAAAGGATTTGGATCTGTGTATTCAAACATTACCCTCTCACCCTCGCGCAAATTATTTTTTCCAAAATTGTCGGCGCTGCTCAAAACATCCTGCAAAAGCTCAGCGAAAAAGGCGTCGGACAAATAGATGTTTATAAACTGCCCGACAGCTTGCGCAGATTTTATATATTTATTTTTTGTGAATGACTCGAGAGGAAGCTCACCCACCTTGACCGCTTTATCTTTTACAAAAAAAGAATAGTCTCCGTTTTTCAAATCTTTTGGCGCAGACAGCACGACACCATCAGTGTCTACACCGATTTTTACCAACTCTTCTTTTATTATTTCTTTAATATCTTTCATTTTTATTTTTCGCGCGGGTTTTATTTCCCAGTACTTCCAAAACCTCCCTGTCCACGAGATGTATCACTAAGCTCTGTCACCTCTTCTACCACGACATTTTCTTTTTTCTGAATCACCATCTGTGCGACCTTGTGTCCTTTTTCAAAAACATATGGCTCGCTTGATAGATTGATTATACCAATCATTATTTCTCCACGATATGGCGAGTCTACTACGCCACCCATCGTTTTGAGCCCGCCTTTTATAGATATGCCACTCTTGTCCCATACTAGCCCCACATATCCTTCTGGAATTTCCATCGCTATGCCCGTAGACACAGTCACTCTTTCCCCAGGTGCTACGGTGACAGCTTCACAAGTATACATATCTAGTCCGGCGTCGCCAGAATGAGCATACGTCGGCATCACAGCGTCCGGCCTCAATTTTTTTATTTTTAAAACGAGTGACATTTTATCTAGCGAGATTTTTATTTTTTTATTTTCAGCGTCTTTTTTACAATATCAAACACTCGCCCACTCACCTCCTCCGGCAACATACATACCATTCCCTTACAACATTCTATCTTTTGCCAATCTTTATTTTTCTTTGCGAGGTCGAGTGCGGCATTGCGGGAATTTTTCAGATACGTTAAATTTTCCTCGGCGACGTCTACTCGCCCCTCCAAATATTTTTTCTTTCGCTTCATTATTTTATTCTTCAGCCATTCTTTACTCACTTCAAATGGCACGTCGAGATATATCACTAGATCTGGTCTAGGGATTTTGAAAACGGAGTACTCCATCTGGTCGAGCCAAGCCAAAAATTCTTTTCTGTCTTTTGGATTGTCTATTTTCCCGCCCTGATGAATTTGATTTGCACTCACGTATCTGTCGGCGACCACAGTGTAGCCGTCGTCTATCCATTTGCGGATTTCTTTGCTTGATTCAAAACGGTCGCCAGCGTAAAGCACAGATGCTACACGCGGATCGACTTGGGTAAAATCGCCGTAGATGCCAGAAAGATATTTGCCGATGAGTGCGCCAAAAAAGTTGCTTTCATATCGCGGGAAATCAATCGTCTTTACTTTCACCCCTTCTTTTTTGAGTCGCTCCACCAAGAGTCGCGCCTGAGTCGCCTTTCCTGATCCATCTATGCCATCGATTACTACAAATTTTCCTTTTGCCATAAATTGCTATTTTTTCGATCGTTATTTTTTTAAAATCTTATCAATCTTCTGCGCGATATTTTTCATATCTTTTTCTTTTCTTCCGCGTGTAGTCTCTGCCGCTGTGCCGAGCCGGATGCCGGAAGGATCAAATGGTGATCGTGTTTCGTAAGGAATAGTATTTTTGTTTACAATGATTCCCGCTTTTTCTAATCGAGTACTCGCCTCGCTTCCAGAAATTCCCTTTCCGTTCATCCAAGTATCTACAAGTATGAGGTGACTATCTGTCCCGCCAGAAATTATTTTCCAGCCGAGCGCGCGGAGCTCATCAGCAAGCACCTTTGCATTTTTTACTACTTGCATCGCATATTTTTTGAAAGCGGGAGTGTCGGCTTCTTTGAGTGCGACAGCTACTGCGGCTATTTGATTGAGATGTGGGCCACCCTGCATTCCCGGAAAGACTGCTTTGTCTATGAGCTTGTCGAGGCCGCGATCGTCTTTTTTTACAAAAATCATCGCACTGCGCGGACCGCGAAGAGTCTTGTGCACAGTTGTCGTTACCACATCTGCGTATTTAAAAGGACTTGGATATGCGCCACCTGCGACGAGTCCAGCAAAGTGTGACATGTCTACCATCAGATACGCACCGCACGCATCCGCAATCTCGCGAAACTTTTTGAAATCAACTGTACGCGGATATGCTGTAAATCCGGCGACGATTATATTTGGTTTGTGTTCGAGTGCGATTTTTTTGAGCGCTTCGTAGTCAAGCACTTCTGTATTTTTGTCGACACCATATGCGACTTGATTCCAAAATTTTCCTGTGACAGATACTTTGTGGCCGTGCGTGAGATGCCCGCCCTGATCTAGACTCATACCCATTATTTTTCCATGAGGAGACACGAGTGCGGTGTAGACTGCGACGTTGGCCGGCGAGCCAGAAAGCGGCTGGACGTTTACATGCCAATTTTTCGGCGCGAGTTTGAAAAGTTTTAGCGCACGCTCGCGACAAATATTTTCTATTTGATCGACGACACTCTGCCCGCCATAGTAGCGCTTGCCGGGATACCCTTCGGCGTATTTATTTGTTAGCTCTGAGCCAAGCGCTGTGAGCACGTCAGCTGAAACATAGTTTTCGGAGGCGATGAGATTGATAAAACTTTTTTGTCGTTTTCCCTCTGCTTTTATGAGTTTTTCTATCTGTTTGTCTTTCATTTTAGTGTTTTAATGATGATGAAGTAAGTTTATCATAAAATTTTATTTTTCAATTTCCAAGCATTTCCATGACTTAAAAGACCCATATACGACTGAACCGTTTCGATTTTACCATTTTTTATATTTATATTATTAAACATCCTTCTTTTTGTAGCCGTTCGTATTACCCTATGGTCAGAAAAATGAACCCAGCCCAAAAAATCTACTCCCGACGCCAATGTTTTCACAAAAAGCTTGTCGGGATGAAGCGTTAGTTTTAAATGCTCTTCTAAAAAATCAGCAATCTTTGGTATTAATTCTAGTAAATTGTTTTGATCTTCACTCATAACAACAAAATCATCTGCGTAACGAATATAATATTTTTGTTTTAAGCGATGTTTTATAAATTGATCAAACTCGTTCATGTAAATATTTACCAAAAGTTGAGATGTAAGATTGCCTAGAGGAAGCCCCACACCTTCACGCGATGAATTAAAACTTTTAACAATCCTCGCCAAGAGCCAGAGAATATCTGTGTCAGAGATATATGAAAATAATATGCCGAGCAAAATTTCCTGATCTATAGACGCAAAAAACTTTCTGATATCACATTTTAAAACCCATACAGTCCTAGTATTATTTTTTGAAACTTTATATGAAAACTTTTTAAACCTTTCCATTGCTTTATGTGTTCCCTTTCCCACCCTGCACGAATACGAATCCGCAATAAATGTCCTGTCAAAAAATGGGTAGAGTTGCCGATATAGAGCATGATGCAAAAGCCTGTCCCTGACGCTCACTTTGTGTATTTCACGCAGTTTTGGATCAGAAATATTGAATGGCTCATAAGCTCCGTGAGTATATTTTTTCGCTTTTAAAGCATTGTGCAAAGAAATAACATTACTCATCAAATCCCGCCCAAACTCCTGCACATCTTTTCGATTTTTCTTTCCTCTCACAAACTCTTTCCACGCCCCGAGTAGATTTTCCAAAGAAATGATATCATCGTATTTATGAACAAATTGAATTCGTCCCCTTCTATGAAAGCCCCCCCCCCAACCGCTTTTGCCTTTGTTGCATAAAATTAAAGATGTTTATTTTATTTGGTATGGCTACTACAACATCCTACCAAAAATCCACAGACACTCGCTCGGTGCAAGGATCGACACTTTATTTATAGAAATTATTGAAGCAATAGCTGTGGCGAGCTTTTTGTCTCGCGAAGAAAAGTCACCATATGTGAGAGTCGCCATAAGAAAACTAGACACACTAAAAATATTGTTGATGATACTCTGGGAAACAAAATCGCTAGATGACAAAAAATATATCGCACTTTCTTCACCAATAGATGAAATAGGGAAAATGCTCGGTGGCTGGAGCGGGCAGCTCTCAAAACAAAACTCTCCCATAAAATGAGAGAGGAAGAAAAGAGTTGCGAACACCAGCAAACCACCAATTGTCGTTCCACTTGTTGTCGTTGCGGTTGACATTCACCTTGCGCTCATCGTTCCAGCGATTGAACGTGGCATAGCATTGTATGAAGTGTCATCTGTATCACTACTCTTTGAATACTCTCAGAGTTGAATCTGATTTGGCATCAAAATACCCCAACACCCCATACCAAGTATCTTCATTTTTTGTTTGAAGTTTCTACACACGTCACTCTATCTGCAACCGTAATCACAGACACTCTCGACGTATGGATACTGGATTCGGTAGCGAGAAATCGTAATCTCCCACATATTCACCTACTACCGATTTTTATTGTAGCAAAATATAAAAAGAAGACCTCAAGCATTGCTGCCCGAGGCCGGAGTTTTTCGCTACTCGTAAAGCGTTTGGCGGAAATCGCCGCGAAGTACTAAGTCCAAAGGATCTAAAGATCCAAGTGGACAAGTCCTAAGAACTACTTGCGAACACCAGCAAACCACCAACCGCCGTCCCACCCGTAGTCGATGCGGTGGACACCCACCTCGCGCCCACCGCCCCAGCGATCGAACGTGGCATAGCACCAGTTGCCTTTGGCATCCTTCCAATGAGTACCATTGGGTTTCTCATCGGCGAAGGCTGGATCGGCTTGGTTGACGGCCGCGAGCGAGTACGGATCGGCTGGCTTGAGACCAAGCAGTTCGTACTCCTTCTTCAAGTCATCGTCACTGATGTAACGACCAACCTTGAAGAAAACGACCTCTGCATTCTCACCTTCACCTCGGGGCATGCTGTCCACGACCTTGCGGTCCGTGTACTGCGTGCGGCCAGTGGCGTCGAGCATCTCCTGAGGCTTCCGCTTGCGATCAACCTTCTCGACGATGCGGACGATCATGCTGCTAACAGCCTCCACATACTTGCGGACCACGGCGACCAGCTCAGCGATCATTGGACCGCTCTGTTCTGGCGTCTTGAGGACCTGCTGAACAGGTTCGTTCTGAAGTCCGGATTTCCGCAGAGCGGGATCCAGAAGCTCCTTGATCTTGCCGATCTGTCCATCAGTGATGCCCTTGGATGGGGTCATGGTTTCTGCCATGGCGTCATCCTCCTTTCGTACGAGTCATGCTGGTAACAGTTTCGGAACGTCCGATTTGCCACAGCGTAAAAGGGCTTATTTATGGGCTTTTCAGGCCGCTTTACGCTATGGCAAATGCAAGTAGTTTCAATGTTCTGTCTATACGACATCATACATCTTTTTTGGTATTGTGTCAATGCTTTAATTTACGCCAATTTTGGCCCCCACTTTATAACTTCTTTATTAAAAATTTAGGTCTGTTTTGGTATGGTTTTTAACATGAGCAAAAAAGATTACACAAACTGGCACAAAAAGAAAACTGAAATTGAGCATA
>CAYTVX010000032.1:0-3993 GCA_964441885.1 uncultured Candidatus Saccharibacteria bacterium
TTTGCTGCCGATCAGGGACTCGAACCCCAATTAACCGCTCCAGAGGCGGTCGTCCTACCATTAGACGAATCGGCAATTACTTTACAGTGTTTACAAACAATACTGGAAAAACCCCACCTTTTCAAGTATAATACCCATCATGTTATCCGAACCAATGAAGAAACTGGCTCTGGCACTCACGGATTTGCGTGCCATAGAGCAGGCCTCTCTAAACAACAGACAGGTCTTTGAAGTCAACAAACTCATCAGCAAGGCGGCCACTTTCTATGAAAAAGTGCGATACCTTGTGGATTACCAAGAAGAACACACTATCCGTCGCAATGCCTTAGAGAGAATTCTCAAAAGAAAGATTGTTATAGAGGGTGGCGAGGTGCTTGGTACTGCTCTACTCCAAGAGCTAGCTAGTGGCCAGTATATAGATGAAGCACAAGTGACAGAAGAAATGGGTCGCAAAATAGACTCTGTCATTTCAAAATTTTTGCGATTGCGTGATTCTGCTGGAGAGACAAATTCTATCGGACGCAGACTTCTCGCTTTTGCTGCTGCAGAAATAGACTACACCCTAAGCTACAAGCACTACATCATGGACCAAGGCATTACCAATGCTTTCTATGATACTGTTCGAAAAAATATTACATTACCAGGAATTCGTGAAGACATCGTTGATTTGCAGATATATTGTGCGTGTTATCGCTCTCTTTTCCGTCCAGAAGATGAATCCCTAGCGTACGCTCTGTGGATAAAATACATTCCTGCATGGCACAACGCTGACGCACAGACTATTGCCGACACAGCTGGCAGACTTGGAGCTATTTTAGACGCTATAGACGCAAATATAAAAAACAATCTACAGTGGCGCCTTATTCAAAAACTCAAAAATGAAACTGTATACTTTTTAATTGTTCGTGAACTAGTACAGCAATACGGCTCTGATTCTGGACGCATTTTAGAAACTCCGGGAGAGCTAGAAATCTACACCCAATCACTCCTTGAAAAAAAATATGCGAAAGAAAACACACGCATCCGATCAAGTGGTATTCGTGCCGTTATTTACCTTTTACTTACAAAAGCTATCTTTGCCATTGCTCTTGAGGTGCCATATGAATGGTTTTTCTTGCAAAGAGTAGACTACATTCCTGTGGCTATCAACATAGTCTTCCACCCACTGCTTTTGTTGATCGCAACACGAGGTGTGGGCCAATTTGATACAAAAAATACTAGCGCTGTATTAAAAGGCATGAAAGAAATGTTCTATGAAGGAAAAACAGAAAAAATAAAAGTACGCACAGGAAATACTGGCGTGACTTACTTTTTCAGTGTGGTGTACGTAGCGCTTATCGCAATAGTCTTTGGTGCTATTATCACTGGATTACGAAGTATCAATTTCAACGTTGTTGGTATTATCATTTTCTTGTTCTTCCTTACACTTGTGAGTTATTTTGCTTTTAGAATTCGCTACAATGCAAAACGCTGGAAAGTAACACAGCAAGAAGGCGCCTTTACTTTAATGATGAGTATATTTACAGTGCCAGTGATACGCACAGGAAGATGGCTTTCTCAAAGTTTTTCTACCATCAATATATTTGTCCTCATTATGGACTTCATCATTGAAACCCCATTTAAACTTGTACTCAATTTTTCAAATCAGTTTATTGCATACTTAAAGGAGAAGACTCCCGAAATATACTAAAATAAAAAAGATTTTTATTTAATCTTTTTCTTAGAATTTATACTCGCTTCCACAAAAGCCGTGAAAAGTGGATGTGGAGTAAGTGGTCTTGCTTGAAACTCTGGGTGAAACTGTGTTGCTACAAAAAAGGGATGTGCTGTGCGCGGTAGCTCTATAATTTCCATGAGCTGTCGGCTTGGTGAGACTCCAGAAAACACGAGACCCGCTTGTGTGAGCTTTTCTACATAATCTGGATTAACTTCATAGCGGTGACGATGACGCTCAGAAATATTTTCTGTGCCATACGCCTCGCGAGCGACACTACCCTTTTCTAATTTTGCAGGATATGCACCAAGTCGCATTGTGCCACCATAATTACTTTCTGCCATGTTTTTTTCCTGCTCAGGCATTATATAAATAACCGGATAAGATGTTTTTGAATTTACCTCTGTAGTATGTGCGTCTGTGAGCATTGCCACATTACGTGAATATTCTATTACCGCCAGTTGCATACCATAACAAATACCAAAAAACGGAATCTTATTTTTGCGTACATATTCTATTACTTTTATTTTGCCTTCTACTGCAGTCTTACCAAAGCCACCCGGCACAAGCACACCATCGTACTGATTTAGTTCTTTCAAATCTTTCTTACCACCCTCAAAATCACCCGCGTTTAAGTAATGAAGCTTTGGCTTTACACCAAGCTTGTATGCAGAAAATTTTATTGCGTGAATAATAGATAAATATGCATCTGAAAGTGAAAACTCACCTGAATCAAAATATTTCCCCACTATCGCAATATTTACTTCACCATTTCCATTTTTTACATGTTTTATAAATTTTTTCCATTCATTCAAATCACCAACTTTGTTTTTTGGCTTTAGAGAAAGTGTTTCGCATAAAATATTACTTAGATTATCACGTTCAAAATTGACCGGTACATCATATATACTTTCCACATCTGGAGCAGAAATAACATTTTTTGTATGAATATTACAAAAGAGAGCAATCTTTTCTTTTCTTTTTTGATCAAGGGGTACTTCACTACGAGCAATAATAATGTCTGCCTGCACACCCACACTATTGAGTGAGCGCGAAGCATACTGGGTTGGCTTGGTTTTCATTTCTCCAATCTTGCTCGGCATTGGCAGATAAGAAACCATTACAAAAGCCACATCACCAGAATGTTTTGAACGCATCATACGAGCGGCCTCCAAAAAAAGCACGTTTTGATACTCACCTATCGTGCCTCCTATTTCTATCACGGTCACGTCCGCATTAGCGTTGTCGGCCGCTTTTTCTATACGACGAATCACCTCTAAAGGCACATCCGGCACCACCTCTACGGTCTTTCCTTTGTATTCCAAATTACGCTCTTTACGAATCACCTCCTGATACACTCGGCCAGTCGTCATGTAGTTGATGCCTGTTAAATCTATGTTTAGGAAACGTTCGTAGTTGCCCATGTCCTGATCTGTCTCATCTCCATCTTTTAACACAAACACCTCGCCGTGTTCGGTGGGGTTCATCGTTCCAGCGTCTACGTTGATATATGGATCTATTTTAAGTGCCGTAACACTAAATCCTCGAGATTTTAAAATAAGAGCAATAGAAGAAGCTGCCACTCCCTTACCCACTCCCGACATTACTCCACCGGTGACGAAAATATACTTTCTGATTTTAGGGGCGTTCTGTTTTTTCGGTCTAGCGGTTTTCTTCATGATTTTATTTTAGACTTTTAAGTATCGCCGAACCGCCATGTAGCTAGAAACAGCACCTATAAATATACCTGAACCTATAACAACGAGAAATATTTCACCAAAATTAGAAACGTAGTAGTCAAAAATATTTATACCGACAAAAAAACTTTCAGTTGCTCTACCAAGCCAAAGTGTGAGCGGGTAAAATATTGCCAAAGTAACGATTCCTGCGATGATGCCATACATTATTCCACTCACTACAAACGGACCACGAATATAAAGAGCACTAGCTCCCACAAGTCGCATTACCGATATCTCTTCTCTAGAAATAAAAATAACCAAACGAATCGTATTAAACGTAATGAGTATTGAAATAATAATAAGAATCACTGTAAAAATAAGGCCGAGTTTATTGGCAGAAGTAACTATCTTACTAAGTTTGCTAATAGCATCTTTATTTTTTGCATAATTTATATTATCTACAATTGTAGTACCTTTTTGAGAAAGAATATTTTCACCCTGTAGAAAACTCGCAATCCCTTCGTACTGCTGTGGTTCCTTTGCCTTAATATTTAATTTCGCTCCAAGAGGATTGTCTGGTAGCTCATCTAAAGCCTGAAG
>CAYTVX010000032.1:4093-6213 GCA_964441885.1 uncultured Candidatus Saccharibacteria bacterium
GTTACTATCATTACGAGAACAGAAGAAAGAGATATGAAACCATTGCGGAAAAAACCAAAAAAACCTGATTTCATTATTCTTTTTATATTTGTGCGAAGCATGTTTTTTATCGTATTCTAATTATATTATATATTTACCCTCTCGGTCATCACGCACGACTCGCCCCTTTTCCATGGTAATAACTCTCTTTCCAAGCGAATCAATAACCCCCTTATTGTGTGTAGTCAAAATCACCATTGTTCCAAGGTCATTTATTTTCTTCAAAATCTGTACTATTTCGTGAGTGTTGATTGGGTCTAGATTTCCCGTAGGCTCATCAGCAATAATAATATCTGGCTGATTGACGATAGCGCGTGCTATAGCTACACGTTGTTTTTCTCCACCAGAAAGCTCATGAGGAAAACTCCAAATTTTATTTCGTAAATCCACAAGATCTAGCACATAAGGTACGTCGGCGTGAATCTCATCGTCTGTCCTACCGGCCGCCTCCATCGCAAAAGCAATATTTTCAAAAACTGTTTTATTTGGAAGAAGTCTGAAGTCCTGAAATACAACCCCTATTTTTCTACGAAAATTATTTATATCGCGCGCGCGCAAAGAATGAATATCTGTAGATTCCATAAATACTCGGCCATTCGTGGGTTTTTCTTCTGCCAAAAGCATCTTTAATAAAGTTGTTTTGCCAGAACCAGAGTGTCCAACTATAGACACAAATTCTTTTGGCTCGATAGAAAAAGTAATGCCCTCTAGAGCCACAGAATTGTCTGCATATACTTTTGAAACTTTATCAAAATAAATCATCGGGTTTTTGTTTTCTGGTTTATTATAGCATCTTTTCAGCTTCGATAAACTCATCTAGATCGCCCGCTAGTACGCGGTCGATGTCACGCACTTCTACGTCTGTGCGATGGTCTTTTACCATCTGGTACGGATGCATCACATATGAGCGAATCTGGCTTCCCCATTCGTTTGTTGTGGTCTTGCTTACATACATTCCTTTTTCTTTACTCTTTCGTTCTTCTTCGAGCTTTTTGTAAAGTTTGCCTTGTAATACTTTGAGAGCGTGCTCGCGATTTTGACCCTGAGAGCGCTCAGAATCGGCCTGCGTAGCTAGGCCGGTAGGTATGTGCACCACGCGCACGGCTGTCTCGCGCTTGTTTACGTTTTGCCCACCCGGCCCACTTGAGCGAGAAAATTCAAATCGCAAATCTTCTTCAGGAATTTTCAGATCATCGTGTCTATCAAACTTGGGTATTACTTCCACCATTGAAAAAGAAGTATGCCGAAGTTGTTTTGAGCTAAATGGAGAAATACGCACCAGACGATGCACACCCGATTCATTTTTAAGCATGCCGTATGCATTTTTTCCAGATATTTCTATAGTGACATTTCGATATCCACCGTGATCATTTTCATTTTTGTGAATAGTTGTGTAGCCCCAACCTTTTTGTTCAATATATTTTAAATACATTTCTAGCAAAATGTGAGAAAAATCTTCGGCATCATCTCCACCCGCTCCAGAAAAAATAGTCATTATGGCATCGCCCTTGTCGTATTTTCCTACTCCTTCAAGCTCGCTTTTTAGGTCGCCAAGCTCACGCACTTTTGCCTGTGCTTTTTCTTTATCATTCCAAAAATCTGGTGCCGACATCTGCGTCTCTATCTCAGAAATTTTTTGAGCGATTTCTTCTTTCTTCATATTTATGAGTATATCAAATGTTTATACAAACAAAACCGCCGGGCCCCTCTGGTATGGGGTCCCGGCGTGTGAATGGATCGCTATGTATGCAAGGTGCATTAAACGTCAGACTTTTATTCGCTCATCGGAGAGCATAGACACTTGGTGCTGTCAGCGTGAATCGCGGGACTTATAGCCCAGAGGGCTGTCAGCGATTGCAAACAACTGGAAAGCGAACCAGAGGCGTCACCTCGACGTTTCAGGCACATAGCCTACATAACTTCTGTTCCTCAAGAAATCTATCCTGGGTGGCCACGTAGCCACTAGCGTTTCCAATATGATGGACAACGCAGTCACCCCCGGATCAACCCCTTGCAAAACAGCTGGAGAACAACTTAGCTCCACAGAAGACTCTACCACAGCTATTTTAAAAAGCAATAGA
>CAYTVX010000033.1:0-5994 GCA_964441885.1 uncultured Candidatus Saccharibacteria bacterium
TTTTACTTTTTCTACGGAGTAGGTGTGATCTGCGTTTAGGAAAATAGGATAGTTGCACTCTTCGCGAATACTTTTTACGAGTGCCGCAACTTGCTTTACACCCACAAATTCTCGCTCACCCTCAGACACTCCGATAATCACAGGCACATTTAGCTTTTTTGCTGCATTAAAAATCCCCCACAATGCCTCAAGATTTGAAATATTAAAATGTCCCACCGCCACCCCCTTTTGCATCGCTTCCGCGACTGTTTCTCGTAATGTTTTCATATGATATATAGTATACCCTAAACAAATTATACTGATAGAAATATCAAACTACTTACAGCAGCAAAAAGTATAAAAGGTAAAGATCCAATAAAAACAAACCATGCGATTTTTGAATACAAATTAAAAAATTTTAATAATCTTTCGTTTTTTATTGTAAAGCTGAGCCTAAACAATAGAACTGCTATAGACAAATACATTATAAATTCCTCTAGACATAAACCAAAACAACCAGCATTTATTGTGTACACATTAATAGCCGTACAATAAGGAAACAACAGTGTCATCAAAAAACTTGATGCAATCAGTCCAACCAGAGAAATATAGAGACTTTTTTTATTCATAAAAAGATTATTTTACTTAATACCCCACAGATAAAATAACTCCAAAGAACAAACAGCCAAAAAAGCAAAACTGATAAATAAAAATATCTTATTTGCAAAAAATACTTTTGGATGTTTTTCTAAATTACTATTAAAACTAAGTAGTGCAAAAACCTGAGAAGAGAAAATGAAAAAAATACATGGAAAACGTAAAGCCCTAAATCCAATCATTTGAAGGTGGGTAAAATGATGCCAGTTAAAATATGAACCAAGTCCACCAAGAATATAGATAACCATAAACACCACCCAGAAAAGAATCATCGAAATATTTAAGAAACCGTACATAAATTTAGACATCTTTATTATTTTTTATAAACACCTCATGTATAAAAATTATAGTATAATCATATCATGTTCAAAAAAATAGATTTTCTGGCTATCGGCGACATTACGACCGATGCTTTTATTAGAATTAAAGACGCGAGCGTCAACTGTGACATCAACAAAGAAAATTGCCAGATATGTATGGCCTTTGGGGAAAAAATTCCGTTTGAGTTTGCGGAAATTGTGAGGGCGGTGGGAAATAGTGCAAATGCGGCCGTATCGGCGGCTCGACTTGGACTAAACGCAGGACTCGTAAGCGACCTCGGCAACGATCAAAATGGAAAAGAATGCCTCGCCGAACTAAAGCGAAACAAGGTTTCTACAAAATACATCACTACCCACCGTGGAATACCGACCAACTACCATTATGTCCTATGGTACGAGGACGAGCGCACTATTTTAATCAAGCAAACAGAATATCCATACAAGCTCGGCAATATTGGCACGCCCAAATGGATTTATCTGAGTTCAATGGCGTCTAATTCCCTTCCATACCATCTCGAGCTCGCAGAATATTTAAAAAAACATCCTGAAATAAAACTAGCTTTTCAGCCTGGAACATTTCAGATGAAGCTTGGCTATGAAAAACTGAAAGACTTGTATGAAAGATGTGAAGTTTTTTTCTGTAATGCTGGCGAGGCGAAAAGAATTTTGGGAATTTCAGAAAAAGATCATGTGGATATAAAAGAACTGCTCGACCGAATGCATGGCATCGGACCAAAAGTGGTATGCATCACTGATGGACCAAAAGGTGCGTACGCATATGATGGAAAAAGTGCTTGGTTTATGCCTCCTTACCCAGACCCAAAACCACCATATGAGCGCACTGGTGCTGGTGACTCTTTTGCTTCTACTTTTACAGTGGCGCTCTCTCTAGGAAAAAGTTTGGACGAAGCACTGATGTGGGGACCAATCAACTCAATGTCCGTCGTACAATACGTAGGTGCTCAAAAAGGATTACTTACTCGAAAAGCATTGGAAGAGTTTCTTGCAAACGCACCCGCAAGCTACAGACCAAGACATATTTAGAAAAACAAGATTCCGATAATCTTAAAACCCCACACCAACCACCACAAAGCATACAAGGAAAGATGGATTGCTATTATCTTTTGGAACACAATTGACCGTCTTACCGGGAAAAAGCTAATTATAGAAAGTAAAATCCCACTGAAAAAAATAATCCTACCTGAAAAAAGCATTGCTTCTGCAAAATAACATACGGAAGAAGAAGTGTGGCCATGATTACAAGAATCACCCAGAAACATCCCTAGAGCAAAAACCCAAACCACCATCATTGGCAGTAGAAGAACGTATATGATCGAGGGAACAGTTTTTATTAAACCCCATACCAAAATTTCCGGACGGATCTTGCCTTTTTCATCATATAAATTTTTTGGGCCAGTTCTTTTGTTTTCCATGCTCTCCTCAATTATTTTCTCTTTAAAACTTTTTCCACCGCACTTGTGATAGATTTTTCCCCCATTCCATAGTGTTCTATGAGCTCGGCTGGTGTACCAGACTGACCAAAGACGTCGTCTACTCCAATAAATTCTATCGGCACTGGATGATTTTTTGCTAGACACTCAGCAACAGCGCTCCCCATCCCACCACGTATCTGATGCTCCTCTACAGTCACGATTACGCCAGCTTCTTTTGCGAGCTCTATTATAGAGCGCTCATCAAGTGGTTTTATAGTAGAAAGATTTAAAACTTTCACGCCAATTTTTTTACCTTCAAAAGCTTTAGCGACCATAATAGCCTTGTGTACGAGTGCGCCTGTAGCAACGATACCCACCTGCACTGGCAATTTTTCTGGTGCAAAAAATATTTCTGCTTTTCCTATTTTAAATTCTGTCTCTTCTGTCGTGATAATCGGTGTTTTGTCGCGAGCGAGACGAATGTATGTCGGCTCTTTTGTTTTTGCCGCAGCAAGTGTTGCTTTTTTTGCTTCTATCGCATCGCATGGAGAAAGTACAACCATATTTGGTATCACGCGCAATATTGCAATATCTTCTATGGCCTGATGAGTTCCACCATCTGGTCCCACAGAAATGCCCGCATGAGATCCTGCTATTTTTACCGGCTGATCATTGTAACAAATAGTAGTACGAATCTGCTCCCAATTTCTCCCCGGAGAAAACATTGCGTATGAAGTGATGAAAGGAATTTTCCCCATCGCTGCCATACCGCTCGCTACCGAAGCTAAATTTTGCTCAGCCACACCCATTTCTATAAAACGCTTTGGAAATTTTTGTGCAAAAAGATGCATCTGCGTAGACTCGGTCAAATCTGCACACAACCCCACCACCCGTTCATCTGCAATGCCCGCAGAAAGTAATCCCTCGCCAAAACCTTTTCGTATCGGCACGAGCTCTACATCTTTATCAAATATTTTTGGGTTTAAATTATTCATGTTCGCTTTCTATTTTTCCACCGAGGGTGCGTAGTGCAGCCAAAGCCATCTCTGCCTCTTCTTTATTTGGAGTCTTGCCATGCCATTCAAATTTTCTCTCAAAGGCAGATACACCCTTACCTGGAATAGTGTGCGCAATAATCATAGTTGGTTTTTCAAAAACTGCTTTTGCTCTACCCACCGCATCCACTATTTCTTCAAAATTATGTCCATCAATTTCTATCACGTGCCAATTCCAAGCCCTCCATTTATCTGCAAGAGGTTCAAGGGGCATTATGTCTTCGGTAAAACCATCTATTTGAATATTGTTGCGGTCAATAAAAGCAATTAGGTTGCGCAATTTATTTTTTCCAGCAAGCATAGCCGCTTCCCATATTTGCCCCTCATTCAGTTCACCGTCACTCAAAAGACAGTACACATACTTGTTTGTTGAAATCCCATCATCAATCCTACCAGCAAGCGCCATTCCCACAGCTTGTGACAAACCAGAACCAAGTGGGCCAGAGCTAGTCTCGAGCATTTTTAAATATTCACGGTGCGGATGTCCCTGCAATCGTGAGCCAAATTTGCGCAAAGTCATAAGCTCTTCTACTGGGAAATATCCGGCGTGCGCCATTGTGGCATACATCACTGGACAAATGTGGCCGTTGGAAAGCACGAGCCTGTCGCGCTCTGCCCATTTTGTATCGTGCGGATTGTGTTTAAGAATATGAAAATATAGCGCTGTAAAAATATCCGTCATACCAAGAGGTCCAGCGGTGTGTCCAGAGCCCGCCTCCAAAAGCATATGAATAATAGACTGGCGGATCTCATTTGCCTTTAGCTCAAGCCATTTTATTTTTTCGTCAGTGAGTTCTATCACGTGATTAAATTATTTTTATGAGAACAAAGACTGAAATTCTGTCAAAGCACTTTCTACATTTTCCTGACCAAAAATCGCAGACCCAACAACAAGTCTATTTACTCCCGCTTCAGCTAGTTTTGGCGCTACAGATAAATTTACGCCACCATCAATGCTAATTATATGTTCAGGATACCTATTTCGCAAATCTTCAATCTTTGAAAACACCCCTTCACTAAAAGCAGTTCCTTGAAAACCTATCTCGGCAATACCCATAAACTGCACAAAATCTATTTGTTCCATAAGTGGATAAAGAACTTCATTTGGTGTACTGATATTTATTGCAAGACCTATTTCTGTGTAGAGAGGAGAATCTTTTGCCACAGAATTTTTACGAACAAGGCTGATAAATTCACGTGGATCTGCAATGGATTCAAAATGAAAAATTATTCTCTTTGCTCCCACCCCCACCCAATCACGCCACACCATTTCTGGCTCACGCACCATTAGGTCCACCTCAAAATCTAAATCATTCCAAAATGGAAAACCCTCTTCTTCGCGCAAAATACTCGTAAAATTTTTATCAACCTCTGGCGTTGCATACGGCCAAGTTTTTTTTGAAGTAAATCTTCCGTCCATCACATCTATTTGCACAAGTGAAGTAAGTCCAGAAACAGCAGAGAGCTTGTTTTCCAAATCACGAAAACTTGTAGGCATTATTGCAGGAATAATCTCAACCATAAATTTAATTTACTTTTATTTCGTCTAGTTTTTTTATTCGACGTACGTGTCGCTCATCGTTTGTAAATGGAGTAGCAAGCCAGACTTCTACGGCGTCTTTTGCATCTTTTTCTGAAAGAAAACGTGCACCGAGCGAAAGAATATTTGCGTCGTTATGTTCACGAGACGTAATGATTTCTTCTGGAATGTATCTGCCGTCGAGAGGCTTGTACTGCCCATTGAAAACTACCGCGCGCACATTTGGAAATCTGTTTGCTGCCATTGCCTCACCCTGACCGGAGCCACCGATAATAATCCCCATCTGCTCGCCCTTGCTTTCTGAGACTTCACGCGCGAGAGGCACGATAAAGTCTGTGTAGTCGTCTTCTGCATCAAACTCACTTGCACCAAAATCTTGTACCTCATATCCTAAGTCGCGTAAAAAAGGCATCAATTCATTTTTTAATTCAAAACCAGCATGATCAGCTGCAATTAAAATCTTTTTCATACATATATTGTAACATTTTCAATATTATTATAGAATCACCCTTGAAATGTTCTCGACGTAGAGAGCTCAGAAACCACAAGCAGAAAGGAATAGCCATGATTGGCATCGACTTTATCAAGTGCGTTGCCGATCTGGCACGCGACGAAGAAGACCTCGAGAGAGTCCTCGCGATTGTCTCCCCCTGTGACCCGAACACCCACGAATGGGAACAACTCCTAGCTAAATGCAAGGAGGAGTGCTCCAAGCCATGGCTTGGAGGTACGGGGCATCGAGGGAAGTGCAGAGAAGTCCTGAGCGAGCTTGTTTCCTCTCGCAGAATCATCTTCCCCAGAGACAACAATGGGGAAAAGCCCGTGATCGGCCAAAATCACTGGGTTGATTCTGAAAAGGACATCATTTGGGTCAAACCAACCAAAACGCCCGCGTAGAGATACGCGGCGTTCTCTTTTACAGATTTTATAAATTATTTAAATAGACTGCCCACTCTTGACCACGTGATCTACGAGCGTGTGAGTATACCCCATTTCGTTGTCGTACCAAG
>CAYTVX010000034.1:0-5056 GCA_964441885.1 uncultured Candidatus Saccharibacteria bacterium
CTTGTAAGCATATGGTTTCAGGTCTATTTCACCACCCTAATCGGGTTGCTTTTCACCTTTCCCTCACGGTACTAGTTCACTATCGATCTCTAAGAGTATTTAGCCTTTCCGGTTAGTTCCGGTAGATTCCCTCAAGCCACACGTGTCTTGAGGTACTCAAGAACAACAACGTAAGAGATATTTTATTTTCATGTACGGGACTATTACCCCCTAGGGTCACGCTTTCCAGCGTATTCCATTAACAAAATATTTTTTAACTCTCTCAATATAAATTGAATTGTCGTCTTACAACCCCGAGCATCATTCCCACAATACATAAATGCATCGTGAGAATGAAGCTCGGTTTGGGCTTCTTCCTTTTCGCTCGCCGCTACTAAGGAAATGCTTATTAGTCTCTTTTCCTTCTGGTACTGAAATGTTTTACTTCCCAGAGTTTGCATCACACATCAAGTGCATGATTATAGCTTACGCTATAGGGTTTCCCCATTCGGAAATCTTCGGATCGCAGGTTGCTAGGCACCTCCCCGAAGCTTATCGCAGCCAGACCACGTCCTTCATCGCCTCTTAGAGTCAAGGCATCCACCATATGCTCTTAAATTTCCTATTAGGAAATTTAAAAACCACAATTTCTCATGCGCTCGCTTACACAAGCGCATGTTTTGTTTCGTTTTCACGAAACCCCTGCCGTTTGCACGGCAGGTTCTTTTTACTCTGTTACATATAATTAAAAATCATATATAACAGCTTCTGCACCTGTCTTCACACCACTAAGACCTCAGAAAACGGGTGTGTGACAGGAATGATCACAAGAAATTGCCCTCGGGCTTTTCATGTGATTTTTGTCAAGAAACTTTCTGTATGGTCTCCTCTTTTAACCCCGCGATTTTTAAGAAAAAAACCGCTTTAAAGCGGCTGGATAACATCAAAAATAACGTTATCTTTACCGCTTTATTGTTGGATTAATTGATTTACGCATATCAGAGATAAATACCAGTATATACATACCTAAATTTATGTCAACAAGTAATATCGCCCGCAAACAATCTCCTCTCTAAAGCGCTTCGCTAACCCGTTCGGAGGCTATTTCTAAGCCCTTATTCATAACAAAAGCCCGTTGTAAGCGGGCTCTTTAAGTGACTTATTTCCCTTCTTTTGTGGACAAGCTGGGGAGAGCTTGGGGACAAAGTGACGGTCGCAACGGTGTGAGAAGCACGGCATGAGATGGCGGAGTGTTTCCATCTTTGTCGACGGGGCCAAAATATCCCCAGCCAACGATCTGGCCAGAGTCATTGATGTCACTCACACGCTCGAGGTGAAAAGAAGGCGCGCCGGTGGGGCGCAGAATAAGCTTTTGCAAATCCCTCATCCCCTCCGCACGCGACCAGACAAATGCTCTCGCCGGCGCGCCGAGCGACACCGACTCACCTATCACCACTCCCTGATTGTTGATTTCAAATGCTTCGCTAGTGGTGTCGTTTTCTCCTGCATCATTTGCAAGCGCACCGAGGTCGCGCATCTTTCCATTTTCAAAAAGAAATGCGCGATGATGACCGTTTGGGAGAGATGAAAAGCCGACGACTTGCGCGAGGTCGTTTAGACCGAGCGCATTACTGTGCTCTCCACCGAGAGTATCAAGCTCTGTGATTTTCCCATTTGCCGATCGCAAAAAAGCCACGCTCAACCCAGCATCATTTTGAAAATACCCGATGACATCTCCATACTCATTGATATCAGTTGCCACAGAAAAATCAGCCTGCGGAAACAAGTCCGTCATCAAACCCTCGCACCAAATGAAAGCGTGATTTTGGTAATCGGCATTGTGAGACACTCCCACGACAACACCCTTACTGTTCACCGCATACGGCGCGCAAAAACTACCGCCAAGCGTGCCGATATCTTTCACATTTCCCTTTTGCCAAATCCAGCCATGACATTGACCGTTTTCGTCATAGTGAGTGCCGATGATATGTCCAAAGTCGCTCACGCCGAGAGCCACAGTCTGCCCGAGGGCAAATTGCACAGGCTCATTCATCGCTCCGCTCTTTTTCCACAAAAAAGCATGCTGATTGATGAAGCCCTGCACAGACTCGCCCACCACCACTCCGTGATTATTCACACCAAAAGCCCGAGAACTTTGGTGATTTGGTAAAACACCCAAATCCGTCACAGCGTAACGAGTCTCACCACACAAAAAAGCGCACAGAAACAGAAAGAAACTAATCATAGGAATCTCCTCCAAAAAAGTTTATAAACAAGAACGATCCTTTTTAATAATAAAAAATAAGCCCTAAAGTTTTTTTAAAGAAAAAATAAAGTTTAGCGCAACAAAAAACACCCTTTCGGGTGCCTTCTGCTTTGAGCATTACCTAGATTAATAATCCTCAATACTTAGTCCTTGTGTGTGATTTCCTGTCGAGTTTTCTCAATAAATCGAGCCGCTGCATCTTGTCCACCGAGACCAAATGAAAGTCCGAGTGCAAGAGAAAGAGCTACTACAACACCAGTAAATAGTGTCTGTATAAACGGAGCAGCAATTCCAAGCTGAGAAAGTGCTACCAAAAGACCGAAAATCCAGATAGTCCATCGTGTAACAACACCCAAAAGAGATGCTGATCGAATCTCAGCAGTACGAGCTGAAGTCGTAACAACTTTCTGCATTACATCACCAATAACTGCTGCAAGTAAAAGTACAAGCACAGCTACGATAACATTTGGCAAGTAAAGAAGTACAACGTTGTAAAGAAACTGATTTACTTGTGTGAGTCCAAGTACATCAAACGCTGCAACCAAAAATACGATAATCACAAACCATCTTATAAGTGCTCCTACAAAATTTCCAGCATTAAGTCGAACGCCACCTTTTCGAAGAGTATCTTCAACACCAGCTTTTCGAAGAGCTTCGTCAACATTAACTGACTTTATAACTTGAGAAATCAAACGTCCTAAAAGTGAACCTACAATCCATCCAATAACTACTATTAAAATAGCAACTATAAGATCTGGGAGGAAAACAATAATGCCATTCCACAAGCTAAAAAATGATTGGCTGAGTCCCTCTGTCCATGTGTTAATCGTCATGTTTGTTAAATGTGCCCAATAAACAGGCGCGCATCACGCATCACGCAATGCATTACTTTATAATAATACTAATAAAAGACCTCTAATTCGTCCTTTTAAATTATAGCACGCATTGATACTAGGCCAACTTTTAAGCACTGAGGCTGTGGATAACAACAAAACTACTCAATCCCTAGCTTGTTTACAACCTTTTCATGAGGATAATCAAGGACATCGCTCACAAGCTTGTCACACATATTCATTCTGTATTGAAAATCTTCCGTCTCTAGAGCTGCATACTTGAGCTCTTTTCCAAGTTCAGACTCTAGACTATGAATAACATTTTCCAAAGTACCTTTTTTAATATTATTACCAACAATAAACAAATCTACTCTACTCTCCCATTCTTGTATAAACACACCAGAAATTGCTAGAAATTTTATATTCCCCACCTTTCTAAGTTTGTCTACAAGCTCTGTATGTCGGAAAGGATTCATATACACCAAAAAATCTTGAAGTGGCTTTAAATACTGAAATCTTGTGTCGAGAGTCCATCCAGAAAACTTTTTTTTCAAGACGACACTTTTTTTACCTCTTTTTTGTACCACCTCACCCACATATGACTTACTTTTTATAAGTCCAATCTTTTTTAAATTTAGAAGTTCATTTTTTACAGCGCGAGAATTTGTATTTGTCCTTGATACGATGTCTTTTATATCATATGCCGCGTTTGGATTAAACATAAAAAGCCGCATCAAGCGTACTTTTACCGCACTACCAAAGACTTTTTCCAATATATCCATATTAGGCTAAGTATATAGCATTTGCATAAAAACAAAAACAGCTCTCGAGCGGGTTAGCGAAGCGCTTTAGCGAGAGAGCTGTTTTTGTTTTTATGGGGATATTATCTAGATATTCCTTTACTTTAAATCAACCTTTCCACCAGCTTCCTCTACTTTCTTCTTTAGAGCTTCAGCTTCTTCTTTCTTCATACCCTCCTTAAGTACTGAAGGAGCAGCATCTACTAGATCTTTTGCTTCTTTTAGACCAAGTCCAAGTACCTCTTTTACAGCCTTAATAACAGCAATTTTCTGAGCACCAGCATCTGTAAGGTGAACGTTGAATGAAGATTTTTCATCCGCTGCGGCAGCACCTGCACCAGCAGCTGGGGCAGCTACAGCAGCCGCAGATACTCCAAACTTTACCTCAAACAATTTTACTAGCTCGTGCAAATCAAGTACTGACATAGTTTCAATACTCTCTACGATAGACTTAAATTTTGCAGGAACTTCTACGTTTGTATTTTCCATGATTTATAAATTTTTTAATAATTTTTAATTAAGCTTTCTTTGCAGCTATTTGTGATAGAGCCACAGCGAGTTTCTGTATAGGTGAGTTGATAACGTTTACAAACTGAGCTCGAAGAGTCTGTAGAGATGGGATCTGAGCGATAGTCATCATCGCATTCTTGTCCATATATTTTCCCTCAAACACTCCACCCAAAATTGTTACTTTACCATCAAACTTTTTCTGGAAAGCATATATTTCACGCGCAGGCGCGATCATATCTTTTCCATACACAAGCGCTAGCTCTCCTACGAGATCCGGCATTTCTCCTTCTACTTTTGATCCTTCAAAAGCTTTTCGAGTAAGAGTCTTTTTTGCAACTGTATACCCCACTTCTTGTGCATGAAGCGCTTTTCGTAGCTCAGTCGTGTCATTCATAGGAAGCCCATGAAAATTGACAAATACGACTGAAGCTGAATCCTTTACGATCGTATTAAGATTTTCGAGGATTCCTTTCTTTTTTTCTTTTGATATAGCCATTTAGATGTAAATTTTCTAAATAAAAAATCGACCCACAAGGCCGAGAATAGTGCCAAAGGCGCAAGCGCCGTTTGTTACGTCTCGATAGGATTTATACCGCTCGTTTGAGCAATACCTATTGTCTTTGACCTTATGAGGACCAGTATACCTAACAATCCCCATCTGTCAAACA
>CAYTVX010000035.1:0-4761 GCA_964441885.1 uncultured Candidatus Saccharibacteria bacterium
TACAGGCGGTGCGTAGTGTCGCAGCTGTGGCCAACAACGGCACACTTTTACAGCCGACTATTTTAAAGAGAAAACCAAATGAACCGATAGTAAATTCTCGAACTGTGCCGATAAAAGACGAGTATTTTAAAATTGTAAAAGAGGGAATGCGACAAGCTGTGTTTACAGTGACGACTGGAGCTCTGGATCTGCCGTATGTTTCCGTCGCAGCAAAGACTGGTACTGCTGAGCTTGGTGCCGCAAAGCTTTTTGTAAACTCTTGGGTGACTGGTTTTTTCCCATATGAAAATCCTCGATATGCTTTTGCTATCATTATGGAAAAAGGTGCACGTACAAATCAGCTCGGTGCTACATATGTGATGCGAGACGTTCTTGACTGGATGAAAATATATACGCCTGAATATTTGACTGATTGACTTTAGCTCAAAGAATCTATACAATACGGTGAATTATATTAAATAAATTCTGAAATGAAAGAAGAAAAACACTATCTCACACAAGAAAAATTTAATGAGTTCAAACACGAGCTAGAAGAGCTAAAAAGTGTGCGTAGAAAAGAGGTAGCAGAAAGTCTCGAGTATGCAAAATCGCTCGGAGACCTTTCAGAAAATGCTGAATACCACGAAGCTCGCGACATGCAGGCAAACATCGAAGATCGCATTTCAAAGCTCGAATCAATCCTCAAAACTTCAGTGATCGTATCAAAGCATGATACGGACTCTGTGGGTGTCGGATCTGTCGTAACTGTGCAAAAAGAAAAAGAGAAAGACAGCAAGACTTATACTATTGTAGGATCAGAAGAGGCAGATATTGCTACTCTAAAAATCTCAATGACATCTCCGCTCGGCGCAGCTCTGATAGGCCGAAAGAAAGGTGAGCACTTTTCAGTTTCGACTCCAGGTGGGATAATGAAGTACACAGTTGTCAGTATCAAATAGTTTTCGCGCTTGCGCGACTTTCACAAATGTCTTCTTTTGAAGAAATCAGAAATAATAGAATACAAAAACTTGAAGCACTCAAAGCTCATGGTGTAAATCCTTTTCCTATAAATTCAAAAAGGGATTTTTCTTTGGCCGAAGCTGTAGACAAATTTCCTGCACTTTCAAAATCTAAAAAAAATGTGAGCTTGGCGGGGCGCATCATGTCTTTGCGACCACAGGGAGCTTTGGCTTTTTTTACGCTTGATGACGGGACTGGACGATTTCAGGGACTGATAAAAAAGGGCGAGCTCGATGACGCACAGTATGATTTGTTTGAAAAGTATACGGACGTGGGGGACTTTATCGAAGTTTCGGGTCCACTTTTTACGACTGCTCGTGGGGAAAAATCTTTGCAGGTTCTCGGCTGGAAAATGCTTTCAAAAAGCTTGAGACCTCTGCCAGAAAAATGGCATGGACTGCAGGATGCTGATGAGCGATTTCGTCGCCGATATCTCGATGTACTCATGTCTCCTGAGGTAAAACAAAGATTCTTACTTCGCTCACAGATTATCCGCGAGATGCGCACATTTTTGGACAAGGCTGATTTTCTCGAAGTAGAGACACCAATGCTTCAGCCACTTTCTGGTGGAGCGAGTGCTGAGCCTTTCACGACTCATCACAACGCGCTCGATATGGATTTGTATTTGCGTATTGCGCCAGAGCTTTATTTAAAAAAGCTTCTTATTGGTGGATTTCCAAAAGTATATGAGATCAATCGCAATTTTCGCAACGAGGGTATAGACGTGACTCACAATCCTGAGTTTACAATGCTTGAGTTTTACGAAAGCTTTAGCAATAAATCAGAGCAGATGACATTTACAGAAAAAATGCTTAAAGCTGTCGTGAAAAAAATATTTAAAAAAGCGAGTTTTGAATTTGATGGACAGACTATAGATTTTTCAAAAAAGTTTGCGGTGATTTCATATTTGGATCTTCTTAAGAGACATGCACTCATTTCAAATCCAGAATCCATCACACTCGACGAGGCGCGACTCAAGGCGACACAGCTCGGTGTAAAAGTAGCTCCTGGAGATCCTGTGCAAAAAATAATTGATAGTATTTACAAAAAGACTTGTCGTCCAAAAATTATTCAACCTACATTTATTGTGGACTATCCAGCAGAATATTTACCTCTAGCAAAGAGAACAGAGGACAATCCGGCACTTGTGGATGTATTTCAGCTCGTTGTCGCTGGTATAGAAATAGTAAAGGCTTTTTCTGAGCTCAATGATCCGATAGATCAGCGTGGACGTTTTGAAAAGCAGGAAGAAAATAAAAAGCAGGGAGATACAGAGGCGCAGAGTACTGACGAGGAATTTATCGAAGCGATGGAATACGGAATGCCTCCAGCTGGAGGAGTAGGAGTGGGTATCGATCGACTTGTGATGCTTTTGACGAATACTAAAAATATCAAAGAGGTGATTTTGTTTCCGACGATGAGGCATAAGTAGGCAACACGAAAGTAACTTTAAAAATGCACACATAAATCCTTGCTAGGATTTTGCTATGCTCGGCTACCCGCCTGCGCAATGCATTTTTAAAGTTACTTTCGTGTTAGCCCAAACTCTATCCCCACGACCCCCTACAAAAGCATTATTTTCGTTTTACTTAGAATTTCTTCCACCATTGACAGTACTTATTTTTTGCTGTACCTTATTTTTAGATAAGGAGGCAACAAAATGCCTAAAATGATCAATGTAGACGAAGATCCGACTTGGAAGTTGTACCATCGTGGTGTAGTTTCCATAGCCGTCTTCAATGCATTCATGTGTGCAGTGGCTTGTTACTTCACCCGAATTACCGGAACTACTGGAGTTTTGTTTTGGGGTGGTTTGTGGCTGGTACTGCTTGTTGTTGTCACCGTTCCATTGCGTTGGGTATTTCACCTGAATGTGGAATGTTATCGCATTGTTTGTAGCCGCTGTGTCTATTGTGGCTACAAACTCGGACGTACCGACGGTTGTTGCACTGAATGTGGACACCAAAACCAACCCGCTACCGAAGAGTGATTAACGTCGCTTGGAGGAGCGGGTTTCACTTTGTCTAAATTTCTAATTAATACAAAAAAATATGCGCCTGCGCGAGTCTTTTCTCAACACGTTTTTAGTTGTTATGAAGACACATTGACAGAGACAATTTTAATGTGTATCGTCTTATTGATTGTTCCTAGAAAGGAGGCAAAAATGCCCAAAAAGATGATCAATTTGGATCAAGAGCCGTCCAGGAGGAGTATGTTTTGGCGACCTATATTTTTAATCGCCGGGTCTCTAGTACTTGCCGGCATTCTGTTGGCGGCGTATTGCTTGTCTCACCGTTCGATGATATCTCATCCAGTGATCTTGTTTTGCGGTTTTGCCGCTTTCGGTTTTCTGATTCTTGCGGCAAATTACTTTGTGGGATATCTGCCATACATAAGGAGTGTTCGTTTTTGTGAAAATCGTTGCGCACATTGTGGCTATCAGCTAAAGGAAGATGGTGGCTGTTGCACAGAGTGTGGTCACAGACCCGCTACCAAAAAGTGAAATAAAATTCGCTTGGAGGAGCGGGTTTCACTTTGTCTAAAATATTTTTACGCTTAATTTTTTCCGTACCAACTATTCAACCAAGATTTCATATCAGCTATTTCTTTATTTTGTGCTGAGACAATAGCTACTGCCAGATTTTTTATTTCCGCATGCTTTGCGTTTGTCAGAGCGAGCTGTGCCATTTCTACCGCGCCCTGATGATGCACAATCATTTCTGAAAGGAAGGCTTGGTCAAAAGCATCGCCAGTTTTTCCTTTTAGCTCTGCGTTCATGCCCGCCATCATATCTGTCATGGTCATTCCATCGCTGTTCATCAATTGACCGTCTGGCATGACGTGTGTGCTTGCGACATTTTGGCTGACTGTTTGTGTTGGAGTATTTTTTGTACCAAACATGTATCCAATACCTAGACCTAAAACAAGTGTGACTATTACTGGGATTATTATATTTTTTTGCATAAGTTTATTTCGATTGATGTTTTTTAAGTTTAACATAAGAAAAACCGCTCTCAGTTGTTTTTACGCTAGGAGACATAATATTGACTTTATTACAAAGAAGTGTTATTTTGTTGCCAGATCGGGAGCGTTCCCGACAATCGTCAAGTTCTTTTTTGGAGGTTTCGCCATGATGGAGTTTCCGTGTGCAGACATCAGTAACGGTGCAGGACAGCTTTCGCTCATCAGCGAGAATCGCATCTTCAAGCAGAGACCGTTTGAGAAACTCGCTGATTTCGAGCGCAGGAAAGTGGTCGGCAGAGATTTGGACTATAGCTATGTCTTTCTCCTCAGAATTGACACGTCAATGCTGACCAAATTGGGTCGAGATTGTGTTATCGGCTCTCGGGGGTCGGGTTGTAGAAGTCAGCTTCTGGGTCAGTCGAGTCGTGGTCACGATATGGTTATGTTTACCATAGAGCGACATCTCGAGCTTCCGATCGAAAGGTGGAAGCGTTTTACGGGAGAAGTCGCAGATCAGATCGAAACGACTTACCAAATGGTTCTTGAGAGTCCACAGCGTCTGCGCTCGACGCGCTAAGACGACCTGTTTGTAAATAAATACTTATTGAATATATCTATTAGAAATATTCAGTATGTTTTGTTGAAAAGCCCCTTATTAGGGGCTTTAACTTTGGCTGTTTTCTCTTCTGAAAATTGTGGATAACTATGTATGACAGTGGGATAGAGTGTTATATAATGTTAAGCAAGTGGGAGATAGTGGTAAATCACATGCTTTTAGGAGAATACACACATACAGTC
>CAYTVX010000036.1:0-4623 GCA_964441885.1 uncultured Candidatus Saccharibacteria bacterium
GTGCTATATATGGACTTTGCACAATGCTTCTCAAAATCGTTGCCGAGCTTTCTCCAGATTTTATTATCGCTTGTTACGATTTGCCAGAAAAAACTCATAGGCACGAAGTCTACAAAGAGTACAAAGCTACTCGCAAAAAAATAGATGACGCTCTCGTTGCGCAAATCATCCGCTCAAACGACGTGTTCAAAGCTTTCAATATTCCAGCGTATTCTTTTGCGGGTTTTGAAGCAGACGACGTGCTTGGTACGATCGTAGAAAATCTGAAGCATGATAAACAAAAAGAAATTGTGATCGCTTCTGGCGACATGGACACGATGCAGCTTGTCGATGGTAAAAAAGTGCGAGTGTATACTTTGCGAAAGGGGATAAAAGATACGGTGATATATGACGAAGATGCTGTGTTAGAGCGTTTTGGTTTTGCGCCGGATCTTTTGCCGGATTACAAAGGTTTGCGTGGAGATCCATCTGACAACATCATCGGCATCGCTGGCATCGGAGAAAAAACAGCGACGACTTTGATACAAAAATTTGGAACGCTAGAAAAAATGTACAAGGTTTTGAAAAAAGACCCGGCGCCTTTTAGGGAAGCGGGGATTACTCCACGTATCATTGAGCTTTTGATAAAAGGCGAAGACGAAGCACTTTTTTCAAAAACACTTGCGACTATTCGCAGGGATGCGCCGATTGATTTTAAATTGCCAGATATGACTTGGAAAGAAGCGGTGGATATAAAAGAGGTGGAAGCGCTTTTTGCCGAGCTTGAGTTTAAGGCTCTTTTGTCTCGCGTAGAAAATGCTCTCGGTATAAAAAAGGTGCCATTGCAGGCTAGCTTACTCGGCGGAGATGATGGCAGCGGCACTGACGCGCCAAAAGAACTTCTTCCAGAAAGTGAAATGAAAAAACTTTCGCTCGCACTTTGGATCATTGATTCAAATATTACAAGTCCCGCTGTCGAGGATATGCTTCGTTTTGCGCATACCGAGTCTATTTTTCGCGCACGTGATTTTATTATGGCCGAACTCGAAAAAAGAAATTTGATGAAAGTTTTTCATGAAATAGAAGAGCCTCTCATGAAGGTGATAGATGTGATGGAAAAGCGGGGGATAAAAATAGATGCGAAATATTTAGGTGAACTTTCAAAACAATACCACGCAGAGCTCACGGAGCTTGAGAAAAATATTTGGCGCGAAGCTGGCGAGGAATTTAATATCAATTCTCCAAAACGGCTCGGCGTCATTCTTTTTGACAAGCTTGCGCTTACGATGAAAGGGCTCAAAAAAACTGCTGGCGGTGAGCGTTCTACTCGTGAGAGCGAGCTAGAAAAAATGGCTGGCCTGCATCCTGTCATCGACCACATTTTAAAATACCGCGTGCTTCAAAAACTTCTCTCTACATATATAGATCCTTTGCCGACACTTTTGGCAGAGGATGGCAGACTGCACACTACATTTTTGCAGACTGGCACGACGACTGGGCGTATGTCTTCCAACAATCCAAATATTCAAAATATTCCGATAAAAACAGATGCCGGCAAAAAAATCCGTGATGCTTTCATAGCAGAAAAAGGTTTCAAGCTGGTGAAGTTTGATTATTCTCAGATCGAGCTACGTATCGCAGCGCTTTTGTCTGGCGATGAAAAGCTCATTGAGATATTTAAATCAGGGGGGGATATACATACGGCGGTGGCGTCAGAAGTTTTCAAAGTTCCTCGTGAAAAAGTAGACAAAGAAATGCGCCGTAAAGCAAAGGTGATTAATTTCGGTATTTTGTATGGCATGGGCGTAAGCGCTTTGAAAAAAAATCTTGGCAGTACTCGCGAAGAGGCTCAGTTTTTCTACGATGAATATTTTAAAAATTTTAATGGACTTGCGATGTATCTAGAGTCTGTAAAAGTGAGCGCGAGAAAGCTCGGCTACACAGAAACATTTTTTGGTCGTCGGCGATATTTTCCAAACATAAAATCAAAGCTTGCTTTTATTGCTGCGTCCAACGAGCGCATGGCTATCAACGCGCCGATACAGGGTACTTCTGCGGACATCATAAAAATAGCGATGGTAAGGATACATGAGTACATCGAGAAAGCTGGTCTTTCATCTGAAGTTTTTTTGCTTTTGCAGGTACATGATGAACTCGTGTTTGAGATCCGCGAAGAGTCTGTAAAAAAAGTGACGCCAGAGCTAGAGCGCATAATGCAAAACGTGCTCAAGCCAGAGGAAATGAAAGGCATACCGCTTGTGGTCAATGGCGAGATTGGTGATAATTGGGGGCAAACGGAGGCGCTATAGATATAGACTATCACTATGGAAATAGAAAGAAAATTTTTAATAAAGGATATTCCTGACCTATCGAGCATTACTCCTGTTCGTTATGAAAGATACTACATAAAAAGAGCGCCGGGATTTGAAGAAAGGATACAAAAAAAAGATGATGTTTTTGAATATGAAATAAAAAAAGAAATTTCAAATCTAGAAAGAACGAAGGACAAAAGAATTATTACAGAAAAAGAATTTAATGCATTTAAGAATCAAGTGACTGAGTCTATAATTAGGGATAGCTATAAAATTAATAGTACTATCTCTATAAAAAAGTATTATGGTAAATTTGTGGGGCTAGTAAGAGCAGAAGTTGAATTTGATTCTATAGAGAAAGCTAAAAATTTTGTCCCCGAGGTTTGGATGGGAAAAGAAATCACGGATTCTCCTCTTGGACGAGACGCAAAACTTTTGGATTTATCTGAAGGAGACTTTAAATCACTCATTAATAAATAAACATGCTCTACTTTCTCCACGGCACAGATTCAAAAAAGTCACGCGAAAAGCTCCATGAGCTGACAGAAACTTTGCATAAAAAAAAGCCAGACGCAGAGCTTTTTAAAATAGAGAGCGAGCAGTGGGACAGCGCGCGCTTTGAAGAATTGCTCGGTGGGCAAGGTCTTTTTGAAAATAAATATATTGTGGTGCTTGATAAGGTGTTTGAAAATGAGGAAGCGAAAGAGGCAGTGGTGGAAATGCTCAAAGAAATAGCCGAGTCCGACAACGTTTTCATTTTTCTCGAAGGCCATGTAGATGCGCCGACTCTCAAAAAAATAGAAAAGCATGCGCAAAAAACGCAGGAGTTTGAAGAAAAAGAAAAAACTGCGCCAAAAACTTTTAATATTTTTTCTTTGACGGATGCTTTTGGACGACGCGACAAAAAACAGCTTTGGGTGCTATATGAGCAGGCGCTTGCGAGCGGATCTGAGCCGGAGGAAATTCACGGCATTCTTTTTTGGCAGTTGAAAAGCATTCTCACAGCGGTCAGCGCAAAAAGTGCGAGCGAGTCAGGACTGAAACCTTTTGTTTTTCAAAAAGCCTCAGGCTTTGCACGCAACTATTCTCGCGAAGAATTACAAAAAATGTCAGGGCGATTTGTGGAAATTTATCACAACGCTCGGCGGGGGATTTCGGAGATGGAAATTGGGCTTGAGAAGTTTATTTTGGGGATGTAGGGGGGTGTTTGACAAAGCTAGTTTTTGTGCTACACTATATGCAGTGTTAGTTCCCACCGCAACTCAATCCAAGGAGGCAATATGCCGTGTATTACGATTACTCTTCCGAAGGAAATGGCAGGACTTCCTGACCACCAACTGGAGATGTTCGCCGGTCTTGTCAGAACGGTCGCGTCATCGGCGACCAGACTGGCAACTCGAGACATTTGGGTTTATGTCTTGGTTTCGTCGGTGAGTGCTCCTGCCGTCAAGTTTGTCATCGAATCACTTGATAAGGCTGAGCGTCCATCCGAGTGGCATCAGGCTCTTGCACAAGCATGTGCAGGGGTGACTTTTGTTCACGGTCGCAAGCCCCTGGGTTCCGTTGTGTACACACACATTCAGGACCCCAACGTCGGATTCTTCGAGATCGAACCAGTCTCGTAAGGGTTCCACGGTCTCACGCCCGCAGAAGTCGCCCGACTTTCTGTGGGCGCTTTTGTTTTATTTCTTCAACACAAAATGGATATCCTCGTGACCTTCTTCTACTGAAATTGTCGGATGAGTAACAATGAGTACGAATGCGTCCTCATTATTTTTATTTTCAAATTGATGAATCTGGTGTGAGGGTATGTCGAGCTCAAGTCCTTCTGAGCAAGTTATTTCTTTATCGATTGTTGTATCACAAGAAGGAAAGTGAAATGTTCCTGTTCTATATATTAGATTTGATGGGTTTGGAAAACCGAGTTTTGAACCAAGAACAACAAAAGATGAAGCACCAACCTCGTGCATATGCGCATCTGAGGTTTGTCCAGCTTTTACTTTTGCAATGACCACTTGGTATTCTTTTGCTCCGCCAATTTCTTTTTCTTGAAATTCTGGTTGAATCCATGACAATTCTAAATCCGCGTGAACACTGTTTTCAAAATCAAATAGTTCTTTTACCAACTCTGGTTTTTGTAAAAGTTTTGTGTGGATCTTATTTAGAGCCTCGTGGCGTCTGTGCATGTAAGGGGGAAGTTTGTTTTCCATATATGGTCCGCCCACCAGGACTCGAACCTGGGACCAAGTGCTTAAAAGGCACCTGCTCTACCAACTGAGCTATAGGCGGATATTTTTCGCGCACGCGAATAAAAGAAAATATAACAGAATTA
>CAYTVX010000037.1:0-4333 GCA_964441885.1 uncultured Candidatus Saccharibacteria bacterium
CAAATTTTCTTGAGCTTCAGCGCGAGCTTTCAGATACAGAAAATAAAATTCAGGCTTCACGACGCTTCTACAATACAAACGTTCGCGACCTCAATACGAGCGTAGAATCTTTCCCAAGCAATTTTATCGCATCGATGTTTAAGTTTTCAAAAATGGAATTCTTTGATCTCCCAGACAATGCCGCAGCTCAGGAGCCAGTCGCAGTGAAGTTTTAAAAATTAATCATTTTTCTAATGACCAAAAAACATTTCTTTGAAATTTTATTGTTTGTATTTGTGGGAGCAGTGCTTCTAGGAGGGGTGACTAATATATTTTTCAAGAAAAACGTCACACCCGCAACATCCGAAGTCTTACCAGCGACACAAGCGGCACCTCAGACGGTGCAGGAAGATGCCGAGCTTGCCAGCTGGAAAACATACCGTAGTGAAAAATACGGATTAGAATTTAAGTACCCGTCAGAATGGAAATTTAATCAACAAGAAAATACAGAAACAAACAAATTTGGTATAGCTGGTGCAGATCTGAATTTTTATACAGAAGGTCCACACGTTTATAGTGACGGAAGCCTTTCTCTTAACTCCAAACTTGGGGTTTCTGTTACCCCCGCTCAATACCAGTTTGTGTCTGAGGGTATGGGTGATAGTCCAAGATATAGCGGAGAAGACGAGAGAATAAACTGTTCTTATTTTAAGGAGCCCTGGACCTTTCTTTGTACACAATTTACTCTTTCTGATGGCAGGGGTATTACAAGATATTATTCTGCTGTACCAATAGAAGCGGGAGGAAATGTTAGCGCTTTGAAATCAGCTGACGTTCAACACAGCACACACTTCTATTCAGGAATTAGTTTTGGTATGAAGACGCTCGTTAATTTTTGTATTTGGTCACGACAAGACAAAGATTGTGGTCCAAATACTCAATATAGTATGGGAGAGAGTGATGAAAACATAAAAGAATTTGTACGTTTCACAAAAGAAAAAATAATTTCAGGCAACATAAGCTTGGAAGAGAAGGAAAATATTCGTATTTTTGATAAAATCCTCTCCACACTCAAACTTCTAGATTAGATCAATGAACATCTACAAACACCAAAGCACAAACATCTTTAAGACGTGGTTTTTGATGGCCGCGTTTTTTGTGGTGATCATTGTGCTCGGCTGGACTTTTAGCTATGTCTACAACGATCAGGCGATTTTGTATTTTGCTGTCATCTTTAGTGTGCTCATGAATATCGGCGCGTACTGGTGGTCAGACAAGCTTGTCCTTAAAATGTATCGTGCTGTGCCTGTCGCTCGAGATGAGCATCGCGACCTATGGAATGTCGTAGAAAATCTATCAATCACTGCCGGCTTGCCGATGCCAAAGCTATATATTATTTCCGATCTCGCGCCCAACGCTTTTGCCACTGGTCGCAACAAAGAGCATGCTGTGGTTGCGGTGACTACTGGACTCCTCGCGATTTTGGATCGTACTGAGCTTGAGGGTGTGATTGCTCACGAGCTTTCGCATATTGGAAATCGAGATATGCTTTTGTCTACTGTCGTTGTGGTGCTTGTCGGCTTTGTGACTCTACTTTCAGATATGTTTTTGAGGATGTCTATTTTTGGTGGACACAGAAGTAATGATGAAAAAGGAAATGCTGGGCAGGTGATGGTGATCATTGGAATTGTACTCGCTATTTTGTCGCCGATAGTTGCCCTCATTATGCAACTCGCCATTTCCCGCAAGCGCGAGTTTCTAGCTGATGCTTCTGGCGCACTCCTCACGCGATATCCAGAGGGCCTTGCAAACGCCCTTGAAAAAATTTCTTCTGCCGGCGCACAGCGACCAATGACTCGTGCCAACAATGCAACTGCACATCTTTTCATTTCAAATCCGTTTGGGGGCTCTGGCCGAGCTTTGAGCAAACTTTTCATGACGCATCCGCCAGTCGCAGAACGGGTGGCAATTTTGCGAGGGATGAAAGACAGGTCTTGACTTTCTAGTGAAATCTCAGTATTTTACATGCAGAACTCGGGCGACGTCGCTTGAGACCGCACAATAAACTCCCTAGGAGGGATCATGGATTTCTTTAATACCAATGCACAGGCAGAGTCGTGGCAACTCTTGTATTTGGCGCTAGTCAGCCTGGTCGTACCACTGCTGTGTGTTCCGATTGCTGTCGAAAATCGTCGACGCGGAATGCGATCATCGCCACTAGTGACGCTCTTGGTGCTACCCGGACTTCTGATGTGGTTTACGCCGTATGGCTGGGCTTTCTTGTTCACCCTCTTCTCTCTATTCTTGGGGATTGAGGGTGTGCCCGTGGGTGCGTACATTTTGATTGCGGTCTGGTGGTTTGCCTCATTTGTTCTTGCGGTTCACGGAACATTCGGTGCGCGCTCCTTTCGGGTGACATAGTTCGCTTCAATCAGTCGATCTCTTAGGGGGTCTCAACACACGTTGGGACCCCCTTAATACTTTTTGTAAAGAAAAACAATTGCTACTCACCGCATTTCACGTTATTGTAATTTCTAGTGCAATCTTGGAAAGATGCCAGAGCGGTCGAATGGGCCACCCTGGAAAGGTGGTATATCCGTAAGGGTATCGAGGGTTCGAATCCCTCTCTTTCCGCCAAAATTGAAAATCGGAATCATAAGACGAAGCGGTGTTTGAGTCCCAAGATGATATAATATATCTTATGAACGAACCAACACAATATACACAATGGTTGAAGCCGTCGTGGGCTCCACCAGCATGGCTCTTTGGACCGGTGTGGACAGTGTTGTATGCGATTATTGCCCTCTCTTTTGGTACTGTGTTTTACAAAGCATTTACGAGGGAGATTCCATGGACGGTGGCGTTACCATTTGCACTTAACCTTGTTTTTAATCTTGCTTTTACACCGATACAGTTTGGATTGCAAAACAACTTTCTCGCTTCTCTCGACATCCTGCTTGTGGTCGGTACACTAATCTGGGCTCTTTATGCAATCTGGCATGCATCGCCCGATCTTCGCTGGGTTGTATACGCAAACATTCCATACTTACTATGGGGGACATTTGCTACTTTTTTGCAATTAACCATAACGTATTTAAATAGATAATGATTTCTTTAGACTTTATCGGCTTGTTTGTACTTATTTCAGGTTTTGTTATTGGTCTTGGTGCGGTGACAGTTATTGATATTCATGGATTTTTGGGACGAAAATCAACCTATTGGACAGATGCGACGACTCGTACACACAAGGTTACCAAACCTCTCATTTGGATGGGTATTTTTCTAGCTGTTGTTGGAGGTATTATATTTTTTAGAAACGAGCAACTTGTCGGCATCTCGATGTATCTTATTTTTATTGCTATCGTGCTCGTGTTAAATGGTTTATTTTTATCTTTCCATGTAAGTCCATATCTTTTAAAAAAAGAGACAGAGGGTAGAGCGGACGAGCTTTTGCCGAAATCTTTGCAAAGCAAAATAGTAGTCAGTCTAGTATTGTCCGACCTTGGATGGTGGGGTGCTCTAGCTTTAATCGTTTGGTATATTGTAACAAAATAATATGAGCAGACGACGTTCAGTAAAAGTTTTTGTTAAAGATAAAATGCAAAAGCGATACAGTTATACGTTGACCGAGCCTGTGGGTAAAAATTTTGATCCTATTTTTAAACCAGAAATTACTCCAAAAAATATGCTAGCGCTTGGTGTATTTGGTGGAGTGTATATGCGTGATTGTACAAAAGAATTTCCCAAAGACTGGTTTACAAAAGCAAAGCTTCAGAAAAAAGATTTGTATAAACACGACCCAAAGCTAAACTTTTTCGGAGTAAACGCTAGTCAGCCACTATCTGTCTGGCTCAAAAAAGGTTGGATTCATCCTGACGATCCTCGTGGCTGGTTTCAGTGGTATTGCAGATATTATATTGGAAGACGACATGAAGATGATGAAAGACAAATAAAAAGATGGAAGGCTATGCGCCGGCACGTCACACAGGTTATGAATAATTGCAGGGTTGGAGATATTTTTTGTCGGCCCAGACAAAGACAAGCACTACTACACTGGGCGTACGATAGTCGGAGGATATAGTATTATTTTTTATGAAAAAAATTCGTTGCGGCTGGGTTAGTGACGATGAGATTTATCTCGCATATCATGATACAGAGTGGGGAGTGCCCGTGCATGATGACAAAAAACTTTTTGAAGCAGTGATACTCGATGCATTTCAAGCGGGACTATCGTGGCTGACTATTTTGAAGAAGCGGGAAAATTTCAGGCGAGCTTTTGATAATTTTGATGCGAAAAAGATCGCCAAGTATGATGAAAATAAAATTGCGTCACTTATGCAAGACGCTGGCATCA
>CAYTVX010000038.1:0-4073 GCA_964441885.1 uncultured Candidatus Saccharibacteria bacterium
CTGGTGGTCCAAAAATACTTGAAAATGCAGAAGGTGCACGTACTACGCCTTCTATAGTTGCTATATCAAAAAATGGCGAGCGCACAGTGGGTCTACTCGCGAAACGTCAAGCTGTAACAAATCCAAAAAACACAATTTTTGGTATCAAGCGTTTCATCGGCCACACTTTTAGCGATCCTGCAGTACAAAAAGATAAAGCGACAGTGCCATATGACATTTCTGGCTCATCAGACGGCGGTGTGCTCGTAAAAATGGGCGATAAAGATTTGCGACCAGAAGAAATCTCCGCAATGATTTTGTCTAAACTAAAAGCAGATGCAGAAGCACGCCTTGGAGAAAAAGTTACCGAAGCTATCATCACTGTGCCTGCGTATTTCAATGATGCACAAAGAAAAGCAACAAAAGATGCAGGAAAAATTGCGGGCTTGGATGTAAAAAGAATCATCAACGAGCCTACAGCTGCGGCCCTCGCATACGGATTTAATAAAAAGAAAGATGAAAAAATAGTCGTCTTCGATTTTGGAGGAGGAACATTTGATATTTCTGTGCTTGAAGTCGGTGGAGACGTCGTAGAAGTAAAATCAACAGACGGCGACAGTCATCTCGGCGGAAAAGACATCGATCAAAAAATAATTCACTTTCTTGCCGATGAGTTTAAAAAAGAAAGCGGTATTGATCTAACAAAAGATGCATTTGCTTTACAGCGCTTAGATGAAGCTGCAGAAAAAGCAAAAATCGAGTTGTCTACTGCTGTGGAAACAGAAATAAATATTCCTTTCATTACATCAGATGCTTCTGGCCCAAAACATTTTGTAATGAAAATGACTCGCACAAAACTAGAAGAGCTCACAAGCGAGTTTATTGATCGCGCTATCATGATCACAAAGCGCGCGATGGAAGCTTCTCCTTTTAAAATGGCAGACATAAACGAAGTCGTGCTCGTGGGAGGACAGACTCGTATGCCAAAAATCCAGCAAGCAGTAAAAGAACTTTTTGGAAAAGAGCCAAATCTTTCTATAAATCCTGACGAAGTAGTAGCGCTCGGCGCAGCACTACAAGGAGGTATCATCACTGGAGATGTAAAAGATGTGCTTTTGCTCGACGTGATCCCACTTTCTCTTGGTATCGAAACAATGGGTGGCGTGGCTACACATCTCATTTCAAAAAACACGACTATCCCTGCTTCAAAGTCACAAACATTTTCTACAGCAGCTGATAGTCAGACATCTGTGGAGATTCACATAGTGCAAGGTGAGCGACCAATGGCATCCGACAACAAAAGTCTCGGTAAGTTTATTCTAGACGGTATTCCACCAGCGCCTCGGGGCATTCCTCAGGTGGAAGTCACCTTTGACATTGATGCCAACGGAATACTGAGTGTAAAAGCAAAAGATAAAACTACTGGCAAAGAACAGTCTATTCGTATCGAAGCAAGCTCAGGTCTTTCAAAAGACGAAATCGCTCGAATGCAAAAAGAAGCAGAGGTGCACGCCGCAGAAGATGCAAAGAAAAAAGAGGTGATAGAGGCAAAAAATGTTGCTGAGCAAGTGCTATACACCGCAGAAAAATCTCTTAAAGATAACGAGGGAAAAATCAGTGACGAAATAAAAGCGGGTGTAAATGAAAAGATCACAGCAATCAAAGCTGTAAAAGATGGCACTGACAAAGACGCTATCATGAAAGCGACTACTGAGCTTTCTACAGAAATGCAGAAAATAGGCGAATATATGGCCAAAAATGCCCCTCAGAGCGCTCCAAATGCTGATAAGGACACAACTACAGAAGGACCTGTTCGTGACGCTAATTTTGAGGAGAAAAAGGATGGCGACACTGGAGCAAGTGAGACAAAATAAATCATGGCAAAAGATTTTTACGAAACACTTGGCGTAAAAAAAGACGCTTCAAAAGACGAAATTAAAAAAGCGTTTCGTAAACTCGCGCATCAATATCATCCCGACAAGCAAGGTGGCGACGAGAAAAAATTTAAAGAAGTAAACGAAGCATACGGTGTGCTGTCCGATGACAAAAAGCGTGGAGAGTACGACACCTACGGACAAACTTTTGGCGGAGGTGGACCGCAGGGTGGAGGATTTGGCGGACAAGGTTTTGGAGGTCAAGGTTTCGGCGATTTTGATTTCTCTCAATTTACAGGCGGACAGGGTTTTGATTTCGGAGATATTTTTGGTGACATATTTGGTGGTGGTCAGCGAGCGCGTACAAAACGTGGTCGCGACATATCTATAGACATCGAACTCACTTTTTCTGAGTCGATTTTTGGCGTAGAAAGAAAAATTCTTTTAAATAAAACTTCTACATGTACGCGATGCAAAGGTGAAGGTGGTGAGCCGGGCACCGAGATGCATACCTGCAAGACTTGCAACGGCAAAGGAAAAATTCGTGATGTAAAGCGCACTATTTTAGGATCCATCGCGACCGAGCGCGTCTGCGAAGAATGTCACGGCAAAGGCAAAGTTCCAAAAGAAAAATGTAAAGAATGTCGTGGCGTGGGAATTGTAAAAAAAGAGCAAGAAATATCTCTAAAGATTCCTGCAGGAATAGACAATGGCGAAATGGTACGTATGACTGGTGGTGGTGAAGCTGTAGCCGGCGGAGTGTCTGGAGACCTGTATGTAAAAATCCACGTAAAAGGTCATCCACTTTTCAGAAAAGATGGACAAAATCTAGTGATGGATTTAAATATCAAACTTTCAGACGCGCTTCTCGGCAGTGTGCATTCTATCAGCACTCTGGATGGTGATATAAAAGTAACGATTCCTGAAAACGTTGGCTTTGGCGAAGTCTTGCGCGTAAAAGGCAAAGGTGTACCGACCGACAAAAATCATCGCGGAGACATTTTAATAAAAATAAACATCGAGCTACCACGTCGACTTTCAAAAGACGCAAAAAAACTCATTGAGCAACTCAAAAAAGAGGGGGTTTAGAAAATCTTTAGAATTCCTTTAGGTGTTTTGTGCTATCAATCTCTTTATGAAAAAAGATTTTGATAGGTGGAATAAAGACAAGCAAAAAATTCACGGGTCTATTCCAGATCCAGAAGAATTTTTCAGTGAAAGGGAAATTTGGTGGTGTGCTTTAGGCTGCAACGTTGGCGATGAAGAAGATGGTAAAAATTATGATTTTGAACGTCCAGTGCTTATTGTAAAGAAATTTAATAGACAAATTGTGCTTGCTGTTCCCATAAGTACAAAAAACAAAGATAATCCTTATTACTTTCCTTTTAAGCACGATGGGATTACGTTTTCTATTATGATTTCTCAGCTTAGATTATTAAGTACAAAAAGGTTTCTTAGGAGAATAAGGAAAATTGATCACAATCTTTTTTCGGAGATAAAAAACAAAATAGTTGAGATGATCTTGAAACGGACGAACCCCGTCTTGTGACGGGGTTCTCGGGGGCCATGTGGCCATTTGTACTAAAAGTATAGCAACCATATATAAGTAGTCAAGCTTTCAAAACGCCATATATTCTGTTATTATTTCTCATATGAAATCAGGAAAAAAAATCCTAGTGTCCGGTGTAAAATCGACCGGGCGGCCGCACATTGGCAACTATTTTGGTGCGATGAAGCAAATGGTAGACATGCAAGATGAGCATGAATGTCATATTTTTATTGCCGACCTTCACGCCCTTACATCAGTAAATGACCCAGCAAAGCTCTCTCAAGACACTTTGGATCTTGCTATTGACTATCTAGCTCTTGGCCTCGATCCAAAAAAAGTTACTCTATACAAGCAGTCAGACACGCCACAAGTCGCTGAGCTGGCGTGGATTTTCAATTGCATCACAACGATGCCATACCTCATGCGTGCACATGCTTTCAAAGATGCAGAGGCAAAGAATAAAGATATAAATGTCGGCGTGTTTGATTATCCTATTTTAATGACCGCAGATATTTTGCTACCAGGTGGAGAGATCGTACCAGTAGGACTAGATCAAAAACAACATATTGAAATAGCGCGCGACACAGCAGAAAAATTTAATCGCATTTTTGGCGAGACTTTTGCAATGCCGGAGGGGCTGATAATGAAAGATGTGATGACTGTGCCTGGCA
>CAYTVX010000039.1:0-3756 GCA_964441885.1 uncultured Candidatus Saccharibacteria bacterium
GATCTGCGCGCTCCTGTGTATCTACATTTGATTGATTTATCGTTACTCTTACACCGCCGTCAGTCGACATGAGTTCATACGACAAAATCTGATACAATTCTTTTTTATCTTCTATTCCGCTAAAGCCACTCCAGTAATCATATGAAAGTTTTTTTAGAGGCTCAAAGCCAAGCACTGTCCCCTTGTCTTCATATGACTTGCCTTCCCACTCTCCACGAAAAAATATCGGCGTACCCACCTGCCAGCTCGTGACCATGTTTGTATTAAAAAAATATTGCTTTACCTGCTCAGGTACGGTAAGTGCGTCCCAGATTTTTTGCACAGGTGCGTTTATGACGATTGAGGCTGATGAGGAGTATGCCACGTTTTAGTGAGAGCCTTTATGAAATTTTACTCCCATATAATATGGCCACACTATGATGCCGAGCACTCCTTTCCAAAAAGTCAGTCGCAAGTATCCGATAGAAAAAAGCCATCCGATCATCCATAATGTCCCAAACAAATCCTGATGCGTTACGATTGTATTAGTCATGGGTAGATTATACCATCAAATCAAGATTTATTTAAGTTATTTAAACTATTTAAATTCCAGCAAAACTTTTCGGAAATTTTTAATCCTATCTTTTTCATCTATTTCAATCCCCTCCGCTTTATATTTTTTCATGCGCTCTGTGCGATGTGAGTCGTTTATCCAGACGCGACCACCAGCATATACGATCCGATGAAAAGGTATGCGACGCTCGCCTTTGTCATATGCTTTGCCTAAAATGCTCGTGATACTCTGTGCGGCCATCGGCCCAGCACCTGCCGCACGCGCAATATTTCCATATGTCGTCACCCTACCTTTTGGAATAGAAAGTGCAAGCTTGATGACTCGGTCGGTGAAGGTTTGTTCTTTTGGCATTATTGTTTGATTATAACAAAAATTGACATTATGTAGAAAAATCATAATCTAATAGGTAGAAAGATCTACCAACAAGGAGGCTACATGTTCAAACCAGGCGACATCGTGACAGACGTCAATCCCGAAAATGTGTTCTACGAAAAACAAGGTCAGGTTGTTTGTGTACAGCTCCGTTTTTGGGAAGAGCCTGAGGTGTGGGTGATGTTTGGTCGTACACTCTACCCTTACAGCCTTCCACCAAAAGGCGGAGATGACAGAGCAAAGTTCCTCTACTTCCAGTTTGAAGAAAAAGATCTCAAACTTGAAGATGGAAAAATGGCCAGGGCGTACCATGCCATGAGAAAAGCGCAAACAATCTTTGGCGAAAAATGGCACAGTCTCGAGTTGCACAGAAACTCGCTCGACCAGACGAAAAAGTGCATGGAAAACGCGTGTGGATCAAAACAAACTGAGGAAGTTTTGGTCAACGTATGGGGAACCGTGAGAAATGTATTCCTGTGTGAACATCACGCTGTGACCTACCGCAAGTACCCCTGTATGGACGCATTTCTATTCGACAAAAGCACTGGCACCTGATAGAGCCATCGCTCAACCATCCACCCGGCACAATCGGGTGGATTTTAATATAATCTTGTTCTCTATTTAGGCCAATCAAACCACATACGCGCACTTACCGTATCGCATACATGCACAAAAGCGGCGAGCGGTTTTTGTATTCTTTCTGTCTTGTTATAGTCCTCACCTTCTCCATGTATATATTGCAGAGCATTGATATGATTTTCGTCTAAAATAATCGCGTATTTACCAATCATCTCATTGATAAATTTTTTCTTTTCTTCATCGTTTGAAAATTCTTTTTTCGGCTCAACATATCGAAAAGGTTTTTCAAGGTCATGTAAAAATAAAACTAAAATCACGTCAGAAATAGTAAAATCTAATTTCCTAAAATCATCCATCATTTTAAAAAGCTCTACGCCAAAATTCATTGTCTCTTCGAGGTGTTGTATATACCCATTTGGCCAAGCCTGATGCTTTGTCAAAGCGCCGGGAGATATTTTAAATCTTTCTATGTTTTCCTCCATCAAAACCCTGCATGCACTTCTGTTTGGTTCATCTATTAAATCCAGTAATTTGTCGAGAGTTTTGTATTGCATTAGATAGCTTTTCTATTTTTACATTCTCTATTATAACAAAAAAAGGTCACGGAATTTTCACCCCGTGACCTAGATTGAACATACTTCTTACTTCTTTACTCCAGCTTTCGCTTGAGCCATCATCACATGAACTGCAAGAGGAGCTACTTTGCGGTCAGCCTTGAAAATGACTACTCGCTCTTTGCGAGTCTTTGGCCAGCGTGCAATCACATCTTCGATCATGTTGAACGCTGTCGGCAGATTTGCTTCGACCGATTGAATACCTGCCTCAAGGCCGAGCGAGTCTTCATCACCTGCGACAAACGATACACTCACTTCCGTGCCATTTTTCTTGGGACGAGCAAAAGTGAACATTGTCCGTCCTGCGCAAACGAAAGTACGAAGCTCGGTAGAACCAAACTTGCCTTTCATTCCACGCTTGCGATCGTCACGAATAATCTCAAATAGACCCTGCCTGTACACGAGACGAAGGAACTTGTCGAACATCCCCTGAAGTGCCGTGCTCTGTGCACAACAATAGGTCTCGACCTTGCTCTCAATCCATCCTTCTCTGACGACTGCAAACAGTACGTAGCGAAGAATGTTGGTACCCAGACCCTGCTCGAGAATGTTCTCACCCAAATCTGTGAGGTTGACCATCGGTCTACCCACTTCTTGTTCGTACCTCCCTCGACACAAAATTGCCATTTTGTCAGTATCTGTTCTCATCGCTTCCCATGCATCCACAGAAAGCTGTGGCAGATAGGGACGGAGGTCGTAGAGGTCGTACTTCTCGTCAGACGGTATACTCATTGCTCCGAGCCACGAGTGAAAGAATTGAGCAAATACAGCCTCACCCTTAAGTCGGGTTCTTTCTCCACGGAAATGATCCTTCAGCATGGAAAGCACTTTTGCCTTTTTCATTTATAAAGCTCCTTCATAAGAGGAATGGAAATGTACTACACTTGGCAACATTAGGACTTTTATAAATAAATGTCAATTGACTGAAATATCTAGACTGTCCTAAATTGCCGGGAGTTTGGTGCGAAATTGTAAACCTAATTCAAACAAAAATAGAAACCAGTGACTATTATTATCTGAAGAAAAATCGCTAATAAAAACTTCTTAGGGACCGAAGATTTGAGTAAATATGCTATCAAAGATGTGAAATATACTACCAGCGCTGTCACCACAACAATTAAAAGATTTGGTCCCTCAGGATCATTAAAAGCCAGCAACATTACTCTAGAGAACACGAGAGATGTTACGCCCAAGATTAATAATGAGGTCTTTTTTGAATTGAAATACATATCTGTAATTATAATATAAATTAGCCACTCACCACAGACATGGTAAAATAATCACATATGAAATCAATACACAAAAATACAATCTGTCTTTGGTTTGAAAAGGACGCGTACGATGCGGCGAGCTTTTATGCCGCCACTTTTCCCGATAGCAAAGTAGGTGCTCTGCACCATGCACCTTCTGATTTTCCAGATGGTAAGAAAGGCGATGTGCTGACGGTGGAGTTTACGGTCTGTGGAATTCCCTGTGTCGGCTTAAATGGCGGCCCGACGTTTAAACAGAGCGAGGCATTTTCGTTTCAAATCTCGACGGAAGACCAGGAAGAAACTGATCGTTATTGGAACGCGATCGTCAATAATGGCGGCGAGGAAAGCCAGTGTGGTTGGTGTAAAGATCGTTGGGGTATATCTT
>CAYTVX010000040.1:0-3742 GCA_964441885.1 uncultured Candidatus Saccharibacteria bacterium
AGCCTTCTCGCTAAAGCGCTACGCTAACCCGCTCGAAGGCTGTTTTTGTTTGTCTAAAATCCGCTTTGCTGTCTCCAAACCACTTCCCAGCGCCCCCTCTACTGACGCTGTAGCATCTCCAGAAAAATACGCCTCCCCTGCAAAAAATATTTTGCCATCAATAGGCTCTACTAGTTTCTCATATGCATCTTTTGTATAAATCGTAGTATAACTATATGCACCTTGTGTAAATGGATCCGCTGGCCAGTTGAATACCTTGTAGATCTCTAATTCTTTTTCAACCACTTCTTTATTTATTTTTAAAGCATTTGAAATAGACACTAGCGCCATATCCAGAAGTTCTTCTTCGGAAGCATCTTTATATTTTTCTGCTTCTGGTCCAGCCATATACGCAGTAAGTACAGAATTTATTACTGGATATTGTGTCCACCAAGTCAAAAACTTTTCATTACAAAGAATGAAGTTCATTTTGCTCAGATCCACTTCTGCACAACGCTCCCACCAACGAGTCTTAAATTTAATTATCACCTTAATAGCATAACCCCAGCCTATCTTTGAGGCGTATTCGAGTCTTTCTTTTATATCCGGTACAAATTTAATATCTTTCAAAACAGGAAGTGGCACGGTAATCACTGCTTTTGATGCCTCAAAGACCTTTCCATCATTAGTCTGTATAGAGACCCCGTCATTTTTTCTTTCTATAGTCTTTACACAATTATTTAAATATATTTCTACACCATATTTATCACATTCTTTTTTTAGAAAATCCAAAAGTGCAGTGTACTCCTCTTTTATTCTACCGTCATGATCTTCATCATTATCCAAATCTTCATTACTAAACCAACCTTCGCGTATTGTGAGCGCGCTTATAATTTTTGGATCACCAGCGTCGTATCCCTCTACAGCTTTCATTATTGAATTTCGAAAGCTGGCATTTTTTTCGTCACCAAAATTTTGCTCTAGAAAATCAACCACAGATATGTCCTCCTTCAAAGCATCGAGCTTTGACTTCAATAAGTCATTTTGTTCAAAAAACTGAGTCCACAGGGACAGCTCACCACTTCTCACGCTCCAGCCCTCACCTTTTTCAAGAACAAAAGTTAGTCCCGCTTCTCTTATCAGAGCTTTTGTTATCGGTGCTTCACCATGCACAAACTCTGCGCCACCCTGTGCTGGGTATCCAAAAATGGATTCGTCCAAAGGAAATATTCTGCCACCTATTCTGTCGCGCGCTTCTAAAATGATTACTTTTTTACCGGCCTTAGCCAGCTCTCGCGCCGCCATTAGCCCCGCCGCTCCAGCACCCACGATAAGGATTTCGGTTTTTAGATTCATATACACAAAAATTATTTATTCAACACCAAATACTCGCCTTCACTTATTATTTCCACGTTTCCATCTACAACTTTTAAAGCAGAGCTATCGTCGAGAGCGTAAATTACTTCTGGAATATCTTTTGCGACATCTCGTATATTTTTTTCTCTAAGATTTGGGAAATAGGGAGAATTGAGATGTGGTAAAAAATAAAAATCAACAAAATTTAAACCCGACATTTCTTCTTTATCTAAATCTTCTTCATAAACAATCTGTGAGATTTTTAAAGATAAATCTTTATTTGTAACCATACTACCAGCACTAATTCCCGCCCATACTTTTGTTTTTAATAATTCTGGCAAGATTTTTGCTAGACCAGATTTATTGATCCACTCCATGAGATAGTAAGTATTGCCTCCACCAAAAAATAATACATCAGCCTCATCAAATTTTGGCTTCCAAATTCTTTCCTCAACAGCTGAGATATCTACAATATCAATAGATTTGAAGTTTTGTTTCTTTATTTCCATCAAATTGTCTATAAGCCAGTCCTTATCGCCCTCCTCAATGTTTGCCGCCGTAGGAATAAAAGCAATTGAGATTTCCTCTGCTTTTTTCCCAACCAAACTAAGCAATGCACCGCTTATAGATTTGTTTGTAAGACCAGCTGATGTAAGTAAAAATTTCATATCTTTTATTTTTGATAAACGAGCCAATAATGGTTGGACGGATATGCTTTTCCAAAAAATACGGGCTCTTTTTTAAGTCGCCTTTTCTCTACTAGCTTAAAATCTTTATAAATCTCAGCAATTTCTTCGTCGTCAAAAACTTTTTCAAACTTCCCCGTCGGATGGACAAAAGAATTCTTTTCACTGGCTGGAGATTTTTCTACCATTTCTTTATGAAACCCATCTTCTGTAGACAGTGTATAGACTACCAAATATCCACCCGGTTTTAAAACTCTTTTAAATTCAGAAACTGCAAAAGCTCTGTTTTCTTCGCCCTCAATGTCAGTAGAAGCGAAACAATCCACAGCGATATCAAACGATTCATTATCAAACTGCCATTTTGTCGTAGCATCTTGAACAACAAATTTCGCTTTTTCTGCAAAACCCCGAACTTGCGCTCTTCTTTTGGCTTCCTCGATGGCTGCATTAGAAAAATCAAAACCCGTGGCTTCTAAGCCCTGCTCCGCAAGCCATATACAGTTTCTGCCTTTACCACAGCCCATCTCTACAGCTTTCAATCCAACAGTTTCCACGCCCCGCTCTTTGAGCCAAGCCAAAAACAATTCTACTCCAGCTGATGCTTTTTCAGAATCCATTTGCAAAAGAACGTGCGGTTTTTGATGTTCTTTTTCCCAAGCTTCCTGCTGTTCTTTGTGAGTTACCTTTTTCATAAATCCAGACTAGTTTTTCCTATAAAACTCCAAGGTCTTCTTTAGTCCCTCATCAAAATCAATCGTGCCTTCGTAGCCCAAAAGTTTTTTAGCTTTTGAGATGTCGCCAAGGGAATGCTTCACATCACCCACTCTTTCTGGCTCATATTTTGGAGCGATGCTTGTGCCCAAAATTTTATTTATTTTTTCCACAAGCTGGTTTAAAGAAATTTCATTGCCACAAGCAATGTTTATCACCTGCCCCGCACAATCTTTTGAAGCAACGCACGCTTTTAGACAAGCATCTATGTTGTTGTCGACATATGTAAAATCGCGAGAAGTTTCGCCGTCACCAAAAATCACCGGTGTCTCGCCTCTTAGCATTTTTTTTATAAACAAAGGAATCACAGCAGAATACACAGACCCTGGATCTTGATTTGGGCCAAAAACATTGAAGTACCGCAAGCACACAGTCTCTAGTCCAAAAAGAGTGTAGAAATTTTGACAGTATTGCTCGCCAGTCAGCTTTTGAATAGCGTACGGGGATTTTGGGACAGAACGCATCGACTCTTCTTTAGGCATGACGGGCGAGTCACCGTACGCAGAAGAAGAAGCTGCGTATACAAATCTTTTTACACCTGCATCGCGCGAAGCAATGAGCATCGTGAGTGTGCCAAGCACATTTGCATTATTGGTTTTTATTGGATCATCTATAGAACGTGGCACGGACGGTATTGCGCCCTGATGAAGCACATAGTCTATGCCGTCGACAGCCTTTTTTGCCACACCCAAATCACTAAAATCCCCTTCAATCAATTCTATTTTGTCTAAAAACGGAGCAATGTTTTCTCTCTTACCAGTAGAAAAGTTATCAATGACTCGCACAGTCTCACCGAGCTCTACAAGTTTTCTTACAATATTTGATCCAATAAATCCCGCTCCGCCTGTGACTAGATATTTTGCCATGGTTTTGTTTTTAATTCCCATTAAATTCCCCCATCGCTTTTTCGCGGGCGAGGCGGGTGGCTTTCGCTGAGGCGCCGCCGGCGA
>CAYTVX010000041.1:0-3597 GCA_964441885.1 uncultured Candidatus Saccharibacteria bacterium
ACACTTTTACAGCCAACAATTTTAAAGAAAAAAGATAATGAGCCGATTTTAAATTCTCGGACAGTGCCAATAAAAGACGAATATTTTAAAATTGTAAAAGAAGGAATGCGTCAGGCTGTATTTACGGTGACTACTAGTGCACTAGATGTGCCATATGTAAAAGTAGCAGCAAAGACGGGTACCGCAGAACTTGGTGTGAGTAAACAACTTGTAAACTCTTGGGTTTCTGGATTTTTTCCATATGATAATCCAAGATATTCTTTCGCTATTATTCTTGAAAAAGGTGCGAGCACAAATCAGCTCGGAGCAACACATGTAATGCGCCAGCTTCTTGACTGGATGGAGATATATAAGCAGGACTATTTACATGATTGACTTTGAGCTAAGTAATATATACAATACTGTGCATTATATTAAATAGTACCGTCATGAAAGAAGAAAAGCACTATCTTACACAAGAAAAATTTAATGAGTTTGAGCGAGAGCTCGAAGGCTTAAAGACAGTGCGTAGAAAAGAGGTTGCTGAAAGTCTGGAGTATGCTAAATCACTTGGTGATCTTTCAGAAAATGCTGAGTATCATGAAGCGAGAGATATGCAAGCCAACATTGAAGACAGAATTTCTAAACTCGAGATTATTTTAAAGACAGCTATTATTGTGTCTAGTCACGATACCAATTCTGTAGATATTGGTTCTGTGGTCACTATTCAAAAAGAAAGAGAAAAAGATGGTAAAACATACACCATCGTTGGTTCTGAAGAAGCCGATGTTGCTGCTGCAAAAATATCTATGTCATCTCCTCTTGGTGCTGCTCTTATCGGAAGAAAGAAGGGAGAGCACTTTTCAGTTTCTACTCCAGGTGGGATAATGAAGTACACAGTGGTTGGTATAAAATAATTTTCGCAATCGTGCGAATTTACAATGTCTTCTTTTGAAGAAATAAGAAATAATAGAATACAAAAAATTGAGACACTTAAAGCTGGTGGTGTTTCTGCTTATCCTGTAAATTCTCGTCGAGATTATTCTCTTGCAGAAGCAGTAGATGGTTTTGATTCTATAGCTAAGTCAAAAAAGGGTGTCTATGTCTGTGGCAGAATAATGTCACTGCGACCACAAGGCGCACTAGCTTTCTTTACTTTAGACGATGGCACAGGCCGTTTTCAGGGTTTGATAAAAAAGGGTGAACTAGATGATGCTCAATATAATCTTTTTGAAACTACTACAGATATAGGAGATTTTGTAGAGGTTTACGGCCCACTTTTTACTACTGCACGTGGAGAGAAAACGATTCAGGTTCTTGGTTGGAAAATGCTCTCAAAGAGTTTGCGCCCTTTGCCAGAAAAATGGCATGGGTTGCAGGATGCTGATGAGCGCTTCAGAAAACGTTACCTAGACACACTTATGTCACCAGAAGTGAAGGCGCGTTTTTTAATGCGTTCTCATATTATTCGAGAAATCCGCGCACATTTTGATAAAAATGATTTCTTGGAAGTAGAAACACCAATGCTTCAGCCACTCTCTGGTGGTGCGAGCGCTGAGCCTTTTGTAACTCATCATAATGCTCTTGATATGGATTTGTTTTTGCGCATAGCGCCAGAGCTTTATTTAAAGAAACTCTTGATCGGTGGTTTTCCAAAGGTCTACGAAATCAATAGAAATTTCCGCAATGAGGGTATAGATATGACTCACAATCCTGAGTTTACCATGCTAGAATTTTACGAAAGTTTTAGTAACAAAGATGAGCAGATGATGTTTACTGAAAAAATGCTTAAATCTATTGTTAAAAAATTATTTAAAAAAACGAGTTTTGAATTTGATGGTAAAGAAATAGATTTTTCTAAAAAGTTTGCCGTTATTTCATATCCAGATTTATTAAAAAGATTCGCACTTGTATCAAATCCAGAAACCATTTCTCTTGAAGATGCAAAAATAAAAGCTATGCAACTTGGTGTAAAGGTAGATCCCACAGATCCTGCACAAAAAATTATAGATAATATTTATAAAAAAACTTGTCGTCCAAAACTTCTTCAGCCAACATTTGTGATTGATTATCCTACTGCCAATTTTCCGTTAGCAAAAAAGAAAGAAGGTGGTGAAGCGCTTGCTGAAGTTTTTCAACTTGTCGTAGCGGGTATAGAGCTTGTAAAAGGATTTTCAGAGCTGAATGATCCGATAGATCAGCGTGCAAGATTTGTAGCGCAAGAAGAAAACAAAAAGATGGGTGACAATGAAGCGCAGACTACTGACGAAGAGTTTATTGAAGCAATGGAATACGGTATGCCACCGGCTGGAGGTGTGGGTATTGGCATTGATCGTCTTGTAATGCTTCTCACAAATACTAAAAATATCAAAGAGGTGATTTTGTTTCCGACGATGAGGCATAAGTAGCAACTAAAAACATATTTCGAAAAGCACGCGTAAATCCCTGCTGGGATTTCTGCTCCGCTCGGCGCCGTCGCGCCTGCGCGAGTCTTTTCTCGATATGTTTTTAGTTGCTACTAATACGTACGTATTGACAAGGACAATTTTTTAGTATATAAATGTCACGGACTTACACCTGCGCATGTCGTGCAGTTCGTCCAGAAAGGAAGATCAAAGTAATGACATTCTTACCTTCGTGGTGGGTATGGATTCCAAGATTGATGGCCTTTTTGTTACCACTTGGTTTTCTGCTCATAGCTCTAATGCACAAAGGGAGTCTCAGCTTACATGAGTTGCATCTTTTGCTACTTTTCAGCATCCCATTCTCGCTCACGGTGTCGTGGGGAGTAAACCGATTCTTTGTACTGGTGGACAAAAAAATCGGAGAGGCTTTTGGTTGCTGTGAAAATTGTGGCTACCATTTGCATGGAGCATCAGGTCCTTGCCCAGAATGTGGGGAACAACCCGCTACCAAAAAGTGAAATAAAATTCGCTTGGAGGAGCGGGTTTCACTTTGTCTAGATTATTTTTACGCTTAATTTTCCCCGTACCAACTGTTCAACCAAGACTTCATATCCGCAATCTCTTTATTTTGTGCTGAGACGATAGCTACTGCTAGGTTTTTTATTTCCGCATGTTTTGCATTTGTGAGAGCAAGCTGTGCCATTTCTACCGCGCCCTGATGATGCACAATCATTTCTGAAAGAAACGCTTGATCAAAAGCGTCACCAGTTTTTCCCTTAAGCTCTGCATTCATGCTCGCCATCATGTCTGTCATGGTCATTCCATCGCTGTTCATCAATTGACCGTCTGGCATGACATGAGTACTAGCAACATTTTGGTTGACTGTTTGTGTTGGAGTATTTTTTGCACCAAACATGTATCCAATACCTAGGCCTAAGACAAGTGTAACTATTATCGTGATTACTGTATTTTTTTGCATAAATTTATTTTGATTAGTGTCAATTAACTATACTAAATTATGTTGAAAAACAACACCAAATAGCCTCCGAACGGGTTAGCGAAGCGCTTTAGAGAGGAGGTTATTTGGTGTTGTTTCTCATGTATAAAATTGTGGATAACTATGTATGACAGTGGGATAGAGTGTTATATAATATCTATCAAGTGGGAGATAGTGGTAAATCACATGCTTTTAGGAGAATACACACATACAGTC
>CAYTVX010000042.1:0-3485 GCA_964441885.1 uncultured Candidatus Saccharibacteria bacterium
TCTCGAAAAGGAAATGTAATCACTGGCGAGTCACTCATCGTCGACGTAGAAAAAATGGTTTATGAAAAAATAAAAGACCGACAGCTTTCGGATGCCGAAAAGAAAGAAATCATGGGGCAGGTGGCGGTGGGTGCTATCAAGTATTCTATTTTGCGCCAGTCGCCAGGCAAGGATATTATTTTTGATTTTGAAAAGTCGTTGTCATTTGAAGGCGACTCAGGTCCGTATTTGCAATACGCTCATGCACGCGCATGCTCTATTTTACAAAAGGCAAAAGAGGCGGGTATTGCGCCAAACCTCGATCACGCTGATGAAGCAGGGGAGCTAGAAAAAATGCTTGCAAAATTTAGCGATGTGACAGAGCGCGCAGAAAAAGATTTTGCTCCACAGCTCATCGTCACGTATTTGACTGAGCTTGCGGGCTCTTTCAATAGTTACTACGCCAACACTCCTATAATAGACGCAGAAAATCCAGCATCGCCCTATCGCGTTGCTCTCACACACGCTTTCAAAACAGTCATGAAAAATGGTTTGTGGTTGTTGGGTATTCAAGCCCCAGAGAGGATGTAGTGACTAAAATTTTATGAAAATTACAAACGTGCTTTTTGTGAGGCGAGGAGACGAAATTCTTTTGGCCATGAAAAAGCGTGGATTTGGAGCGGGTAAATGGAATGGTGTTGGCGGAAAAGTGCAGGAGGGAGAGAATATGAGTCAGGCAATGGTTCGTGAGACGAAAGAAGAAATTGGTATAGATATACAGGAACAGGATTTGCAAAAAGTGGGTGAATTAGAATTTTATTTTCCTGAAAAAGAAGGTTGGGATATATATCTTGATGTATTTTTTACATATAAATGGGCTGGCGAACCGATAGAGACTGAAGAAATGAAACCCAAGTGGTTTTCGGTTTCTGATATCCCACTTGATCAAATGTGGATTGATGACAAGTTTTGGCTTCCTGGCGCTATTGATGGTAAAAAATTTAAAGCGAAGTGTTATTTTAAAGGAGAAGGTGAAGAGGTGAAAGATTTTAAAATTGATTGGGTAGAGGGGTTTTAAAATTAGCAATGATTGACTTCTTTTTGTAAAAACGGCTAAAAGTGATAGTATTTTGCTATATGAACGAATCGACAGATGCGCAAAACAAAAGCGAAACGGCTTTAAATGAAGAAAAAATACTGAAATTTTGGGATGAAAATGACATTTTTCAAAAATCTCTAAAAAAGCCTGCAACAGAGGGCGATTTTGTTTTTTTTGAAGGACCCCCAACAGCAAATGCAAAGCCCGGCATGCACCATCTCATCGCCCGAATGTTTAAAGATGTTATTCCTCGATACAAAACGATGCGTGGTTTTCATGTAGACAGACGAGGTGGATGGGATACACACGGTCTGCCAGTCGAGCTTCAGGTGGAAAAAAAGCTTGGTCTCAAATCTAAAAAAGAGATTGAGACATATGGAGTTGAGAAATTTAATCAGGAATGCAGAGAAAATGTTTGGGAGCAGATTGGTTTGTGGAATAAATTTACACATAGAAGTGGTTATTGGTTAGATCAGGAAAATCCATACATCACGTATGAAAAAACATACATGGAGTCTGTGTGGAATATTTTGAAAACTGTTTCAGAAAAAAAGACCGGCGGAGTGCTCGGCATTGGTGGCAAAGAAATGCTCTACAAAGATTACAAAGTGCTACCGTGGTGTCCGCGATGTGGCACGGCGCTTTCGTCGCACGAGCTCGCGCAGGGGTATGAAGATGTAAAAGATTTGTCGGTTACAGTGAAGTTTAAAGTAAAGAACCCTGAAAAATTACCACTAACTAGAGAATCTAACGTAGATGTGTATCTACTTGCTTGGACTACTACACCATGGACCCTTCCTGGAAATGTTGCGCTTGCAGTTGGTAAAGATGTTGATTATGTTGCCCTTCCAACAGGGAAAGAAATTTATATCGTTGCATATGCTGCGCAAGATCGATCAGATGTTTTGAAGTCACTCCCAAGACAAATATTTCAAGGGGAAAATCTAGATACTATTAAAGGTTCTGAATTGATCGGCCTCGAATACGAACCCCTATACCCATATCTCTCGGAAAAATTTGGCGACAAAAATCCCGAAGCTTTTGCGCGGGCGTACAAAGTTTACGCCGCGGATTTTGTGACGACAGAGGATGGTACAGGTATTGTGCACACTGCTGTCATGTATGGACAAGATGATTTTGAACTTGGCACAAAAGAGGATCTACCAAAATTTCATCTGGTGCAAGAAGATGGACATTTTTTACCAGACATGGGCGATCTTTCAGGGAGATATGTAAAGGAAAAGAATGAAGATGGAAAGCCAACACTAGATGTAGACATCATAAATTATTTAAAATCGAAAAATTTATTTTTTAAACAAGAGAATCACAAACATTCATACCCGCACTGTTGGAGATGTAAAACTCCGCTCATCTACTACGCGCGAGACTCGTGGTATATCCGCATGTCTGCTTTACGCGCCGAGCTCGTAAAGGAAAACGAAGACATAAACTGGCATCCTGAGCATATTCGTGAGGGACGTTTTGGTGAGTGGCTGAGGGAGGTAAAAGATTGGGCGATTTCTCGAGAGCGGTACTGGGGTACACCTCTACCTTTTTGGACAAATGAAGACGGCGAGCTCACTGTCATTGGCTCCGTCGCTGAGCTCAAGGCGCACATACCCCAGAGGAATAAATATCTTCTCGTACGTCATGGACAGTCAGAGTCAAATGCCGCCGGACATCTCATAAGTTCTGATATAAAAAAACATGATCCGCTTTCGGCGCTCGGCAGGGAGCAGGTGGGTAAAACTGCAAAAGATTTGGCTCACAAAAAAATAGATATAATTTTTACTTCTCCTTTTATGCGTGCTCGCGAGACTGCAGAAATTATTGCAAAAGAAATTGGATTTAAAGGTGAAATAATCGCGCTTGATGGTTTGCGTGAGCTTGACCTCGGCCCTTGGGAGGGGAAGACTTGGGAAGAATATATGGCTGAGTTTAAAAATACGCACGAGCGGTTTACCAAACATCCAGGCTACGCTACTGATGGTATAGAAAACTGGGAAGATGCCCGCAGAAGAATGGCGCAATGTTTTTATGATATTGATGCAAAGTATGAAGGAAAAAATATTTTAGTGGTAGGACATGGTGGACCTCTCAGCTTGATCGCTCTTTCTTCGCAGGGGTATTCTATAAAAGAAATTGCACAACATTACAACGATGATTGGTTTGCCAACGCCGACATCAAAGAAATAGATTGGCGCAATCTGCCACACAATGCAAATTTTGAAATAGATTTGCACAAACCTTTTATTGATTCAGTTGAGCTGGTAGACAAAAATGGCGGAAAACTCACTCGTGCAAAAGAAGTGCTTGATGTGTGGTTTGACTCCGGCGCGATGCCTTTTGCACAAGCCCACTACCCATTTAATGAAAAAATATTATATCCAGCCGACTATATTTCCGA
>CAYTVX010000043.1:0-3326 GCA_964441885.1 uncultured Candidatus Saccharibacteria bacterium
CACGGACATCTGGTTCGTCTACAATCAGGCCTTCAATTTCTATTTTTTCTCCCACAAAATTTTCAAGCGGATCATCTGCAAAGCTCGATATGGTATATGAGTGACGAGCAATACCGACACTCGCAGACAATACAAAAATCGCGCAAAGAAAAACTACAGCAATTTTTCGGAACAAAAAGAAAATTAAAATAAAAACTCCGACACAAAAAGCAAAGATCCAAAATGAGTATGAAAGTGTCAGTTGCGCAAAAGAATTTATTGCGACGCCACACAAAAAACCCACAAGAATTGTATACAAAACATGTCCATGCATCTACAAAATATACTGCTCGATGCTAAATTTTCGCTAAAGAAAAACTAAAGCTTTTCCCACTCTGCAATAATCGCCTTTTCGTCACTTGCACTAAGAGCCTTTTTAAATTTTGTTGCACGGACGCCCTTCACTCTCTTTTCACATTCTTCCCAAGTGCTGTGAGTTTTTATGACACCACCCACCATACTTAAATATGAATACGCTTTTGCACGAGATCTACTTTTTGCCTCGCTTTTATCTTTTTTCTGTGCGCTCTGTCCTTCGTTTAAAGAAACATTTTTTACATCAATTTCATAATCAGAAAACAGACCGGAAAAAAGTGCCGGTGCATCCCCCTGCGCAAAACCAGACGCTATTTCATCTACTCTCTCATTGCCTACGATGCCTATATGCCCGCCGACATAGTTCCATTTTATTTTTGCGCCGTGGTCACTTAAATTTTCCACGAGAGAGTCGAGCTCTTCCCATAAATCCCTATTGACCACGTCATCTTTTTGCATCGTTTTCCAATCACGCTTTTTCCAAGCAGAGATCCATTTTGTAATTCCGTTGATGACGTATCGAGAATCGGTGTAAATAGTAATCAGCGCAGATGCTAACGCAGAATTTTTTCCTTTCGCGCCAGTGACACTTTCAAGCGCCTTTATAGCTCCCATTAATTCCATTCTATTGTTGGTCGTATGTGCCTCTCGCCCGCCAAGCTCGGTGATTTTTTCGTCCGCGACAACCACAGCTCCCCAACCACCCGGCCCAGGATTTCCTTTTGACGCACCATCACTAAAAATAATTATTTCGTTTTTCATTTGCTACACAATAATATCAACCATTCTTAAACGCAACTCCGGGAAATTCCTAAACATAGATTTTTCAAAAGTTGCGACCAGATTTATTTTCATTCCCGCAGAAAGTTTTTCGCGTCTATCGGCAGTAGCAAAAAAACAAATCGCCGGAATTATTTTCCCCTCGCCATTTGCAAACCGTAGTTCAAGATGATTTTTTTCTTTGCCAAAAAGTTTGGCTTCTTTTATTTCTACCTGTTCAAAAAGAAAAAGAGGTTTTGGATTGCCGACGCCAAATGGAGCGAGCTTTTCTATCATTTTGTATGTATTCCAGTTGACATCACTCATCGATAGCTTTTTGTCTATCGCGATTTTTTCTATTTCCCGCCCCTCAGCCCCAGCAAGTATTTTTTCATACGACGCCACTATCTCATCCTCAAGCGTGTGAATCTTTTCATGTGATACAGCAAAGCCGCCCGACATTTTGTGACCACCAAAATGAGTAAAAGAATCCTTTGTGCCTTCCATGAGCGCGACGACACTCACAGTGCCATCAGAGCGACATGAGCCTTTTATAGTAGATCCGCCCTCGCGTCCCCACAAAAATACAGTTGCACCATAATCGTCTTTTAAAGTGTTGGCGGCGAGTCCGAGTAAAGATGGCTTCCAGTCTGGATTGCCTATGACCACCACTTTTTTCATCGTGCCATTTTCTACGCGGTGTGTGAGTATTTTTTTAATCTCCTTTACCATCGAAGCGACGATTCCCTTTCGCTCGTCGTTTATATTATTTAAATGTTCACTGAGCATTCCCGCCTCGACTTCATCTCGAGTGGAAAGTAATTTAAAAGCATCCATCGGCACACCCATACGAGACGCGGCATTTATTCGCGGAGAAATCATAAAGCCAATGTCGTCCTCGGAAATGTGGCGCTGATTTGTTTTGACTGTGCGCAAAAGTTTGAGCAGGCCGACGCGAGGAGAAATCCGCAACACTTTGAGACCGTAGTATGCAAAGACGCGATTTTCGCCAACGAGAGGCACCATGTCTGAAAGCGTCGCGAGACCGACCATATCAAGAAGCCATTTTTCCCAGCCATGTCGTACGTCTTTTATCATATCCCTCTGGCGCATGGTGTAGACAAGGCCTTGAACAAATTTAAAAATCACGCCAGAGCCACAAAGAATTTTTTCTGGATATTGGCAGTCAGCTTGTTTTGGATTGAGGATCGCATACGCAGGAGGAATTTCTGTGCCCGCTTCATGATGATCTGTAATGATGACATCGATACCAAGCTCTACCGCACGACGCACCGCGACGACATCTGTAATACCGCAATCAATAGTGATGACGAGCTTTGCTCCAGCCTCGGCAAAACCTTCTATCGCCTCCGGATGCAAGCCAAAACCTTCGTCTATGCGATGCGGAATATAGTTTTCAAAATTGTCATAACCAACTTTTTTAAAAAAATCATGTAGAACGACAGCGCCCGGTATACCATCAGCATCATAATCGCTATAAATAATTATTTTTTGTTTTTCAGATATCGCTTTGAGTACCCTCTCCACCGCACGCTCCATATCTTTCATTCTGTACGGATGATGATTGTCGCGATCGTAGTCTGGATTTAAAAATTGCTCCGCTTGCTCGCGACCAGATATCCCCCGCGCGCGCAAAAGGTCTCGCAAGAGCTCCGGGTATTCATTCATTTCGTCTTCTGTCGTCTGCGGTAAATTTTCCCGAAGCAGGTATTGATTCATGTGGTTTATTTTATCACATCAAAATGTATAATACAGATATGAATGAATGTATATTTTGCAAAATAGTGCGCGGAGAAGCACCTTCATACAAGGTGTATGAAAACGACAAGTTTTTGGCCTTTTTGACCATCAATCCCTCATCTGCTGGCCACACCCTAGTCGTACCAAAGCAACACTACCAATGGGTTTGGGACGTACCAAACGCTGGTGAATACTTCGAGGTGGCGCGTAAAATAGCCAAAGCACAGCAAAAGGCCTTTGGTACAGACATGATCCTCTCAAAAATAGTCGGGGAAGAAATACCTCACGCTCATATTTGGGTTTATCCTAATCCTGAAATGGTCTCCGCCGATAAAAAAGCCTTCGAAGGAAACTCCCAGAAAATCCGCGAGAATTTGTAAAAAGTGTGGGGAGTTACTTTTTCAAAGCTTCAATTCCAGGAAGTGTGCCGTTTGCAAGAAAATCAAGCATCG
>CAYTVX010000044.1:0-3038 GCA_964441885.1 uncultured Candidatus Saccharibacteria bacterium
TACACAGTCGCTTGCTCTACCAACTGAGCTACCGCGGAATATTATACTTCGCGGGCACCATTTTGATATCTACCAAAACAGCTACCGCAGAATATTATGCGCTCAAAGCGCGTATAAAAAATCATACCAAATAAAGAGGATATTGCAATGAAATTGACAAACGGCGTTTTTAATTATATGCTTGTTTTTGGAATTATGGTGCGACGTTCGTGCCATATCAAAGCCAAAACGAACAACGAGGTATAGAAAGATGAGTACAAAAGACATGCTTGCCCCAGAAGTGGAAGGTGTGGGAGCACTCACCCTCCTCATCGCAGAACACTCTCAATGTCAGTGGACAGCAATTTCCGGTCAGCCGATGCTGAACAGCAACGTCCAACCCGAGGCGCTGAAAAAGGCCCTCATGGATGTGCGCGAGCGCTACCACCTCGACATTCCAGAAGAAGAGGTGGACCGAGTCGTGCTACATCTCGCAGACAATCCGACGCCGCAGGAGGTGACCGAGCTGTTTTTCCGCAAGGTCAACCTCTTTGGACAGGTTCTGCGATCGGTTGTGGTGATCGCCACCAAACACTTCGAGATCGAACCGAGTAGCCGTGTCAATCGTGGCTCAACAATCCACGACTTGATCTGGGACGGCGACTGCTGTCCCACCGGCGAGGTCTTCGAGTTTGGGGTGTTCATGGACAAGGTCTGTCACGAGCTGGGAGTCCAAGCGTCGTTCGAAGAACGCTCAAACCTGGACACGTATCTCGCTGCCAACCCGACCATCTACGACATCGTCAAGTGGGTCATGAAAAAGATCCACGAGAACGAGCGTCAGCGAGGCGCTCAGGTTGCGGCATGACATTGGCAATGAGCACGAGTACATGCGAATACCGCGCGCGCCCTTCGGGACGCGCGCGGCTTCATTTTTATTCCCCTATTTTCTTCTTCTCCAAAAAATTCTATCTCGTCACAGATATTGGCACATCCGGATCAATTTCACTGTCTGCCAAAATGGTAATCCTGTCTGTCGTTGCATCACGTAACACGGTATACCCCGTATCATATCCACTTTGCAAAATCTGCTTTGAAGGATCACGCGGAATTTCAGCCAAATACAATGGCACAAGGCATGGCTTGATATCAAACCCGCCCGCACCAGGAGCATCTGGCGATTTCATTATCTGCCCAGGATTTTCTGGTAAAATCACAACAACACCAGAGCACTTAAAAATCCCCCTATTGTCAGCAATATTTTGCCCAATAGCATTTAATATCGCATTCACATTGCTCACCCTCTGTGAATCACGAGCTTGCTTAAACTGTCGCGACGGATTTATGGCCACAAGCACAATGCCCGCCAAAATCGCAATAATACCCAGAACCAATAAAATTTCTATTAACGTAAAACCTTTTTTATATTTTTTCATTATCGCTTAGAAACCCAAGCAATATTTCACAAGTAGATTATGATAGTATTATACTTGCTAAATAATACCCATGCAAAATTTCGACACAGTTACAAAAATTGGTACACGACCAGGAAAAACACTTTCCATCATTGCGGGAATACACGGTAATGAAACCTGTGGTCTAAAAGCATTTGAAGAGATTCTCTCCAATCTTTTAATAGAATCTGGTACTGTGCACTTTATTTACGGCAATCCAGAAGCTATCTTAAAAAATACTCGCCAAACAGAGATGAATCTAAACAGAGTATTCCGCCCAGAAGATACACTACTTGAAGCAGAAAAAAACAGCTATGAAAGAAAACGGGCGCTAGAGATTATGAAATACTTAGATCAAAGTGAGGCACTACTAGATATTCACTCAAGTGGCACAGAAAAAAGCGTGCCTTTCATAATCTGCGAGCCAACATCTTTTCCTGTCGCAGAAAAACTTCCTTTTGAAATAAAATCTTGTGGCTGGGACAATATTCACGCTGGAAGTACTGACAATTATATGAACGTAAACGGTAAGATTGGAATATGTATAGAATGTGGGCATCACACAGATGACACCGCAATTGAAAAAGCAAAAGAATCCATACTAGATTTTCTAAAAATCTTTGGTGCAATTTCTGGAGATTTACCCACAACACAAAAACAAAAAACCATAAAAATTAGAGGCACTTACCGCACAAAAACCAACTTTTCTCCAGTAGAAGAATACAGAGATTTCCAAAAGATTAGCCGTAGTGAGCTTGTGGGTTTTGATGGCGACAACAAAATCACCTTTGATTCAGACGGATACATGATTTTCTGTCGTCACAGAGACAGCTCATTTGAAGAGGCGTTTATAATTGGTGAGGATGCCTTTTAAGCTTTCTCCCCCGGAAGCTCCACATAAAACTGAGAACCTTTCCCCTCACCCTCAGATTCCGCCCATACCTTTCCACCGTGAGCCTTTACAATTTCCTTGGCAACATATAGACCGAGTCCTGTGCCACGGATATTTACTTTGTTTGCATTTTCAGCACGACTAAATTTTGCAAAAAGTTTTGGAATCACGCCCTCCGCCATACCTATACCAGTATCTTTTATAGCAAACGTAACTGTATTTTTTGCTGTATCTTTTTTAACAGAAGCTGTGATAGTTCCAACCGGAGTATATTTGATTGAGTTATCTACGATGTTTAGGAGCACTTGCTTAAACTTATCAATATCTATTTTTGCCAAATATTTTGCACGAGCATCTACATCAAAAGCAAACTTTATTCCAGCTTTATCTATATTTGGTTGCTGTTCCCCTATCACCTCTTTTACAATTTCTTTTAGATCAAGAACCTTAAAATCATATTTCATTGTACCAAGCTCAATACGAGAAATGTTTAAGTAATCATTAACCACAGTCACAAGTGTATTTGTAGATTCATGAATTTTTTGCACAGCATCACGCAAATCAACAGAAATTTCACCATAGTCTCCTTCTAGGATAAGAGAAGAATAGCCTTTCATTGCTGTAAGTGGACTACGAAGCTGATGTGTCGCAAACGAGACGAACTCTGTCTTTTGTTTATCAAGCTCTTTGAGGCGATCGTTGGCGTGCTCGAG
>CAYTVX010000045.1:0-2924 GCA_964441885.1 uncultured Candidatus Saccharibacteria bacterium
CTGGTTGCGAGCGTCATCCGTGTGCGGGTCAGCGGTCATCGCTGCCGCCCTCCCGCTTCGGGATCGCGGCGGCCAGCCGTCCGAGCGCGTCGATGGCGTGGGTGAAGGCGATGGATCGGGTGTGGGTCGTCTGTAGTCGGTACCACTCGATCATCGATTCGGCCTTGAGGAGCGTGTCGAGGATGATGTTGATGTCGGACTGAACATCCAGCGTTTGCCCGTCGCGGTCACGCATCGTCGCTTCCCTCCCGACCGGCGAGAGCGGCGTCGATGCGGCTAAGCACGTCCTCGCGCTCGTAGGTTGCGGGTTGCACCGTGTCAGCGATGATCAGGCGAGCGACCCGCAGCACCTTCTCTAGCCGGTCGCGGTCGGCCACCGCCTGAGTGTGGTCGCGTGCGATTGCTGCCGCGTGCTCCGTCTGAGCCTCGTACTTGAGCTTCCAGGTGTCGCGGGCGGCCACCGCCGCATCCCGCTCAGCCCGAGCCTCGACAAGATCGGCCTCGATGACCTCGACATCCGCGAGCGCCTCGTTGCGAGACTCCGCGAGATCGAGCACCTCACGCCGCAACGTCTGTGTTTCGGCCGCGTCAGTCGCAAGAGACGCCAGTGAGTCGCAGGCGTCCTCGTATTCGCGAGGCTCGATGTCATCGACGCCAAGAGCGAACAGGACGGTGGTGACGCGCTCGTCGTTACGCGAAGTGTCCGTGCGGTCGATCACGACGCACCGTCCCCGGTCGCGGCGAGGTAGCAGTCGTAGCACTCCCACTTGCCGTCCTCTCCCTGCGCCCAGTCATCGCTGGCGGCAGCCTCTCGCACTTCCTTCTCATCGACGCAGACGAGGTAGTCGTATCCCTCGATGGCGAGCCATGAGTCGCAGTGGTCGCACCGAAGCGTGTAGAACGTCTTGGCTTCGATCACGACGCACCGTCCTCAAGCAGCGCCAACGTCCGCATCCACCTGTCGCGGTCAAACAGGTTCCCGTCCGCCGCCGCCGCCGAGATGTCGCGAATCAGCGCCTGGCAGCATCCCTTGTCGCGAGTGATGTCCTCGATGTGAGTGCGTATGAACGCGCACACGTCGTCGGGTGCGCCGGTCTTGCGACCGAGCGCGTACCGGGTTGCGTACACAGCGATGGCGGCGTTCACGTCGCACCGTCCAGGCGAGCGGACAACGCGGCAAGAGCGTCAGCGAGCAGGCGGTAGGCAGCGCACGGCTCACACTCGACCTTGATCAGCAACGGGTCGGTGATCTTGTCTGGTACGTCGTAGCGGCAGTGGCATCCGTCTGACTGCTTCGGATCCCACACGCGCTCGGCGGCTTCGATGGCGGCGGCGATCGAAGGGTTCAGGGCGTAGAACCACAGGCCGATCTCTTCGGCGCAGTCCTGACACGGCGGTTCGTCTACGTGTACGCACGTCAGTCGGTCGCGGAGCTTGTCGGCGCAGGTCACGCTTGGTTCTGTGTTCATGGGTGTTCCTTTCGTCTCGTTCACTGGTGGTCGATGATGCGGTTGAGGGTGTATAGGACGATGCTTGTGATGCCTAGTCCGGCGAGGATCCAGTCGTTTCGGATGATCCCGCCGGCGGTAGCTGCTCCGGCGAGGAACGGAAAGGTGATGGTGTGCGTCCAGCGGAACACGCTCATGGTTGCTTGATCAGGTCGATGATGAACAGGATGGCGATGCTGAGGTTCAGTGCTGCGAGCAGCCGTAGTTCGTTGTGGTCGCTACCGATGTTGTAGGCGCCTCCTGTGGTGTTGAGCGCGATACAGACTCGTGCCCACATCACTTCTTCCTCGGGTCGGGCTTCACCTCACGAGCCAACGGCTTCAGCTCGTCCAGTGCTCGCATTGCTTTCGTGACGGGATCGGCTGGCGCGATCTTGTCTGCGACCTGCCGGATCTCAGGCGTCACTTCCGCCGGCTCGCGCTTGACGGGGATCTCGCGGGTGGTTCCGTCGGCATGGTCGATCTCGACGATCGCGGGCGCTACGGCGGCTGGCGCTACCGCCCGTCCCAACAGCTCGACGACTGCTCGGTTGAACGGCATGCGGTGCTCGTCAGCCCATTCCTGAACCTGTTCTTCGAGGGCCGGCGGGAACCGGACTGATCTCGGGTTACGCGCCATGTATCCACCTCTTGATCCGTGACGCGGAACGATCGACCTGTTCCATCGTCCACTGCGGCGCAGCGAACTCCTGTTCCAGGATCAGCTCCAGCGTCTGCCCGACAGACCGGTGCTGCTCTCGCGCCTGCTCCTCCAGTCGCTGCTTCAGTTCGGGCTGGATCCGAACGGACAGGGTGACGCGCTTCTCACTCACCAGCCACCTCCACCTGCGCCAACTGCACAGTCACCAGAAAGAACCTTGACACCTCATCGTCGTCGCTCGCCAGCACCACCAGCGACCCGTCCTGCTGGTTCACGATCGAGTCAATGAACTCCGGCTCAAGACCACCGTTCGCCAGATCGTTCGCAACATCCACCTCAGTCACAGCCACCACTCAACCTCCATCCAATCGGTAACACGTCCCACGTAACACGTACCACCAGATAGTACCACGTACCACACCCCCAGAACACGTAACACGTAACACCACCTTCGTCACCACCCCACACATCCCGAGCACCTCTGCGCCCTCCTCCTGGCCCCCCTCCCTCCATGGTGGGCAGGGTGGTTGCCGAATGCCTTTCGTCCCTAGCTGGGTCTGGGCTCAATGCCGCATGGATGCAGGGAAACCTAGACCTTTGGGGGGGATGAACCTATACCTTTGGCTAGTAGGGTGTCGTCTACTCTCTTGTCATGAACCTGAACGAGACAAAGAACGAGGAGGCGGAAGTCATGGCGGTTGTGAGGTCTGTTGCTTCTCAGGAGTTGAAGGATTGGCAGGAGTCGGAGCGGGCTGCTCGGCGTGCTGGTCGGGTTGC
>CAYTVX010000046.1:0-2812 GCA_964441885.1 uncultured Candidatus Saccharibacteria bacterium
GCAAGATTTTGTTCCCACTCGACAGTCTCATGAGTTTTTAATTCCACAGACACGACGGGTATTCCAATAGAAGAAAGCCATCCATCTGAAGCGCCGTTTATAGCGTAGCTATCAAAGGTTTTCTTTGCGTCATATCCAGAAGCCTTTGCGTATACATCCATGATCTCCAAAGTCTTTGGTAAAAATATCCCCTTACAGTCTCCAGCATATACAGCACCTGCCTGACTATGCCAAAAAACTACACCGTCTGGTTTATTCTTTAGAAAAAATTGCTGTAAAACTTTTGATTCTGGTTCAGAAAATGGCTCGGTGCCAGCGCTCACCTTTTTTGAACGCCACACGGCTTCTGGTTTCCAATCACAATCAAAATTACGATTTAGATCTACTTCGTTAGCATTAAATCGCGCTGAAGCCAAAAGAACTGGATCTTTTGAGACATCTGCCACAGAAAAACGACCCTCTTTCCCCACCACCTTATACACCCCATCAGGATTTGCTGATGGAATAACGGTAATCGTTAGGTTTGTTGGCACAGTAGAAAGATTTTTATCTAAATAATCTATAAACTGATACGCAAGTAACACACTATTCCATTCATAACCTCCATGAATACCACCGACAAAAACTAGTTTCTTTGGACCATTTCCGTATGTGTAACTTTCTATTTTTCGCCCCTGCACAGACACGCCAATAGACTCAACTTTTACACCGAGTGTTTTTGGCTCTTCCGTTTTTATTGGTACAGGCTCTGGTGTTTTTTTATTTATAAAAAACCAAACAGCTACGCCAATAATAATTGCAAGAATAACAATTGCAACAATCGGCTTCTTGAAAATAGACAGCATTATTTAGTGAAGTGCTTAATCAAAGCTTCTATACCCGCCCAGTTTTTTGTCCATTCTGTATCAGTGTGGTTTGTGAGGAGAACACTCATTGCAGGGATGTTATTTTTTGATAGCCAGTTGATCATATCACCAGTCACCGCATATGCTTTAAAATCTTTTTCAGCTGGATACTTTGATGCGTCTGAATATACTTTCATCATATCTTCTGTGCCCGTAGATATTCCACCATCACCGCAACTTGAACCAAACACCCCTCCAGCAGCACTGTAGAAAACAACCACACCAGCAGGCTTGTTTGATTCTACATAACTTTTTATAGACAAACTTTCTGGCTCAGAAAATGCAGCAGTACCACCGCTCACTGTTTTATTTTGCCATTTTGCAGTAGGCTGCCAATCACAATCAAAATTTCTATTTAAATCTACTTCGTTAGCATTAAATCTTCCAGCAACAACTAAGCTTTGATTAGAAGATACATCTGCTTTTGTAAAATCACCCACAGTGCCCACTGTCTTTTTGAGACCATCTGGATTTAACACTGGAATAACTGTTACTTTTACATTTGCAGGCACAACCGTAGGATTTTTCTTTAAATAATCCATGAGCTCTCTAGCAAGTAAAACTGTGTTCCATTCATATCCTCCATGAATACCTCCGACAAAAAGAAGCTCTGTGTCACCCGTACCAAAACGATATGCTTTTATTTCATTACCATCTACTGACTTACCAATCACAACCTCTGGAGCATTTTTTTGATTATCTACAACTGTAGTGTCTGTATTTGCGGGTTGAGTCGTTGTGTCGGTTGTTACTGGTGTATTTTCTACAGGAATTTTGTTATTTAAGCTTTTAGTTAAGAAATAAACACCAACACCGGCAAGTACAAGAACCACTAACACGATTATTATTTTTTTCATATGTCACTATTTTAGCACATTTATGAACCATCCTCACCTCTTGACGAAATAGCGGTAGTATGCTATATTATATACATAGCTGGCAACGTGCCAGCTTTCCATTTTACCCAAGTATTTCGGGGTGAAAATAGCTCTTTCTCAATCGGAGGACAGTGATGAATCGACTGACGACTACCGTGTTGTGTGCTTTCGTGGCTCTCATGGCTTCCCTGGGCTTCACCGCTCAGGCGCAGGCTGGCTACGACGACTTCGGCCTCAACTACGGCATGGAGATGGGTCCGGACTTCGGCTCCGGCAATATCTGGGGCAGTGGCAGCGCGCAGAATGCGGTTGCCATGGGCATGAGCTCCAACGCGTACATCCACTACCACGAGAATGAGGGTGCATTCGTATGCCACGGCAATACGAGCATCTGGGGTGTCTGGGGTAACCCGGGCGACGACAATCCGTTGTATTCCGTGCTGGAAAACGGACTCTACCTTCAGAGCTCCCTCAGCTGGGAGACCGTGTACGAAAACGGGCAGGGGTGGGAGTTTGAGCAAAGCGTGGGCATCACGATGTTCACCAACATCGGCCTGAGCTTTGGCAACAACGACGGCGAAACGGAGATGTACGGGTACTTCTCAGCCAACTCCTACGGCGTCGGCATGATCCCAACGAATGTTTGGGCAAGTGCCACCATCTACGAGCCGGGCCATCCAGCGGGATTGCCTGACTGGCAGGCCTCGATCAACTGGACTTACCAGGTCACATCCGGCTTCCACCTCGTCCCCGCCCCCGGCGCGATTGCGCTCCTCGGGCTGGCGGGCTTCGGCGGGATTTCGTCCCGTCGTCGCCGGAGCTGAGTAGCTCCGGGCACCAAGTTCATTCGTTCAACTCGCAACAGGGATTATCCCGGCCGCGCTCTCTCACAGGAGCGCGGCTATTCTTTTGCAAAAATTATTCCACAAACTTTTTAAGCGCCTCGAGTACCATCGCCCAATTTTTACTAGAATGATCTGCGCGCTCCTGTGTATCTACATTTGATTGATTTATCGTTACTCTTACACC
>CAYTVX010000047.1:0-2607 GCA_964441885.1 uncultured Candidatus Saccharibacteria bacterium
GAGATGAGAGCGTAGCTCGGCAAAACTTTTTCCAAAAATTCCTGACTCGTCGCCGACTTTGAGCCATGGTGGCCGACTTTTAGAATATCGCTTTTCAAATGCGCACTACTTGTAGCTAAAAGTCCGCCTTCAAGTCCGACCAAATATTTTTCTGTCTTTTCCGGCGCATCACCAGTGAGCATGACTGATGTATTTTTGTACACGAGCTTTGCGACTATGGAGCCGTCATTGGTCGAGAGATCAGAGACATCCTTGTCGGGAAAAAGTATGAGTAGATGCACATCCGTATCAAGCAAAAAATCCATTCCGCGGCGTGCAATTACTTTTTTCGCAGACTCACCATGTACATCTTTTTCACTTGCAACAAGTTTTTCTAGTTGCTTGTACACCTGTGTGTCTGGTGTGGTACCCGGCTCAACTACTAGACTCACATCAAACTTTTTTAAAACATCAATAAATCCACCAATATGATCACGGTCTGGATTGGTCACCACAATCATATCTATAGAATTATCAAAAAACGACATTTGTTTACCGAGCTCTTGGAGGATTTTTCCGCCCGGCCCGCCATCGACGAGTATTTGATTACCGTGAGGAGTCTCTATAAAAATAGCGTCGCCTTGGCCGATATTCAAAACGGCAAGTTTTAGCTCGCCTGATCCACCGCCTATACCATTTGAAAGTATGATGACCTGATACCAAACAAGCACGGACGAAAGAGCGAAAAATATAGCTAGAGACAGGCGTGGATATTTTAAAATAATTTTCATAGCTTATATGTGATATATTGAATACATATGAAACCATACACAGAACAAAAATTTAATATCGGTGAGCTTGAAGGTATTTCTAAAAAAAATATCGAGGAGCATTTGAAGCTTTACGCGGGATATGTCAAAAATACAAATTTGATAATAGAAAAAATTGCTGAGTTTGGTGCGGACAGCGAAAAAAACTCTTACGTACTCGGCGAGCTTCAGAGACGTTTTGGTTTTGAATTTGATGGAATGAGAAATCATGAATATTATTTCAAAAGTTTGGAAGGTGGATCTGCTGAGCGTGACGCGGGCGACCTAAAAAGCGCCATCGAAAATCAGTTTGGAAGCTTTGACGCATGGCTCGCTATGTTTAAATCTATCGCTCTCACTCGCGGAGTCGGCTGGGCCATCCTCTACTATGATCATCACGCGCATCAGCTCGTGCACGCTTGGGTAGAAGAGCAACACCTCGGACATCTCACTGGATTACAGCCAGTACTCGCCCTCGATATGTGGGAGCATGCATATGTATATGACTACGCAACATCAGAAAAGAAAAAATATGTGGAAGCTTTTTTCAAAAATCTAAACTGGAGCACGATCGAGAAAAATTTTACGGAGGCGAAGCGGTTGGGATAACACTATCGTCACTGGCGCATCCTTTCCGCCGGACATACACGACAGCAAAAATAAAATAGAAAGCAAAAACTAGCCACGGAGAAATCTGTGGCAAGTTTATATATGCATACGGCAAAGCAGAAAATATTTCTACGACTGAAAGCATGTACTGCAAAAGCAAATACGCGACGTAACCGGTCACTATTCCAAAAAAACTACTCACAAACCCCACCATCCCCACCACAAAGCTCACACCCATAGCAGCCGGCACTGCGAGTAACACGAGCAGGTTGGTAACGAGTGAAACAATAGACACCATTCCTGTCATATATATGAGAAGGGGCAAAAGAAACACCTGCGTCGCAAGTGTAGAAGCAGTTGTGGCGCGAATAGCAAATTTTTCTGGCAAAAAGTGCAGATGCTTTTCAAAAAACGGCGAGCACACGACGAGTGCAAAAGTAGCCATGCACGATAATTGAAAAGATGGATCAGAAAGAAGTATGAGAGGATTATGAAACACCATCACGGTCGCCGCGAGAAAAAGTGCGCGCATGATGTCATACGTCCTACCCGTAGATCTGCCCACTAACGCAATACACGACATGATCGACGCACGAATCACTGTCGCGCCACTACCAGTGATAAGGGCAAATACAATGATGCCAAATATACCGCCAGCGACACCTGCAAATTTTGGCAAAAAAGAAAATATTTTTACGATAAACTCAGCGACGATGGTGACGTTGTACCCAGATAGCACGACCACATGCACTAGCCCAGATTGCCTAAAAGCTAGAGTAAGCTCCTTGCCAAGAGAGTGTTTTGCACCAAGCAAAATACCGGCGGCGAGTGAAGAGTGTGGCTCTGGAATCGCCCGCTGTAGATTTTCTATAAAAGCTTTTTTAAAACGAAAAAGATTCCTCGACAAAAAACTACCATGACCATGCGAGACGAGAGAAATTTTTGGACGATACATTTGATATCCAATGCCATCCTTTTTTAGATATGAAACATAATCAAATTCTCTGCCAGTATCCGTCTCAAAATTTTCTGGCGATTCAAGCAGACCCGATACAGACACAATATCACCATAATAAAAATCATTGCCCTGCGGTACTGTAACCAAAATTTTATATTTAGAATTATCCGGCATCATGACGAGTCGCACACTCGTGTCACGGACATCTGGTTCGTCTACAATCAGGCCTTCAATTTCTATTTTTTCTCCCAC
>CAYTVX010000048.1:0-2155 GCA_964441885.1 uncultured Candidatus Saccharibacteria bacterium
TCAAAAACATTACAATACACTACAATCATATTTATATCCACCTAGGCGTAATGACCTCACGAGTAAAGATACCAGCAATACCAAACAAAACAAAACAACCAAAAAAGAAAATCAAAACCAAACCAATCTACAAGAACAACAATGATCTAGCAGAGAAGATAAGTAAATACTTTTTAGTTTCTAACTAAATCAAATGACAGGCGAAAAGAATAAGGAATATAAAAGCGTAAAATTATCAGATTTAGTTGAATACGAAAGAAATAACAAAAAACATTGAATTAATATAGATGAAATAGTAAAGAGTATAAAAGCAAACACATACATAACTCCTATCGTAGTAGATGAGAACAACATCATCCTTGCGGGTCACTGACGTAAACTAGCATTAGAGAAGATGTGAGAAACAGATGCAGATGTCCTCGTGGTTTCTGGGCTAACCGAGACACAAAAGCGTGACTTCAGGATTAGAGATAACAAACTTACAGAACTTTCTGAACGAGATTTTGACAACCTAAAAATAGAACTACAAGAGCTAGACATACCAGAATTATCAGACCTATTCAAAGACGTAGAAGAATTGGAAGAAGAAGTAGAAGCAAAAGAAGATGACTATGAGATACCTGAAACAATTACTACTGATATAGTATTGTGAGATCTGTTTGAGATAGGTGAGCATAGATTGCTTTGTGGGGATAGTACAGACGCAGAACAGGTAGCACAACTAATGAATGGAGAGAAAGCTGATATGGTGTTTACTGATCCACCTTATGGTATTGCGGTAAAAAACACAAAAGGGGATATTTTAGGAGATGAAAATTTAGATGTATTTGAAGAATGTATGCCAAATATATTATTGAGCGTAAAAGAAAGAACACACGCATATATATTTTTTGGAAGCAAATTAGCGGAGCAAAGTTTATTAATATTGAATAAGTATTTTAAACAATATAATTTACTTATAATGCCGATAACAAATCAAACACAACCTTATCCCGAAGGTTATTTTAGTTCAAATTACGAAATATGTTATTTTACAAATATAAATGGAGTTAAAAAACATAATTCAGGAATTGTAAGCGTAAGCGAAACTACTAAAAAAGACAATAGATATAATGGCGATGGTTTTCTTAAAAAATATTATGCTTTAAGTGAGCAACCAATTACAGAACATAATGCAAATGTATCCCACCCAACTCAAAAAAATGTAAAAGGGATTGCTTTTTATGTTTTAATAAGTTCAAATGAAAACGATTTAGTATTAGATTTATTCCTTGGTTCAGGTTCTACAATGTTAGCTTCACACCAAATAAAAAGAAAATGTTACGGAATGGAAATAGATCCTAAATACTGCCAAGTGATTATAGACAGAATGATAAGACTAGACCCAGAGCTGACAATAAAAAAGAACTGAGCAGAACGAAATCACGCAACAGGAGATTATACTTTACTTTCTTCATAAAACAGTGTCAAAATCAGAGTCAAGACCACAAAATAAACACCTAAAACCTTTTAAGAAATGAGAGGTAGTACAACCAGACCCAAAACTCAAGAGTCAATGACGAGAACGCAAGAAACAAGCACAGATTATAATGGATAAGATGCTAAAGTATTCAGAGATGACGGTAGAGCAATTAGAAGATGAAATCAAGAACAAAGGCAAGAAGATGAGTGTGCAGGATTATCTTATTACAAAGTATGTTACTTCTGGTACAAAGAGTGAGAAGATGTTAGTTGATTGGATGGACAGACATATAGCAAAAGCACCTACACAAATAGAAATGGATAGCAAGAACACACTGGAGCTAGGTGAGCTAACAAAAGCACAACTAGAAGCAATTAAGTCTTTAAGTGGTCTATAGTATGGATATACAAGAAGCATTAAAAGATAAGGTGGTAAGAACGGAGGCGATGAGAGAGAGCTTCCCACTTTTTTTTGCGTATCATTTCTGACGGAAGTTTACAGAGTTTCAAAAAGATTGGTTGAAGAGCTTACAAAGTAATAAGAATACTATGTTGATTGCATTCAGAGCGAGTAGAAAAACAACAATGGTTCGTGGGTATGTAGTGCGATCAATAGTTTATAAGAAAGATACTTCTATTATTTGGCAATCATACGAGGATACATTGAGTGCAGAGTCAGTACGTGAGATTGCAA
>CAYTVX010000049.1:0-1825 GCA_964441885.1 uncultured Candidatus Saccharibacteria bacterium
TCGCCGGCGGCGCCTCAGCGAAAGCCACCCGCCTCGCCCGCGAAAAAGCGATGGGAGAATTTAATGGGTCATGAAAAGAAAAGTAGCTCCCTCACTAAAGCGCTTCGCTAACTCGTTCGGGAGCTACTTTTCTTTTCACTAACAAATTTAATTTTTTTCACAGAACCATGTCAAAATATCTAGTCACAGGCGGAGCGGGATTTATTGGATCAAATATTGTAAGAAAACTTGTAGAGCTCGGTGAGACTGTGCGAGTCATTGATAACTTTTCTACTGGTAAGAGAGAAAACATTGCTCCGTTTTTAGACAAAATAGAATTGATTGAAGGGGATTTTAGTGATTTGGGTGTGGCAAAAAAGGCTGTCGACGGCATAGACTATGTGCTTCATCAGGGCGCAATACCGTCCGTGCCACGTTCTATAGATGATCCAATAAAAACCAATAATGCAAATGTGCTTGGCACACTCACGATGCTCATTGCTTCGCGCGATGCAGGTGTAAAAAGATTTGTATACGCAGCTTCTTCTTCTGCGTACGGTGACTCGCCCGTCATGCCTAAAGAAGAGTCGATGCGTTCTGTCCCAAAATCCCCGTACGCTATTCAAAAGCTGACTGGCGAGCAATACTGTCAAAATTTCTACACTCTTTTTGGACTAGAGACTGTGTGCTTGCGGTACTTCAATGTTTTTGGCCCAAATCAAGATCCAGGGTCTGTGTATTCTGCTGTGATTCCTTTGTTTATAAAAAAAATGCTAAGAGGCGAGACACCGGTGATTTTTGGTGACGGCGAAACTTCTCGCGATTTTACATATGTCGACAACAACATAGATGCTTGTCTAAAAGCGTGCGTTGCTTCAAAAGATTGTGCGGGGCAGGTGATAAACATTGCTTGTGGCAATGAAATTTCTTTAAACCAGCTTGTGGAAAAAATAAATAAAATTTTGGGCACAAGCATCGCTCCAAAATATGAGCCAGAAAGAGTGGGTGATGTAAAACATTCTCTCGGTGACATTTCAAAAGCTAAAAAACTTTTGGGATATAAAAGCACTGTTGATTTTGATGAGGGATTGAAGAGAACGGTGGAGTTTTATAGGAGTAATTAGATTTATGAAACTTTTACTTACTTCTAGTGGTCTGACAAATAAATCTATAAGTGATGCTTTGCTCGATTTGGTTGGCAAAAAGGCAGAAGAAATTTCACTTGTATTTATTCCAACTGCAGCAAATATTGAAAAGGGCGATAAAAGCTGGCTTGAAAATGATTTAGTGAATATAAAAAAACAAAATTTTAAATCTGTTGATATTGTAGATATTTCAGCTGTGGATGAAAGTGTATGGAGACCAAAATTTGAAAAAGCTGACGTTTTGTTTTTCGGTGGCGGAAACACTTATTACCTAATGGAATGGATAAATAAATCTGGTCTAGCAAAAATTTTGCCAGAATTATTAAAAACAAAAGTGTATGTAGGATTAAGTGCTGGTAGTATGGTTACAAATAAAGATTTATCTTTAAAAATCTCACAGATTGTTTATGAAGAAGATTTAGATAAAGAAGAGATGGCTGGTTTAAATTTTGTTGATTTTTATTTTCTGCCACACCTCAATTCTCCATATTACCCAAAATTAAGAGAGAAAAATATAAAAGAGATAGCGAAAGATATTCCGGGAGTTATCTATGCTTTAGATGATAATTCAGCGCTGAAGATCATAGACGGAAAAGTAGAAATAATAAGTGAAGGCGAGTATTTGGTGTTGAACAAATAATTTTTCAGACAAACAAAAACAGCCTTCGAGCGGGTTAGCGTAGCGCTTTAGCGAGAAGGCT